>CAJUFH010000121.1 GCA_910585755.1 uncultured Muribaculaceae bacterium | reverse complement strand
AGCGCCGACAGCGCCCCATTCTCCGTCCAGCCCTTTATCTGGGACGACCTCGAAAAAATAATCTGCCTCACCCTCCCCGCGCTCGACCCCGACGCCGGAACCGACTACCTCGAATTTTCCTCCGCCGACACCCCCGCCCTCTCCTCTCTCGGAAACTTCACCGCCAGCGTAATCCTAACCTGCGAGCTCAACCCCGAAAACAACCGCTTCAACACCGCCCTCGGCATCGAATACCATAACAACAACGGCGAAGACTACCCCGGCTCCTACGACCCCGCCAAATCCCGCTACCACGTCGGCTTCCGCATCTCCGCCCCCCAAAACGCCGCCATCGACTGCCACGTCTCCTCAACCCTGATGATGATGACCTGCGGCGACTCAACCTCCCCCTCCTTCTCAAACCTCCTGACCATCAACGACCTCTGCTGTAGCCCCGGTGTCATCTCCGTAGGCGCCATGTGTACCCGCTCGTCCGTCCCTGTCATCGGCTCCGACCTCCTCCGCGTCGTAACCACCTCCAATCCCGGCGACCTCGCCTCATTCACCAGCTTTGGCGATACCCCCCTCGGCTCCCTCCCCCACATCTCCGCCCCCGGCGCACCCATAATCTCCTCCGTTTCCGAGCCATACATCATCGCCGAAGAAATCCCCGAAGACAAATACAGCGCCCGCATCGAAGCCTCCGGCCGCGCCCACCACTGGGGCGAAGCCTCCGGGACCTCAATGTCCTCCCCCTTCACCGCCGGCATATTCGCCCTCTGGCTCCAGGCCGACCCCACCCTCACCCCCGCCGACCTCCTCCGCGTCGCCCGCGAAACCGCCGCCTCCCCCTCCTCCGTCCCCGCCGATTCCTCCTTTGTCCCCGCCAATCCCCGTTGGGGAGCCGGAATAATCAACCCCCTCGCCGGGCTCCGCGCAATCCTCTCCGCCTCCTCCATCTCCTCCGTCACCGCCGAGCCCCCCGCCGCCGAATTCCGCCTCCTGGGGACAACCCTTCTCTGTACCCCCCTCCGCGCCCCCCTCCTCTCCCTCTCCGCCTACTCCCCCGACGGCCGCCTCCTCGCCTCCGCCTCTAAGTCCTCCGAAATCTCCCTTCCCCTCCCCTCCTCTTCCCCCGTAATAATCGCCGTCGCCCTCCTCTCCGATGGCTCCCGCCATTCCGCCCGCTTCCTCCTCCCCGCCCCTTAATTCCCTCTCCCTCGTGTTCCCCTCCTTTCCCCGAATGTTGAGTGGAGCGAGCCGAAGGCGAGCGGCTTCCCCTCTTCCCC
>CAJUFH010000120.1 GCA_910585755.1 uncultured Muribaculaceae bacterium | reverse complement strand
TTGCGCCCGCGCGCCGAAAAACCGGGAGCAGGGGCGGGGGCCGACCGGGGGCCGCACGAGAAGCTCGGCTGACGCCTCGCCACGGTAGGGGGCGGCGTAGCTGTTGCGGCGAAGCGGAGTTTTTGGAAGGGATTAAGGGGAATAACGGGAGTTTTTGTCACTGGGGTTGAACCAGGGGGATGCCGGGGGCGTTAATAGGATAGTTTGAATCTTTTTCAATTATTTTTTAATTCTATTAGACGTTTCGCTATGAGGGTAATGAATATGGGCGCCTTGGTAAAGGGCGCGAAGAGAATGGCTGTCGCCGCGTTGTGTGTTGTAGCCGCGGCTACCGGTGCTAAGGCTCAGAAAGCGGAAATCCAGATTGGCTACGGCGGTTACACGCAGATGGACGCGACGGACTGCCACGACGGATGGCACCATGTCAACAATGCCTGGGGCGCTCTTACCGCCGGTGTGAATTTCCAGATTAACCGCAAGATGTGGATCGGCCCGAGCTATACTTTCTCCAGCACGACGACAAAAGGTGGCCCCGACCATTCGAGCATCGCCTACCACGCGATCATGCTTAACGGTCGTTACGAGTATTACCGCAATTCGATCGTGTCGCTCTACGGGCATATCGGCTTGGGTGTCGAAATCTCTCACATGATGCCGAAGTATGACGACGCTTACAACTGCACCTATTTCGCCTATCAGTTCACGCCCATCGGCGCCCAGTTCGGAATCACCCGCAGCGTGCTGATGTTCGGCGAGCTCGGCTTCGGCGCCCAGGGTCTGCTTCAGGTCGGTTTCCGATTCCGTCTTTGAGCGACCCGCATGTATGAATTTTTGTCTGTGAAGATATAATGCTATTGTAGTTGGCAGGACGGAGGTTCTGCCGGGTATAAACCGCCAATCGCGCCCGGATAGGGGCGGTTTGGCGGTTTTTTCTGTAAATGTGTGAAATGTGGCGGAATTTTCGTAATTTTGCCCGATGAAGCGCCCGCTGCCCAGGCGGGATGCCATCAGCCGGCCTCCCGGCAGTATCTAACAAGCGAACAAACAATAAACAGAATAGAATGGCACAGCAGGAAGACGTGTTTAAGAAAATCGTTTCACACGCCAAGGAATACGGTTTCGTTTTTCAGTCAAGTGAAATCTACGACGGGCTTTCAGCCGTCTACGACTACGGCCAGAACGGCGTGGAGCTCAAGAACAACATCAAGCGCTACTGGTGGGAGGCGATGACCCTCCTCCACGAGAACATCGTCGGAATCGACTCCGCGATTTTCATGCATCCGACAATCTGGAAGGCTTCGGGCCACGTCGACGCTTTCAACGACCCCCTGATTGACAACCGCGACTCCAAGAAGCGCTACCGCGCCGATGTCCTGATTGAGGAGCAGATCGCGAAGTACGACGAGAAAATCGAGAAGGAGGTCGCCAAGGCCCGCAAGCGTTTCGGCGAGAGCTTCGACGAGGCTCTTTACCGCCAGACCAATCCCCGCGTAGCCGAGCACCAGGCAAAGCGCGACGCCCTGCACACCCGTTTCGCCGAGGCGATGAACGCCAACGACCTCAACGAGCTGCGCCAGATTATCCTTGACGAGGAAATCGTAGACCCGCTGAGCGGTACCCGCAACTGGACCGAGGTGCGCCAGTTTAACCTGATGTTCAAAACCGAGATGGGCTCGACAGCCGACGGCGCGATGACCGTCTACCTGCGTCCCGAGACCGCCCAGGGTATCTTCGTCAACTACCTGAACGTTCAGAAGACGGGCCGCATGCGCATCCCCTTCGGTATCGCGCAGATCGGCAAGGCGTTCCGCAACGAGATTGTCGCCCGCCAGTTCATCTTCCGCATGCGCGAGTTCGAGCAGATGGAGATGCAGT
>CAJUFH010000119.1 GCA_910585755.1 uncultured Muribaculaceae bacterium | reverse complement strand
AGAGCCTCCCGCCAGCGGGCGGTCGGGGCGCAGCGCTCCGGGAGGGTCGTTATAGGAGCGTCCGCCGCCCCAGCCCCAGTAGTGGGGAGGGTAGGGCGCGCCCCATCCGGGACCCCATGACCACGAAGGCCCCCAGGCCCAGGACGGACCCCATCCCCATCCGGGGCCGTACCAGTCGTTCCAGTACCAGGAACTGTAAGGCCAGGAGTAGCTGTAATAGGGCCATCCGCCGTACCAGGAATTATAATAGTAGGGGTAACCTACGCCGAAGTTGAAGCTGACCGAGGAGGTCGGGACGGTGACGATGGTCGTCGTGCCGCCCCCTCCGCCGTTGTTACCGGCATAGTATTCGTTCCCGAGATCGTCATAGGCGACCGTGCCGGATGCCTCCTGGGCCGCCTGCGAGTCGTGGAAGCGGGCCAGACGCTCGGTGTTGCTCATGGCCGACATCTGCTCGAACTCGGCAAGCGAGATCGAGTCGGGGCGGTCGCTCCGGGCGTAGTTCCCGCGGCGGTTGTATTCATCGACGTCGCGGGTCGACGAGCCGGTAGGCGCGTATTCCGAGGCTGCCGGATAATTGCCGGCCTGGGTCCAGGGCACATATTCCGAACCGTCGTAATAGTAGAGCGCCTGTTGCTGCGGTTGCTGGCGCTGCTGCTGCTTCTTCACCTCCTTCTTGGGAGCCTTGGAAGCGTCGTAGTAGATATCATCGTCGTAATAGCTCTGGGCCACGGCGCCGGAGACCCCGACCAGGGCCGCCGCCGCGACGAGAGAAAGCTGGCGAACTGTGGCTGTGAAGCGTTTCATACCTTTTATTCTTGTAACTGAGTTTCAACAATTAGACGGCCGGCGCGCCTGTTGGTTTAACCGGTCCCCTTTGAAACTACAAATATAACGCTTCCCGCCCATATTTTTCCCTCTCCCCCGCCAAAATCCTCCCCTTTTAACGCATTTAAGTTAAATAGTAGGATATTGACAAGGGGACGGCCGCGGACCCGGGGAGGGGCGCGGCCGTCGGAATCAAGTCAAGTATGGCAGTCGGTATGGCCGGAAATGAGCGGACGGCCATACCGGTTGAAGAGCGGGGTTATGAGCGGGTAGCGGGTTTCATATCGTAGCTCATCATGGCCACGGTGAAGCCCCAGTAGATGAAGGCGAGGGCGCTGAGGAAGCTTACCATCATCATGTCCTGCAGCCAGCCGGCCTCAAGGAAGAAGAAGCCGATGATCATCAGCAGGATGCCGTTGATAAGGTACATCCACCAGTAGCGCTGCTGGCGCCCGGAAACCGACGCGATAATCGAGGCGATGCCCCAGAAGATGAACACGATCGCGAGGAAATAGGGGAACACGATTTCGGAGAGGATGATGCTGCGCACGAGCATGAAGCCCACGAACATGTCAATCACGCCTCCGGCAATCCACCAGCCCCATCCGCGCGGACGGTTGGTGCCCGAAGAAACGCAGAGCTGCACGATGCCGGCCAGAATCAGCAGCCAGCCGAAAATCTGCGACGATACGGCGAATCCGGCAGCGGGCCAGAACCAGTAGCAGAAGCCGCCGAGCACCAGAAGAATCCCTACGAGGAGGACAACCCACCAGTATTTGGTCTGTCCCCAGAAGTTTAATGATAAGGCTTTCATAACTTTATGAAATAATTAGTGAAACATTTTCGGTCGTCCGTAAACGGGTTGCCGCCGAAGGCGCGCCCGTTAATTATCGGTTTGATATTATAACACATATTAACCGAAAAATGTTGGTAACTATTCCATATAAGTTCGCAAGTTTCCAACTTGCTCACCTTAAGGGTGAAGAGTGAAGGGTGAAGGGTGAAGGAGATACTTGTTTCAGAAAAACTATTATCTTCACCCAGGCGCAGCCTGGATTT
>CAJUFH010000118.1 GCA_910585755.1 uncultured Muribaculaceae bacterium | reverse complement strand
CCAAGCCCAAGATGGTCATCAAGGGCGGTCTCATCAACTGGGCGAACATGGGCGACCCCAACGCCTCGCTCCCCACGCCGCAGCCGAAAATCATGCGCCCCATGTTCGGAGCTTTCGGCAAAGCAATGCCCCGCACCTGCGTACGCTTCGTCTCGAAAGCGTCGTATGACGACGGCATCGCCGAAAAAATCGGCACGGACAACATCTTCTACCCCGTCCGCGGCGTGCGCCAGCTCTCAAAGAGCGACATGGTGCTGAACTCGGCCCTCCCGCGCATCGAGGTAGATCCCGAGACATTCAACGTCTACGTCGACGGCGTCCTGGCCACGGTGCCCCCGGCCAAGTCCCTCCCTCTGACCCAGCTCTACTGGTTCAGTTGACCTCCGGGACGAAAACGGCAAGATTTCTGTAACATAAATTCCGGGTGAGGGTGTATCAAAATTCTGATGCACCCTCATCCGATTTGTTTGCCCGGTAACATGCTCCCGTTTCCAAGGGGTGATTCTCGAAAGGAGTGACGTAAGTTTTGGGGGTTGGGAAATGTTTTTGTAACTTTGCGGAAACGAAATGTAGCTCATGATGGAACAGTCAAGAATCTCCCGCAGAGTGGAATCCCTGTCGCCGTCGGCGACTCTCGCTATGTCGGCAAAGAGCAGCGAGCTCCGCGCCCAGGGTGTCGATGTGATTAACCTGTCGGTCGGCGAGCCTGATTTCAACACGCCCGACCACATCAAGGAGGCGGCCAAGCGCGCGATCGACGATAATTATACCCATTATCCCCCCGTGCCCGGCTATATGCCGCTGCGCCGCGCGATTGCCGATAAGCTGCGCCGCGACAACGGGCTGGAATACGCCCCCGAGCAGATTGTGGTTTCCGCCGGGGCCAAACATTCGCTCTCCAACGCCGTGCTCGCCCTGGTGAATCCCGGCGACGAGGTCGTTATCCCGACACCGGCGTGGGTAAGCTATGTCGAGATGGTAAAGCTCGCGGAGGGTGTCCCCGTATGCGTTCCGGCCGGCATCGACCAGGATTTCAAGATACTTCCCGACCAGCTCGAGGCCGCGATTAACGAGCGCACGCGCCTGGTGATGCTCTGTTCCCCCTCCAATCCTTCGGGCAGCATATACTCCCGCGAGGAATATGCGGGCCTGGTTGAGGTTCTCGCCCGCCATCCGCAGGTCGCCGTGATTTCCGACGAGATTTACGAGCATATCAATTATACCGGCGAGTTCACCTCCCTGGCGTCCTTTCCCGAGATTGCCGACCGAGTGGTGATAATCAACGGCGTGTCGAAGGCTTACGCCATGACCGGCTGGCGCGTCGGCTTCCTCGCCGCCCCGCTGCCGATTGCCAAGGCTTGTTCGAAGCTACAGGGGCAGACTACCTCCGGCATCTCGTCCATCGCCCAGAAAGCTGCGGAAGCCGCGTATCTCGGGCCTCAGGAGTGCGTCGAGGAGATGCGCCTGGCGTTTGAGCGCCGCCGCGACCTCGTTGTCAGGCTTGCAAAGGAGATTCCCGGCCTTAAGGTTAACAACCCGCAGGGCGCTTTCTACCTCTTCCCGGAGGTGACGGCCTATCTCGGCGGCAAGGTAAAGACCGACAAGGAGCTGGCTATGTACCTGCTCGAAGAGGGGCACGTCGCTACTGTCGCCGGCTCTGACTTCGGACTTCCCGGATATATCCGCCTCAGCTACGCCGCGGCCGACGAACTGCTCGTCGAGGCGATGGGGCGCATAAAGACCGCTCTCGCAAAACTACTCTAATTGAATAATTCAACTTTCGCAAGCTCAAGTTGATGTGAATGAAGTGAAAAGTGAAAATCAGGCTTCGCCTGAGTGAAGATAACACTTAAGATGAGTATCCCCTTCACATTTCACCATTCACCCTTCACCATTTAAGGTGAGCAAGTTGAAAACTTGCGAAACTTAA
>CAJUFH010000117.1 GCA_910585755.1 uncultured Muribaculaceae bacterium | reverse complement strand
ATCAGCAGAATATGGCATCGGCTTGACGACATTCGGGTACGTTTCGTTCTCCAGCAGTATGTAAAACGAGACAAGGGATACGCCCTCGCCGATCTCTACCTTCCCCAACTCAATATGATAGTCGAGGTTAACGAGGGGTACCATGAAACAGACGAACAAAAGCTGCGTGACGCAATCCGCAATAAAGAAGTAAGGGACGCAACAAAGGCAGACGTCTTTGTAATAAAGGCATCTGGAAACCTTGATGAAATCCACCAGCAGGTAGATGATATTGTGGCAGAAATCCGCAAGAGGATTGAGGAGCAAGGAGAGGGTTTCCTGCCGTGCGACTATTCCATTACCCGTAGCACGCCCGAATACTACAAATCTCGAGGATATTTCAAAGTCTCGACAGAGGATTGGCTAACCAATGTTGATGACATCGCGGCGGTGTTCGGCACCAAGCCGAAACACAGAGGCTATCTTCGGGCATCGGGCGTGGCCGTTCCGGGCAAAACGGATGAAATTGTCTGGTGGCCTCAACAGAACCACCGAATATGGAGCAATGAGCTATCAGAGGACGGAATGTACATTTATGAGTACAACAAGAAATCGGAAGAGGAACGAGCCAAGCATATCGCTAAATGGATAAACTCCAGGCAGAAGCGTATCACTTTTATGAAACACTTTGCCTACGGCGTGTTGGAAGCATACGATTTTGTGGGAGTGTTTCAAATCAACCCCGAACTTTCAAAAGAAAAGAATATGTGTGTCTGGGAACGTGTTTCAGACACATACCAACTCAATGTTTAACTTAAAACCAAAATGTTACTATGGCACAGACATGGAAAGTGACAGTAAAATCTCCCTGGAGGAAATTCGCCAAGGGGCTCACAGTGCAAGTTGTGGGAACGGGAACAAACAAGCCTACCTCTGCTCAGATATTCGAAGCATTTGAACAGCAGTTAGGGATTAAGAAAGAAAATGGAGCAAATCCTTCCTTTGACATAGTTAAAGCATAAAAGAGCCTCCCACACAACAAGGGCTGAACATAGCGGTATATGTTCGGCCCTTGTTGTGTTTTTCCCCTTCGCTCGGCTTACGCCTCGCGCACCAAGAGGGGGCTTCGGGGCCGCGGCCCCTCACACCGGGACCAGAACCCATCCGGAAAGACGGAGAAATCGGAGCGGAAGAAAAGGCTGGGAAGCCGCTCGCCTTCGGCTCGCTCCACCCGACAGTTAGGAGAAAGAGGTGAACACCCGCCTTCCGGCGGGCGCACCGAACGGGAGATACTTTCGGCGGGGAAAGGGAGGAAAGGGAGGAAAGGGAGGAAAGAGAGGGAAAGGGAGGAAGGGAGGGCGGGGTCAGGGTTCTTCGGCGAGGGAGTAGGCGAGGAAGTCGAGGAGGGGACGGAGGGGGCGGTAGTCTTCGGCGGCGCGGTCGGGCCAGGAGGGGTCGGAGAAGTAGTCGGGGCCGCAGGGTCGGAAACGGCCGTATTCTTTCAGGCGCAAGAGCTCGGCCTGGGGATGGTCGCGGTCGTAGCCTTTGGGGATGGTTTTCAGGCGGTCGCCGTACCAGCCGGGATAGAGTTTGTTGAGGTCGGGAGCGGAGATGATTTCCTCGAACTCCTCGATGTTGTCGACGATGGCTTTGCGCAGCTTTTTGAGCACGGAACTTTCGGGACACCAGACGCCGCCGTAGAGGCCCCCCTCGACCTGCCCCTCGTAGAGGCCGGGGCCCATGTGGAGGTAGAGGCCGGGGAGGTGGGCGGAGCCTGTGCCGCGGCCATAGGGGCCGAAGGAGGCGGAGAAGTAGTTTTTGAAGGGGGATTTGTCGAGGGAGAAGCGGGTATCGCGATATATGCGGTAGGCGGCATCCTTGGCAGTCGCGGGGCGGAGGGAGGGCCACCACTGGCGGATTGCGGCGAGGAGGCGGTCGACGTCGGCGAGCCAGAGGGCGCGGAGGTCGTCGTATTCGGAACGGTTGGCCTTGAACCATTCGCGGTCCTGGCGGCGGCCGAGCTCTTCAAGGAAGCTGTAGAGGCGGGGTACGTAGTTGGTATTCTTCATATCTTTGAAACGGAGGGGCATAAAAAAAATTATCCGTCATCCCGACGAATAATCTTCTTACCTTAAATCTAATACCATGAAAAACTGAT
>CAJUFH010000116.1 GCA_910585755.1 uncultured Muribaculaceae bacterium | reverse complement strand
CGCCGTACATCTGCACGAAGCGGCGATAGCTGTCCCATGCGAAACGGGGATTGCCGCTCTTTTCAGCGAGTGCGTTTACGGTAGCGTCGTTCATGCCGAGGTTGAGGACGGTATCCATCATACCGGGCATAGAGGCGCGGGCGCCGGAACGCACGGAAACGAGCAGCGGGTTTTGGGGGTCGTTGAATTTCTTTCCGGTGAGGGCCTCGACATGCGCGATAGCCTTCTCAACGTCGTTCTTGATGTCCTTCACGACCTGGTCGCGGCCGTACTGGGTGTACTCGGTGCAGACTTCGGTAGTGATGGTGAAGCCCGGGGGCACAGGCATGCCCAGCTTGTTCATCTCGGCCAGGTTGGCGCCTTTGCCGCCGAGAAGGTTTCGCATTGAAGCGTCGCCCTCAGCCTTGCCGTCGCCGAACGTGTAGATTTTCTTTGACATTTGGGTGGGTTGATTTGATTTAACTATTGTATTTTGATGTATTCTTATATTGTCTGTGTCTGTGTTTTGGCAAAGGTACGATTTTAAGGCGGATTTTTCGCATTCCGGGATGCTAAAATGCCATATTTGGCGTTAAAAAATTCAATTTGCCATATTGGCGGGGCCATAAAATAGCGATAATGCTTAACTTCGCGGACAGAAACCGCTGAAAAGAGGTCCTCGGCACGCGGAAGCGTTCGCCGGATTCATCACTAACATTACACGTTAAAATATATTTTTAATTATGGCTCGCAAACGCAAGGAGCTCCCCCTGCTGGAAGGGGTCGAAATAACGGGTGTCGCCGCCGAAGGAAACGCTATAGCCCGAGTCGACGACATGGTGGTCTTCATACCCTACGGGGCGCCGGGCGATGTTGCCGATATAAAGATTGACCGCAAGAAACATTCCTATGCCGAAGGCCACATTGAGCGTCTCTTGAAACCGTCCGACATCAGGGTTGAACCCCGGTGCGCCCATTTCGGAACCTGCGGTGGCTGCCGCTGGCAGCATCTGCCCTATGAAAAGCAGCTCGAATGCAAGCGCCAGCAGGTAATCGACGCCCTCGACCGCATCGCTAAGATTCCGCATCCGGAAGTCGAGCCGATTCTCGGCTCGGAAAACATATGGGCTTACCGCAACAAGATGGAATACACCTTTTCCAACCGTAAATGGCTTTCGTGGGAGCAGATGCGTTCCGGCGAGGTGGTCGACAACCGCGACGGGGCCGGATTCCATATTCCCGGGGCGTTTGACAAGGTGCTCGATATTGCCGAATGCCATTTGCAGGACAGTCTCGGAGACCGGCTGCGTATGTTTGTCAAGGAGTATGGCAAGAGCCACGGCCTGACTTTTTTTGACCTTAAAGCCCAGACCGGCTTGTTGCGTACATTAATGATTCGCATCGCTTCGACGGGCGAAACAATGGCCGTGATGAGCTTCGGAGAGGACAATCCCCAGGCTATCGCATCAGTGCTTGACGCTGTGCGGGCGGAATTTCCAGATCTTACTTCCCTGATGTACGTCGTCAACACAAAGGCCAACGACACGATAGCCGATCTTGACATACAGCTACATTCAGGTCGAGCATACATCGAGGAGGAGATGGAAGGGCTGCGGTTCCGCATCGGACCCAAATCGTTCTATCAGACAAATTCCCGGCAGGCTCACAGGCTTTACAGCGTGGCCCGAGAATTTGCGGCCCTTACCGGCGACGAGCTGGTTTACGACCTCTACACCGGCACTGGGACGATTGCTAACTTCATAGCGAGGAAGGCGAGAAAGGTCATCGGTATCGAGTACGTGCCGGAAGCAATCGCCGACGCCAAAATCAACGCGCAGGCCAACGGGCTCGACAACACTGATTTCTACGCCGGGGATATGAAGGATGTTCTGACGGACACGTTCATAGCGGAACACGGGCGTCCCGATGTGATGATTGTCGATCCCCCTCGAGCCGGTATGCACCAGGATGTCGTAAACGTGATTCTGAATGCCGCCCCCAAGCGTATAGTGTATGTTAGCTGCAATCCGGCCACCCAGGCGCGCGACCTGGCGCTCCTCCACGAAAAATACGACATCGGACGGATTCGCCCGGTCGATATGTTCCCCCATACCCACCACGTCGAAAATGTCGTTCTGCTGACTTTGCGCTCATAAATATTATTAGTCGTGAAACTCATAACCAAACACTTTATCCCCTGTCTGAGGTTAATCGCCGCAACCGGCTGCGTAACCGCTCCTTCAGCCGTCGCGTTCGGCAATGCTGATTTCTATCTCATTCCCCAGCCAAAGCATATAGAGATTGTCGCGGAAGGGAATGTGCTTCCGACCCACCCGGAGCCGGCTGTGTCGTTTGCCGCTGCCGCTGCGGGATGGAGGCCCGAACAATACTCCGTCTCGATAACCCCAGACAGTATTCTGATAACGGCAGCGGACAAACAGGGAGCGGTATGGGCCTCCAGGACGCTCGCGCAGTTGCGGCGCCCCGACGGGAGGTACCCCCAGGTTAGGATTACAGACTACCCGGAGTTCCCCTTCAGGGGCTTCCTGTATGACGACGGGCGCAATTTCGCCGGTGTTGACAGAATCAAGGAATATCGGGTCAAGCCGAAATCCCGGTGCATAAATTTTGTGGAAAGTGTTAAATTTGCA
>CAJUFH010000115.1 GCA_910585755.1 uncultured Muribaculaceae bacterium | reverse complement strand
TTTAGCCTGTTTAGACCATAAAAAGAGACTGCCCAAACTTGTTAGACAGTCTCTGTCTGGAGTATATGGTATGATTTAGTCAGCTACGAATTTCACGCGGGCCGATGCGAAGACGGAAAGGTCGAGACGGCGCGCGAGTTCCATAATCACCCTGGCGGCTTTTACGCTGACGCCGACGGAATTAAGCTCAGGCGCGTAGGCCGCTACCGCCATTAATCCGGGAATGATGCCGAGGACGGTGCCTCCGAAAGAGCTCTTCGCGGGAATCCCGGCCTTTACGAGCCAGGGGGTGTTCATCTTGTGGAGACCCTTGGCGGCCATCAGTCCTACGAGGCTCTGCGAAAGTTCGCCATCATAGACGATTTTACCGGTCGAGGGGTTAACTCCGTCGGCAGCAACGGTGGCGCCCATCATCGCAAGCTGCTCTGTCGAAGCGCCCATCGCGAGGGCTTTCAGGTAGAGGCCCAGAGCCAGGTCTGTGTCGTCGTAAAGCTGATAACCGCTCTCCTTCAGGGTTGCGGCGGTCTTTGTCTCGGCAGCTTCCTTCTGCAGGTACTCATAGACATTGTCGGTGAGTTCGGGAGCGGAGCCCATGAGGTCGATCATGCGGTTCTCGTACAGGTTCCATTTCGATTCCGGGTCGCCGGTCGGCTCGACAGCCGAGAAAGCGCGGATGCCGTGTGCTCCGAAAGCGAGACCTTTGGGTTTGGGCGCGAGGCGGTTCGCGGGGCATTTGCCCGATTTTTCCACAACCTTGTCTACACCGAGCTGCGAGAAGAGCACGGAATGGAGGGGCAGGTGGATGATCGAGCCCATCGGAGCCTTTACCTTGGTGTCACCCTTGCTGATAGTCGTGCCGTCGGTCAGAACTACTGTTATTCCGAACTGTCCGGCGACTGCGTTGAGGTTTCTGGGATTGATTTCCCCCTCTTTGATAGGTTCTACTGCCGCATAGGCTTCATCGACGGCCTTGCGGAGGTCTGACAGGGATATTTTACGTTCCATATATAGTTAGTGTGTTAGTTATCGCTACTTTTTCATTCGCAATAATCTAACACACTAACGGGGGTGATAGTTCTGTTTTTTAGAAATTCGTTACATTCAGAAAGAGTATTTAAGCATGGCGTTGAGGCGGTTGGCCTGGGCGTGCTCGTTGTCGACGTTCTTGCGGGAGCCGTGGATATATTCAACACCGATCAGAAGGTCGGGAATCGGGGAGTAGAAGGCGTTGACAATGGCGTAGTTGCCGCGTTTGTACGTGTTGTCGGGAAGGCGTCCCTGGTCGTAGAGGCGGCAGAAGCTGTAGCCTCCCGAGATGAACAGGTTTTTCGTCAGGTTGACACGCGCTCCGGCGAGAACCCCGAGCGAGCCTGGGGCGCGCATCTTGCCAGGGTCGTCGGTGGTAGGCACGAGGTCATACCCGAAACCCGAAAGGTCGTTGAGCCATGTCCCGACGCCGCGTCCGTACAGTCCCTGGTAATAGAACGTCAGGTACCTTGTCGCGTTGGCTACGCCGCTGAGCTGTACGCCCCAGCCCGGCTCGTAACGGTTTTTCCCGGAAAGCAGGTCGCGGTAGGCGATATCGCGGAACACAGCCGAGAAGCGCACATGGCTCTTGCCGTTGTCCCATCCGTATTGTATGAAGGCGGGAATATCTGGTACACGGGGACTTATCGAAGCGGTTACGGGGACCCCCATCCCGTAGACGTCGGTGTATTGCCCGGTGACCGAAGGCATCTCGGCAGATACGGCCCATGACACCCCGTTGGGGCGCAGGAGGCGGTAGCGGAGCATCATCGGCTTGCCGCCGGTGCCACCAGAGGGACCCTGGTAGTCGATGGTCGGCATGCAGGCCGTCGCGTCGACGAACGAACTCCTTGTCTTGCCGACAGTGACGTTGCCCAGGGAGACATATGCCTGCTGTACCTTGAATCCGTAACCGTTAGCGGAGCCTGAGAACTGCGACTCGGCGTAGGCGACCAGCGGGCCGAGTTTCGTCTGTTTCACGAACTTGATGAACAGCGACGAATGGTTCGCGCTCCCCTGCATCCGCTCACGCTCCGCCTTGTCGGCCGGCACGGGGATTTCGAATGTAGTGAAGCCGCCGTCGTCAATCGAGCCGCGGAAGTCGTAGGAGAACACCCCCTGCACGGCGCCCCCGATGCCGAGGGCGGCGGTGCCCTCGCGGTCAATCAGCAGGAAGCGGGGAATGCCGGGATCCTGGAAGTGGAGTTCCTGGGTGTCGTACATTACGGTCATCACCTCGCGGTGGGCATTAGCGGTGTCCCCGGTCAGGATAATGGCTCTTTTCGGCGATTCCATGAAGATGTAGTCGTCAGTTTCTGGAGCGGGTTCAGCCGCTGCCAGGATAGGAACGATCACGGCCGCAGCCACTGATCCGAAAATAATTAGGTTACGTCCGAGCCTTGCGCGGCGTACCAGCCTTACGGCCTTAGAAAACTGGCCCATTAGATAAACAGTTGAAGCGTTAGAGCAAAGTATTAATATATGTTATAACCCCTCCCCTCCCGTTAAAGTTCGCCCGAAGTACTATAAATATTGCGGAGGCTACCATAACATAAAAAGGCGCTCATCACGAGCGCCTTTTTATTGGTTTCCAATAGGTACAATTTCTAAGGTAAAAAAGATT
>CAJUFH010000114.1 GCA_910585755.1 uncultured Muribaculaceae bacterium | reverse complement strand
GCCCGGCCTGGCGACTACGTGACCCAGGAGGTCGTAGACGACGCTATGGACTGCCTGCCCCCGGCCTGCATGACCGGCGCCTGCTCTCAGATGGGGGAGCCCTACTCCCACCGGGAGGACCCGGCCACGGGCCGCTGGCGGCCCACCTACGCCACATTCCGCCGCGTTACCGGAGGCCGGGACGGAGTCTGGGAATACTGCGGCCACTGCTTCCAGGGGGAGACTGTGGAGAGAGGCCGCGACCCCGTGGTCGTGGGAGAGGGGGAGGCCTGATGAAGTACCCCAACCTGATTACACCGGCCGTCGGGCAGGTCTACCACAACCGCGGTGGAGCCGACTACCGCTGTACCGAGGTGCTGGACAGCGGCAGAGCGGTCATGGTGAGGCTGCACGACAACTGGACTCTCGTCGCCCACGGCGTCCGGCAGTACGACAACGGGGATATCGAGTGGGACTGGTCCACAGGTGGACACTGGCCGTCCGCAGACTCCTGACGCCCCGTCCGGCCATCCCCACCCGCTGCCAACGCCCGGATATTTCGACGTAGCGAAAACCGAAACTGTGTTCCTTCCGATACGTCAGAGAGGTAAGTTTTCTGCAATCGCTACTTCGGAAGATCCATGTTTCGTAGCGGTGTGGATGAAATATCTAAGCGAAAAAATCCCCCGGCCCGCTCAGGGCCAGGGGATAAACATTTCGCCGGCTCACGCACAATCATCGTCATCATTCGAGCGGCAGGTATCACAATCAGCCATCCCGATTGCGTAGGTGATGCTGTCGAAGTAGCCGCGCTTCATCTGCTGCCGGAAGATATCGGCAAAAGTGACCTGGCAACTCGTGTAGCCGAAGGGACCGACCCACGGGGAGGGCTCACTCGAGTAAATATTGTCGCAAATCTTGTTGCGCAGCTCCTGAATTTCCCTCTTGGTGATGAACTGTCCGTTCTTCGTGTAGAGCTCGAATCCGGGGAACGGGCCAGGGCGGAATCCCTCGTCAAAGACGATGCGTGGAAAACAGCAGCGGTCATTCAAAGACATAACATATTCACCCTGCATCGTCCGCTGGAAGAGCTGGTATCTCTCATACCCCATCTCCAGGTCCGACGGAGGGAACTTCTCGGAGTTGTAGCCGAAGGTCAGCCCACGCTCCTCGTAGGTGTCCTCCAGCTCCTTCCAAAACTCCTTCTCTCCAAAGGCTACGAGCCTGTCGTACTTCGGAATCAAGAGGGTCCTGATAAAGGGGGTGATGGCCGCGAAAATCTCCGGCGAATAGGGGAACGAAATGGAGACCTCAAGTCCGGGGCCAATGTACTCGTGACCTTTGGTCTCCTTGTAAACGCGGGTCTCCTCTATGGGGCCGTCGAAAAACCGGCACTTCCCATCACAAAAGTAACCGCAGCGGGGGTCGCCGCTCACCTCCTTGTTGAGCAGGCAGGAACACGGCATACCGGCCGCAATAGTATCAGGCATTGTTTTACACTTTCCTTTCTTCCTCGGCCCCCACCCGGTCTGCCGGGCAGGGGCCAGAGGCTATGTCAAAAATTGTGTATCAGGGGCCTCACCAGAACCGCCCAGCCGCCTCTGCCCACATCCTTTAAACAGATATATATTATATATATATTATATTTATATATAGCGGCGGCTTTTTTTGGCGTCGTGGCTGCGGCCCGTTTGGGCAGGTCATTTTGGGGCATTCAGAGGCAGGTTTGGTTTCGGCTTAATGGTCAAAGAGTATACGCCCTCAGCAGGGCCTCAGAGGCCGCACAGGCGGCGTTTCGGCGTCCCGTAAGGAAAAGGATACGTGAGCACCGCAAAGCGCCTGAGAAGGGCCTTTATGGCCGTCCTGCAAGGGCGGCCATATATCCTGTAACCACATCGGCCCCGCCGAGGCGGAGCCGGTGCGGTTAGGGATTCGGGTATCAGGCGGATTCAGTGTTCGCCACGGAGCCGGTGTTCAGCGGAACGACGTTGCTCTTCACAGCCACACGCACGAAGCATCCGCGGTACTTGTCCTTCGGGATAGGCGTGTTGATGGTATCCGGGTTAGTACCCTGGTAAGACTTATTGCGCCAATTCTCGAGCTTATATCGGGTGATGAGCGGCTCGGGCTTCGCCATTCCCTGGCCAGGCCGGTGGTCGCCCCTCACGACCCGCCATCCCGGGGCCTCGCTTTCCATCTGGGCAATTCTACTAAAGAAAATGTTCCGCCCCAGCTTCAAGCCCCCGGGACAGTTCTCATTGAACCACGCCTTATACAGGTCGTAGATAAAAGCGAGCGGAATGACATCCCACTGGAGCTCAGAGTCGGCGCCGCCAAAGAACTCCTCAACGAACTGACGGAGGGGGTCGTTGAAGCTCTTGTAACCGTTCAGAACATCCTGGCAGGCCTTGGGGTTGGACAACTCGTAGTAGTTCATGCTCAGGACACGCCAGAGGACGTACTGGAGCACCTCGGGGCGGGACAGGTAGTCTTCCTTGATGTACTTGCGCTCCGCCCCGGTAAAGCACTTGTTGAAGGGGACGAAGAGCAGGCGGCGGTAGAGGGACTCGGACTTGTCCTTGATGCGGGGCATTTCGTTCAAGCACTGGACCATGAACCCGCGGAACTGGATAGTCAGGGCCTTCTCATACTTGCGGTTAATCTGGAGCACGTCCCCGGTGATGACGGCCTTCAGATTCGCACCCTTGTCGATGTACGTCCCCACGTCATTCTCG
>CAJUFH010000113.1 GCA_910585755.1 uncultured Muribaculaceae bacterium | reverse complement strand
GTATAATCGCTAAATCAGGACGTTATGGTGGAACGTATGCGCATAAAGATATTGCATTGAAGTTCGCAAGCTGGATTTCTGTTGAATTTGAACTCTACATCGTCAAGGAATTTCAGCGGCTGAAGATGGAGGAACAGCGGTTATTGGGTTGGTCGGCGAAACGTGAGCTGTCGAAAATAAACTACCGCATACATACAGATGCCATAAAGCAGAACCTTGTCCCTGCGGAGGTCACTCCGGCACAGGCAAACATCATCTACGCCAACGAAGCCGATGTGCTGAATGTGGCGATGTTCGGAGTTACGGCAAAGCAATGGCGCGAAGCCAATCCCAATCTCAAGGGGAACATACGCGATTACGCCACGATCAATGAACTTATCTGTCTGTCGAATATGGAGAACCTCAACGCGGTTTTCATCGAGCAGGGTATGACGCAGGGCGATAGGCTCGTGAAGCTGAACCAAATCGCTATCCATCAGATGAGCGTATTGGAAAGCGGCGACAATGACAGAAAACTACTGAAATAAGTAGCTGGTCGAGATTATTTAATCGACGGTGCAATTATTTTAAGCAAAAAGGTCATTCAGGAAAAAATTGCCACGACTTGTGCGTTGACAACGATTTATTTGTGATATAATTTTGCAGCCATATTCTAATCAAGATGGTACAACCAGGACAAGATATGGCGCAACGTATGCTCGACCTTCCGGAAGGACAAAGCCTGTACAAAGGATATTCCGACGCATGGAAAAAATGTCCCTGGAACGAGGCGTCATGCACGATTAAAGAAAACTAATAAAATAAATATGATCGGTTACTTGTTAAAAAATATGGCGGATGTTTGCGTGATTATCCCGGCATTCTCGCTATATTTGCAAATAAACTTATAATACGTCAATCATGAAAATTTCAGTAATAGGAGCGGGCGCCATGGGCGGCGCAGTGATAGCGGGACTTTTGAAAAGTGGTTTCCCCGCGTCTGGCCTGGTGGTTGCCGACCCTTTCGAAAAGGCGCTCGCCGCCGTCGCGGCCAAAGGAGTCGCGACGACAATTGACAATAACGCGGCTGTCAGGGATGCCGACCTTGTTATGGTATTTGTGAAACCCTGGCTTGTTGGAGACGTGCTGACCGACATCAAGCCCGACCTTGACAGCGACCGCCAGACGCTTGCCGTGATTGCCGCCGGAATTTCTTCCGCGCAGATAATCGGATGGCTCGACACCGGCTCAGACATGCCGCAGACGGCGCTTGTGATTCCAAACACAGCAGCCGCAACTTTGCAGTCCATGACATTCGTTTCCCCCGTTAATGCGATGGGGGATGCACTGAAACTGATTACCGACACTTTCGACCGCGTCGGGTCAACACTCGTTGTCGAAGAGCGTTTGCTCGCTGCGGGAACGACCCTGGCATCCTGCGGAATCGCATATGCGCTGCGCTATATCCGCGCGGCGGTCGAAGGGGGCGTAGAACTCGGATTCCGAGCCGATGTGGCCCAGGGAATTGTCGCCCAGACAGTCAAAGGCGCCGCCTCGCTTCTCGAAAACGGTGCGCATGCGGAAAGCGAGATTGACAAGGTCACGACCCCCGGCGGACTGACAATCAAAGGACTCAACGAGATGGAGCGTGCCGGATTCTCCGCGGCTGTCGTCAGAGGCTTAAAGGCTGGCTTGAAGTAACCGCTACAAGTAGCTATGAAGAAGAAACTTAGAATAGTTGTCAAGGCAGGTAGCAACGTGCTGACACGTGGCGACGGCTCCCCCGATATTACAGTAATGTCAGGCATCGTGGACCAGGTCGCGGAGCTTCGCCGTAAGGGCCACCAGGTGATTCTCGTCTCCTCTGGCGCCGTCGCCTGCGGTCGCTCGATGGTGCGCCCCTCCCGCAAACTTGACTCCGTCGGGGAGCGCCAGTTATTCTCCGCCGTCGGCCAGATTAAGCTGATGACGACATACCTCTCCCTGTTCGGCGGCCACGGCATTACGGTCGGGCAGGTGCTGACTCAAAAAGAGAATTTCGGTTCCCGCCTCGCCTATCTCAACCAGCGCTCCTGCATGGAGGTGATGCTCGGAAACGGGGTCGTTCCGATTGTCAACGAAAACGATACTGCCTCTATGACCGAACTGATGTTCACCGACAACGACGAGCTGTCGGGGCTGATTGCGGCGATGATGGATGCCGACACCCTGGTAATCCTCTCGAACATTGACGGCATTTATACCGGCGCGCCGGACGCTCCCGGCTCCACCCTGATTCCATACGTCGGACTGGGGGAAGACCTCTCGGAGCATATTGTCACGACCAAGAGCGGTTTCGGCCGCGGAGGGATGGGAACAAAATACGGCATCGCCCGCAAGCTTTCCGAGGAGGGCGTGAAGGTCATAATCGCCAACGGCAGAAGGCCCAACGTGCTCTGCGACCTGATAGAGCGCCCCGCCGACACGCCCCATACCGAGTTCGAGCCCCGCGAGAACCCTGTCAGCAACATCAAGCGCTGGATTGCCCACAGCGTCAGCTTCGCCAAAGGCCGCGTGACGGTCAAAGAAGATGCCGCCAGGATGTTGCGCAGCGACAAGGCCGTCAGCCTCCTTCCCGTCGGAATCTCGTCGGTTGAAGGGGAGTGGGAAGAAGGTGACATCATCAATATCTACGCCCCCGACGGCTGCAAGATGGGGGTAGGGCGCGCGTCATCCGACTCGGCCACCACCCGCGAGCAAATCGGGCAGCACGGAGGTCGCCCGATTGTTCATTACGATTACCTCTTTATGGAATAGGTCTATTACTTAATAATTCAACTTTC
>CAJUFH010000112.1 GCA_910585755.1 uncultured Muribaculaceae bacterium | reverse complement strand
ACAACAACGTGATTGGGGCGACCAACTCGAGTTACCTGAATAACTTCAACGTCGCTATCAATGGCCAGTCGGTCACGGCCTTCTGCGGGGACCACGCCAGGTATCTGGGCAAGGGTTGCCGCTCGAAGGGCGACGTGTACAAGAAGAACAGCACGTTCACGTCGGCCGAGAATAGCGCGTACATGTGGCTCGACTATTATTACGACATGGAGTTCCGGTCTAAGGAGTTCGAGGCGGCTCATCCCGACATGAGCGAGGACGAGCTCAAGGCCGAGGCGTATCGCGTCTGGGGCGCGAACAACGAGGAGGGCCCGTTCCCGTGGTTGTGCGAGTACGAGCGCGACATCGTCGAGGCGTGGGTTCAGGTCATCGTCTGGATTCTCGTGAACAATCCGACGGCGTTCGACCAGGTCATGAATTACGACACGCCCGAGGGCAAGAAGCAGCTGGAGGCCGTCGCGCACGAGCGCATGAACTGCCTGAAGTGGCTCGGTCACGACACGACCTCGGTTCCCGACTGGGCCGCGGCGCAGGGCGCTCAGAACGGCTTCGACGTGAGCTATCTTCTGTGCAAGAATACCGTGGACGCGTGGAAGAATCACGAGTACGAGCAGTACACGTACTACGTCTACGAGCTGCACGACAAGAAGTGCACGACGAACAAGCCGCACCAGCCCATCATCGTGGCGCAGCCGCGGGGTAAGACTGTTAATGACCCCGGCGAGGGCTGGGTGAAGATTCGGAAGGTCGACGAGGACGGCAATCCCCTCGCCGGCGCTCAGTTCGGCGTGTACGCCGACGCGAGCTGCAACGTTCAGCTCCCCGGCGGGACGATTACCACCGGCGCGGACGGTTGGGGTTATTTTCAGGTTCGCAAGGAGATGGGCTTGCTGGAGAAAGGCGGTTCCCTGACCCTCTACGCCAAGGAGACGCAGGCTCCCCCCAAGCCGAGCGGCGGCAAGTACAAGCTCAACGGCGGCATTTATAACGCCGAGTGCAAGGACGGGTCTACGCAGGAGACGGCGGCGCCGTTCAACGGCGGGCAGCCGATTGTCGACCGGGCCGGCGACGACGACACGACGCCCGGCGACGACGACACCATCCTGCGCAAGGTCGACGCCGTCGACGGCTCCGGCGTCGGTCCCGCGACGTTCCACTTCGAGGGGACGGAGTACGACCCCGAGAAGCCGGGCCCGGTCGCCCCGAAGGACGGGGATTACACGACTCTGAACGACGGAACCCTGGAGCTTCAATGGTGGAACCCGGCCGGGGAGCACTACTGTCCCCCTGGCACCTATTCCGTGCGCGAGGTAATTCCGCCTCCGGGATACAAGCTCTCCGACCAGGTCGAGGAGCTGACGCTGTGGCTCGAGGACGACGGCCAGGGCGGGCAGATTCCGCGGCACTCCGGGCCGCTGGTCTTCCAGAACTACAAGAAGCCGACGGTCGAGCTGATAAAGGTCGACGACGCGGCCAACCGGCTGCCCGGCGCCGTCTTCGACATCTACCGCGACGGGCAGAAGATTGGGACGGAGACGACGGACGAGACCGGCACGATTCGCCTGGTCGACGTCCCGGACGGGTACTACTCCTTCTACGAGGTCTCGGCTCCGGCCGGGTACTTCCTGCCGTTCAAGCGCAATTACAGCCTGGACGTGCGCGCGGAGAACGCCCCCGAGGGTTACACCTACAAGCTGACCGCGGTCAACTATCGCTACACGACGATTCTGATTCAGAAGCAGTCGCGCGGGACGGAGGAGCCGGTCGCCGGCGCGGTCATGGAGGTCATGATTGACGGCGAGCTCCTCGGTCGGTACACGACCGGTGCCAGCGGTACGATTGAAATCACGTACGAGGAGTACGGCGAGTTCCTGCACAACCACGGCCTGGAGAACAAGGAGTCCTGGACCGTGAGTGTCCGCGAGGTCGTCGCCCCCGAGGGATACCTCATCGACGACGACAACTGGCAGACGGCCGAGCTGCACCAGGGCGAGCTCCTGAAGCCCTTTGTATTCACCGATACCAAGTACCCGGAGGTGTGGGTGAAAAAAATCGACAGAGAGTCGAAACTTCCCCTGGCCGGCGGAGGTATAGGTTTTTGTGTAGAGGTGCAGTCACCTTCTTTTTTTATTTTTAAGACTGTGTTGAAGTCTGTGCGAACAAAAGTTTACATAATCTTGAGTACAGTCCTATGCTCAGCGGTACGCGGCCCGCAGGGGGCGGGATAGCCCCACCCCCTTTGGACGTGGAAACCGCCGAGACGAAATAAATCGGCGCAGGGCAAGCACCCCACACCGCGTATGTTCTGACACAACTCCAAACGAACTCTTGAAAAAAGTGCTCCGGTCCGTTATAATTGGAGGTGGCGTAGCAACTGCTATGTGTAGGTGGGTACGACACCTGCAAGGGACGTGGGGAGGCCCTAACTCCTCACGTCCTGCCATATTCATCTCGACGGTTTCTATTTTACATCAGAATGTAAAATCGCGCAAGGGGTTTTTTGAGCGGCCTGGCTGGGCCGCTTTTTATTTTCGCCGGAACAAAAAATATTCCAAAGCGGAAGCCCCCCTGAAACTAAGGCAGGCGGCGTAGCCGCATGGTATTGACACCTGTTATATGCGCTGACCCATTTTTTTAGTGTCCATATATCTCAGGCAGGAGTTTAGACCGGAAACCGGGCCGGTGGGACGATACCCTCGCGGGCTTCGCCCGCTCGACGTGGACGTGAAGAAAAAGTAAAAATAAAGCCTTTGGAGGCTGCCTCACTGTCCCACTTTTTGATTGTCAAAAGTGGGACATAGTGATAAAAGCGGGGGTTCCAGCCTGGGTGCCGGGGCGCTTGGACGCTCAGAAAAGGGGGAAAATGGGTGATTTGTCCCACTTGTTGAAATAAAAGTGGGACACGGGGGCGCTGAAAAGCGGGCATA
>CAJUFH010000111.1 GCA_910585755.1 uncultured Muribaculaceae bacterium | reverse complement strand
GATTGTCTCGAACTACTAAAAACCATACCGACCAAGAGCGTCGATCTTGTACTCACAGACCCGCCCTATAATATAAACCTCGTTCCGCAGAGAGGGACGACGAGCGCGATCGAGGGCGACAATATGAGCGGCGAGGACTTCACCGCATTTTTGACGGACGTATTTCGGGAGTGTTTCCGGGTGCTGAAAGACGACCGGAGCCTCATTTCCTTTATGGGCTGGCAGACCGTGAGCTCGTTCGAGCGGGCCCTCCTCGGGGCAGGGTACAAGATCAAGTCAATGCCGATATGGGTAAAAAACAATTTCGGGATCGGATATTACACGAGGCCGCAGTATGAGCCCATGTATTTGTGTTTTAAGGGAACGCCTGAAACGCCGGAGAGGCCGATCTCGGACGTTTTGCAATACCCGAAAGTGAATAAACAAATTCACTCTTGCCAAAAGCCCGTCGAGCTCCTCTCAAAATTGATCTCCACATTTTCAAAAGAGGGCGACGTGATTCTCGATCCGTTCATTGGGAGCGGGACCACGGCGATCTCGGCCATAAAAACCGGGAGGCACTTTGTAGGAATGGAGATCGCGCCGGATTGTTTCAAACAGGCAAGCGAGCGGGTCGAGGCGGAAATATCACAAGTTAGGCTTTTTTAGGAAAGGAGCCTCGAAGAATGGGAAAGCACTATAAAACTTGTCCATGGTGCGGGGACCACCTGGACCACGGCGAGCGGTGCGAGTGCATGGACCGCCGCCCGGAAACCGCGGAGACGGCCAGAGCCACGCCGACAGAGCGGGCCCGGGGCTATGTGATCGGCGTCGACCTCGCCCGGGGGAAGGACCGCACGGCGAAAGCCTACATTTCCAGAGCGTAAAAAAAGAGCCCCGGACGCTTGACGAGAGCGTCCGGGGCGCAACCGCCCGGAGGGCTGATTGCTATACCATTATTATATTACCACCTCCGGGCTAAAAAGGCAAGAGCCACAGGCCAAAAGAAAAGGCGGTTTTTTGATATGCAAAGAGTCAAAAGGCGAATTTTTTCGGGGGCCGTATGCGAGCAAGTGGTTTTCAATGTCCCGGACAGAATAAAAAACCTGGACAAGGCGGAGCCGCGGCCCCGTTTCAAAACAGAGGAGGAGCGGGCCGCCCACAAGCTCGGAATTTCCCGCCGAAAACACGCCCGGATCGTAAATAACAATTTCGGGCCTACATCTAAATATAGCACCTTAACCATGGACGACGAGCACGAGGTCCACACCTTCCAGGAGGCGAGGCGGGTCCGGGATAATTTCTATAATCGCCTCATATACCACGCCCCAGGCGCTAAAATCATGCTTTACATGGGTCGGGGCAAAAACACTCACCGGATACACTTCCACATGATAAGCGAGGGCATACCGGAGAACCTGATCCGCCGACAATGGACCTCGGGCTCCGTGTTACGGATCGAAAACCTCCGGGAACATAACTATTATAACGGCGTAGACCGGGGGCGGGACTATACGGGCCTCGCTAACTACTTATTTAACCACTGGACGCCGGAGGTCGGCGGCCACAGGTGGAAGGGCTCCCGGAAAACCCTCCAAAAGCCGGACTATGAGGAACCGACCACCGTCAAACGCAACTACACAGAGGACAAGCCGCCCAGGCCGCCGAAAGGCTATATTTTCGTAGAGGCCACGGCGACGAAATACGGATACCTCTATTATAAGTATGTCCTAAAACCGCCGCCGAGAAAGCGGCCCAAAAAGAAGCGGGAATAAACCCGCCTCGAAAGCCTTGTAAATGTGTAAAGTTTTGAACCCAAACCACAACAGGAAGGAGATCGCCGAGAAATGAACATCAACCAGTTAGCGAAAGAGGTCCACGACAACGCCGTCGCTCATGGATGGTGGGACAAGCCGCCCGCGCTCCCCGAGGCGCTTTGTCTGATCCATGCCGAACTCTCCGAGGCCCTGGAGGAATATCGGAACGGGGCCCCACTCGTTTATGGGACGTGTGCCCTCGCCGAGGAGGATTGCCAGTATTTCGCCATATGCGACAGAGTGGGCCAACCAGGGGCGGAGGGCGCGGACGGTCCTTGCAAGCCGGAGGGGATCGCCGTCGAGCTGGCCGACGTCCTCCTCCGCACTCTGGACCTCATGGCCGCCCTCGGCGTGGACGTGGACGCCGTGGTTATGGCAAAGCA
Organism: uncultured Muribaculaceae bacterium; assembly: GCA_910585755.1. Taxonomy (GTDB): domain Bacteria; phylum Bacteroidota; class Bacteroidia; order Bacteroidales; family Muribaculaceae; genus UBA7173. Next base: position 1,118 of record CAJUFH010000111.1, on the reverse strand, counting down.
CAAATACAACCTCGGGCGGGAGTACAGACACGGAGGCAAAACCGTATGATCGCCCCAGGACGCCCCTCGGCGGGGGGGGGGGTAACTGATCGCAACTACGGAGGAGGTGGACCGCGTGACAAGTGAATTTCCGAACCAACTCCGCCGCCTACGAGAGAGGGCGGGAATGAGCCGCCGGGTATTGTCGGAGCTTTGCGGATTAAGCAAGAACTCGATCGCCAGATATGAGCGCGGAGAGCGGGTCCCCTCCATCACGGACGCCGAGGCACTGGCCGACTTTTTCGAGGTCTCACTTGACCGCCTTTGTGGCCGGAAAAAATATTTTTCCGAGTGAGCCCCGTTCGGGGGCACGGCGTCCGCAGGACGTGGTTTAATTTACCTTGTGGAGATATAGCCGCATGGAGCGGGGCCGCGCGCCGGGATATGAGGCCCGGGCCCCTCGGCTCCAGGTAGGGACAGGAGGGCGGCGGCGGTGCGTGATTTTGCGAAAGCGTTCTATCTCTCGAAAGAGTGGCGGCGGGCGCGGGCCTATGTCTTTAACCGGGACGCGGGCCTATGCGTGAGGTGCGGGGCACTCGGGGAGATTGTCCACCACAAGGAACACCTCACGCCGCAGAATATCAGCAATCCAGAGATTGCGCTCGGTGAGGACAATCTCGAATTGCTTTGTCGAAACTGCCACACCCTCGCCCACGCCGGGGAGCTGGCAACAGACAGCGGGCTCACGTTCGACGACGAGGGAAATGTTGTCAAGCGTGAGTTACTGTCATAGCAAAGCGGATCACAACGCAAGGGAAAATAAACCACAGGAGAAAGCAAGCCCAACAGAAAACGCCCACCCATCCCGGCCCCGGGCCGCCCATCCGTCCGGCCACGCGGGGCCAGCGCCTCGGCGGCGGTCGAGCGGGAAAAGAAAAGCGAACAGCCGCGGCGAGTCCTCGGCGCTCATGCCTCCCCCCCACCTCGGACCCCCGGGGGTGGGCTTTTCCGAACCGCGTCCCATCCCCGTCTATAACCCCCCGGGCGCACACATAAGGGGGGGGGTACAGCCCGCCGGAGAGGAGGTTTATACATCTTATGGCAAAACCAAAAACTTCCTATGAAAGCCTCTCAACCGC
>CAJUFH010000110.1 GCA_910585755.1 uncultured Muribaculaceae bacterium | reverse complement strand
CCATCGAATTTTTCAAGCATTTTCGCTAATATTGCACTTGCCCTTGGACTCTACATCCGGGGACTTGAGGCTTTGGGGGGATTAAAAGATTGGGGAATATTTGGAGGAACGGGGGAAAAGTGGTAACTTTGCGATGCCGTAAGGAAGGGAAGGCCCAGGAGGGGCATCCCCGTTTCGCGGCGATTGAAAATGGTAGACAAAGGAGACAGGGTCTCCCCCGGCGACAACCGGGGCGAGGCGCTTTCTTTATTTGTGCCGCGAAAAACAATTGTATAACAAAAAACACGAAATATATCATGGCACTGACTTACATGACCAAAGAGGGCTATCAGAAGAAAATGCAGGAGATAGCGTACCTCGAAAGCGTAGAACGTCCCCGCGTTTCGGCCGCGATCGCCGAGGCCCGCGACAAGGGAGACCTCTCGGAAAACTCGGAATACGACGCCGCCAAGGAGGCGCAGGGGATGCTTGAGATGAAAATCGCCAAGCTGAAGGACCTCGTGGCCAACGCCCGCATCATCGACGAGAGCAAGCTGTCGGCCGACGAGGTATCGATCCTCTCGCGCGTCAAGATGCGCAACGCGGCCAACGGGATGGTGACGGAATACACCATCGTGGCCGACTCGGAAGCGAACCTCCGCGAGAAGAAAATCGGGGTGTCGACCCCGATCGCCAAGGGGCTGCTGGGCCACAAGGTCGGCGACATCGTGGAGATTACCGTTCCGGCGGGGGTGATGAAGTTTGAGATTCAGGAGATTTCCGTAGGGGAAGCGTGATTTATGGCAACGATATTTTCAAGAATAGCCGCCGGGGAGATTCCTTCCTACAAGGTGGCGGAAGATGAGCGCCACTTCGCCTTCCTCGACATCAACCCGGTTAACGAGGGGCACGTCCTGGTTATCCCCCGCAAGGAAACGGACTATATTTTCGACCTCTCCGACGAGGATTACAAGGCGCTGATGCTTTTCGCCAAGCGCGTCGCGAAAGCGCTGAAAAAGGCGCTGCCCTGCGCGAAGGTCGGAATGTCGGTTATCGGGCTGGACGTTCCGCACGTCCACGTCCACCTCGTGCCGATGAACAGCGGCGCCGACATGGACTTCTGCGGCAAGAAGCTGACCCTCCCCGCGGAGCGCATGGCGGAAATCGCGGAGTCGATAGCAAAGAACTTTGAATAAACGATTCGCATGAAAGCTTACAAGCTCGCTTTCGCCGCCGGGACGGCCCTCCTCCTGGCCGGATGCTCGGAAAAGAAATGGACCGTCGAGGGCACAATCGCCGGAGCCGACGGGAAGGACCTGGTGCTCGAGGCCCCGGCAAACAACGGCTGGTACGCTGTCGACACCGTGACGCTCGACAGCAAGGGAAAATACTCCTTCAGCATGGCTCCCGCAGGGCATCCCGAAGTCTACCGCCTGACGCTCGAAGGGAGCTCGGCCTACTTCCCTATCGACAGCCTGGAGACTGTCGCTCTCTCGGCCCAAGCTCCCGACATCGCCGCGACCGCGCAGCTCTCCGGCTCGGAGTCTGCGGAGCAGATGCAGACCGTCAACTCGCTGATCGCGGAGGTTGTAGCCAAAAGCGGCAACGCGGCGGCGGGGTATGACCCCGACCTCAAGCGGAAACTCGCCGAGCAGGTGCTCCGCGACCCGTCGGGCATCGTTGCCTACTACACGGTGTTCCGCCGCATCGGCGACGTAGCGGTGTTCGACCCCGCGGAACGTTCCGACCTCCGCATTATCGGAGCCGTCGCTAACGCCTACAACCGCGAGCGCCCCGACGACCCGCGCACCGCGCTCCTCAAGCAGGTATATCTCGTAAACCACCGCGGCGACCGCCTGACGCTCCCTAACGACACCATCCAGGCGCGAGAAATCTCACTGCCCGAAATCTCGCTGCTCGACCTCAAGGGGAAGCGCCGCTCGCTCAACGAGGAGGCGTCGAAAGGGAAGGTGCTCGTGCTGAACTTCACAGCCTACACGGCTCCCGAATCGCCGGCCTTCAACCTCGAGCTGGCGAAAGTCTACGACCAGTACCGCGAACGCGGACTGGAAATCTACCAGGTCGCGATTGACGCCGACGAGTTCCAGTGGAGGGAATCGGCCGCGAACCTCCCCTGGATCACGGTCTACAACACCCCGTCGGACGGCGCAGCCGCTCTGCGGAACTATAATGTCGGGGCGCTTCCCGCGACGTTCGTCATAAACCGCGACGGAGAGTTAGTGGAGCGCATCGACCAAGTCAACCGCCTCGGAGCCGCCGTCGCGCGATACCTCTAAAGCGCGACAGCCTGACAGCCGCCGTCGTCGGACGAGGTCGGACGGGTCGGACAGGTCTGACGGGTCGGACGGGCGCAGCAAGCAGTCGGGCGACACGCATAAAAACGCAATGGCCGACGGCCAGAATTAAGCGCCGAAGGCGCAATATAATCTTAGCCCCAAGTCGAGCGTCGAAGACGCAATGGCTTAGGGTTAAGGCGTTAGGGAAACGGGGCATCGAAGATGTCCGTTAATCGCATTTAATCCATTGCCTATCACGATTATACGACCTCTCCGAGGCCGTTGTCCGAATCCGAAACCAAACCCCAGGCCATCGCGTCTCCGACGCTCGACCTGGGGCTACAATTACACCGCGGCTCCGCCGCTTGCGGTATCAGGCTGGACAGACGGGTCGGACGGGTCCGGCGGATCCGACAAGTCCGACGAGGCAGACCGGTCGGGAGGGTGGTCCGGAGGGGGCTGACTGGCCGGACGAATCGGGATGGGACGTCAGGCGGGGGAGGCGGCGGGGAGGGCGGCCTTGATGGAGGAGACCATCGCGGGGTAGTCCTCGCAGCCGAGCATGTATTTGCGGCCGTCGCGGAGGGTCACCAGAAAGCAGTCGGAGGCGCGGCCGTGGCGGGCGGTATAGCGTCCCAGGTCGCGCTCGCTGAAGAGGCCCCAGTAGCCCATGAAACCTCCGCTGCCGTAAATGCGTCGCGCCGCCATCGTCGGGGGACAGACGCGCACGCTCTCGATATCCGCCAGGGGGATGCGCAAGCGCCTCAGCGGGCTGTAAACCACAAGTTCACCGTCGTTCAGCCCGACATAAGTCGGGGCATACAGCAGGGCTGCTATTATCAGGACCAGCTCGGCTACGGCAACTATGGCCGCGGCCACCGGTTTATCCTGACCCACGAGCGCGTAGCAAAGAACAGCCAGCCCGACCAACAACAGGGCGGACAGCACTACGGATCCTTTGCTTAACATTACTTTACACTTCATCTGATATATTGACCGGTATATGGCGTGTCATAACGGCCCATCTGGGTCGTCGCT
>CAJUFH010000109.1 GCA_910585755.1 uncultured Muribaculaceae bacterium | reverse complement strand
CTGATTTTGTGTATAAAATAGAGACTGCCTAACTTTGGTTGTTAGACAGCCTCTCTTTTTGTACCCTCTTTGTTATCGCCAGTTAAATTCCGCCCCACAGACGTCAAGGGCGAAGTATTTCCAAATCTCCTTGTCGAAATTAGGGGTAAAACGGGCCATCATAAATAGGTCTTTATCGCTTTCCGGGGTTCCATGGATATTTTGGAACAAGTGGCAGCGGCGAGCCAACGGTTGCGGATATTCGTCAGTGTCAAGCTGGAAAAATACAGTTCCAACCCGTTTCAAATAATTGCAATCGCCCGGGAATGCGCAATGATTGTCAAGCATGAACGCATATTCCGCGTTGCGTCCCTCCGAGTTTTCCCCGAAGGTTCCCAGTGCGAGCGGCCGTTTCGGGTCAATATCTGTTTCCAATACGTCGCCGGTATAAATCGTTTCGCGACCGCAATCACGGTATGGAGTTCTGACTCCGGCGAATATGGCCCGGAAAAAGTAACCGCGCCCCTCACATTCGTCATGGAAAATGTCCATAGCGATGCCTCGGTTATGGCGCGGGGCGAACTCCTTGTTCCTGCTCCAGACGTACAGCCATCCGTTGTTATCCATATAGAAGTCGCCGAAATCTGCATATCCGAAACGACCGCGGTCAATGACGTACCTTATTTGGATTTGTGGCAGAGGGAGCCACTTGACGCCGGCGCCGATGGAATAGCGGTATTCCTCGCACAGCCGGATGAGGTCTTTCTCGGTAATCGCGTCGGGAATATACACTGTCTCCTTCTCCGGGATAATCCCGAACATGACGGCGTCAATAAACTTGTCGTCGTCGAAAACGCAGGCCCATTCGCAAGGGAAGCAGACGTTGGGAAAGGACCAAAGCTCTTGGAAAAGCGGAGCCATCTCCTCGTCGGTAAAGCCCGCAATGCCGCAGCCGACGCGGGTGACGAGGAATCGGTTATGGGGATGTTGTCTGACGTATGCGATGAAGTCGTCTACGTAGGGCTTAATTTCCTTGATTCCGCCGTGCATTGTCGGAATCGCATAGCATTGGCCCGTAGGACCGGCACCCACGCCCCATTCTGCACCGAACAGTTGGTGCGCTGTACGCGCCGCGCCCCCGGAATGTCTTCCTGCGAGGTTGCTGCCGAAAACGAATACCTCGCAGGCCGAAAGTCTCGTAATCGGTTCTGATATGATTCTTTTCATAGTAAGTAACTGTTCAAAATTATTTTATATTAACGGGTCTGATTATTTCAATATTTATCCGAGGAAAATTTTTGAATCTTTTCCTCTCTTCATCAGTCTTTCTCGTCAAGCTCGAAAGCGCTTCGCGATAACGTGTAGCTCGCTACACTCCTTCTTCATCGAGAAAAATCTCCTAAAAATTTTCCTCGGATAAATATTAAAATAATTTCGACCAGTTACTTATCTTGAATCGTATTGTTTGTAAACTTCTTTAACGCGGGTGGCGATTCGTTCGCGGAGCGACAGCGGAGCCAGGACTTCGACTTTCTGTCCGTGGGAAAGAATCTCCATAATGAAGTCGTAGGTCGGGCAGACGCGGAGGCTGAAAATGATGTGGTCGTCCTCAATCCGCTCGATGCGTTGCGAGGGGTGCAGGGGGAGGTTGATGAAATAGTTTGCCTGTTCCCGCTCAACTTTCAGAGTTATATTTTCGGGATGTAGCCCCTTCTCGCGTATTATTCCGAAACAGTCGGCGAACAGTTCGTCGAGTTTGAACTCCGAAGGGCTTGAGACCGCGCCGGGGGACAATGACATTATCCGGTCAAACGGATATGAGTAGGGCTCGCCATCTGGCTGTTCGGCAACGAGATACCATCGCTGGCGGAAGAGCTTGATTCCGATTGGTTTTACCGTTGTCTGTTCTTCTCGCCGTTTGTCGTAGTTATGGCGGTAGCGGAGGTTTAGCAAGCGGTTTTCGTTCAACGCCCTGATAGCGGCGGCAAGATGCTCGTTGTCTCCGCGCACTGTCTCCAATGATACAAACCGCCTCATTTGCGGAACTGATGTGAAGTTGTTGAGCATTATCGCGCAGTCGAAAAGATTGCGGATAGTTGAGGAGACAACGTCGGGATACTCGACCTCCAGGCAGTACCTGTTGGTAATTCGGTCGCAGAGGATGTTCACGCCGAACAGCAACTCGACTGCTTTCCGATGGTTTTCAAAGGTCTTGTGGGGGAGGGGAGCGTGCTCGTCGTTGTATGCGCTCTCCTCCCACAGGCTCGAAATCTCATCGAACGATATGGCCTTATGGGTAACTATCGTTTCGTAGAGCCACATATAGCGTCTAAACAGATTCGCCTGGTGCCGGAAGCTGCTCATATTCAGTTCGCTTGTCGTTTAGTTCTTGTTGTAGCCGAACGTCCGGGTCATAACCTTCCGTTTATACAGGTTCTCTCGTTCATTCGCATCGCCTTCCTTGATTCTGATAGGGAGGATTTCGAGAATGCTCCAATGTAGATGTCGGGCATAGTCCGGGTCATTTTTGAAACGCTCTTTGAGTTTGACATTCCCTCCGTGGCCTCCGGTCCTGACATATTCGGCCCAGCGCTGCCATATGCCTTGCGTGCCGTAGGTGCTTCCCACATACTGTTTTCCGTTGAGGCTGTCCTGTATCAGGTAAATGCAGTTGACAGCTTTAAGAACATTCTGCCAGTCCTTGTCCTCTGTATCGAAAATCATCTTCATTTCCGGAAAGGTGAGGTAGACATCGTGGTACGAGATGAATCTCGGAATACCGTTCGCGTCCTCGAAACCTTCGTCGATTCTGATTACGGGCTTGATTTGCTCCTTGTAGTTCTGCTGCCAACTGACTGTCGATTTGCCCCAGTCGATTACGATTCTCTGCGATAGCGGCTTGAATTCCTCGACTTCGCGGAAATCGCAAATCCACTCGTTCTCGGCCTTGGGGTTCTGACGGAGGCCGCATAGCTTGTAAACCGCGATGAAGCGGGATGTAGTACCTTTCTCGCCTACGAAAACCACGATGAACTCGGTCTTGTCAAACACACCTTTTCGTTGCTCGCTCTGATACTGGCGGAAGCGGTCAGGTTCGAAGCGGTATAAGTCACGGAGGGTCCCGTCGAATGTTTTGCCGTCAATGAGGCGCTCCTTCTTGTCGCGGGTGTCGGCGTGGCGCACTAACTTTATGGCGTTGCTTTTGTCAAACGCCTCGTTGCGTCCGGCCAGCAGCTCCTGGATAGTCGTTATAACTCCAAGGTCCTTTTGGGGGTAGTTAGCTGTGTTCTGCATGATTATTGTTTTAGATGTTGCAAAGTAAGCCAGTCCTTTCGCCGGAACTCGGCGAAAGTATGAAAGTTTGGCAGCCGGAAGAGTGTTTTTGATTGGTGGATATATAAAAGTGGGCTGCCAACCCCGCACTCTTGTAGGTATCGCCAAACACCCGAATACGCACGCAGTATGGCAACCCACGCTATGTGAGCTGTCGCTGCGCCCCGCGTATCCTATTGTAAATTTGGCGATTTTACAAGAAATGAGGCACCTTTTTATGGGTCAAGCCGAATTTCCGGTGCATGGATTTAGGGAAAAGTGTTAAATTTGCGTC
>CAJUFH010000108.1 GCA_910585755.1 uncultured Muribaculaceae bacterium | reverse complement strand
TCAGGCGAAAGTGTCCCCGTTCCGTGGAGCGAGCGTAAGCGAGCGGCCTCCCCTCTCTGCCCCTTCCCTAAAAAACTTTCGGAAGAAACCAATAAACGAATTCTTCAAAAAACTTGCATATCAAAAACAAGACAGCTATATTTGCGAAAACAATCAATCATTCCATCCTCCACTAAAAAACTTTCGCAATGGCTGTTTCAGAAAAACTCACAACCCTCTGCCTGCTGGCCTCCTTATTCGCCAGTCCCGCCACCGCGCAAGACACCACCCGGAATCCCTCCTCCGAATCCACCGAAAGCTCCCCCTCCGAGAAGCACCTCAAGGAGGTCGTCGTCACTGCCGACCGCGGCTGGGTGGAGGACGGCAAAATCATATTCCTCCCCTCCAAAACCGAAAAGAACCTCTCCAACAGCCCCGCCTCACTCATCGAATCCATGCACCTCCCGATGCTGATTGTAAAAGATAATACAATCACGAGCCTGTCGGGACAGCCTGTCGCGATCTATATCAATGGCATACCCGCGGATAAGACCGACCTTGCTACCTTTTGGCCAAAACTCGCGAAGCGGGTTGAATACCTCGAGAACCCGGCGGAAGGGAAATATCGGGGAAACGCCCACGTCATTAATTTCGTTATGGCTGAATATGCCGTCGGCGGGGTCTCAAAGGGAGACATCGGACTAAAAACGCCACGTTACGGCAGTTTCAGCGCCGCTTCTAAGTTAGTCTATAAGAAAATGTCGTTCGGAGCATCAGTGCTCGGGAACTCCAGGAAAGAGGATATAGACAGTCGCCAGGTCGAAAGTTTCAAGAATCTGTATTACAACGGTATACATCACGATTTAATAACCCGCGATTTAGACAAAACGACATCCGAACATTCGCGCTATCTTGAAGCCGCAATCAACGCGAGATTCAAAAACGGCTCTTTTATCGCGACTCATACGGCCTCGCTCCAATTCTCGAAAACGCCTCGTATCGAAGACAATGGCACCGATATTTGGTCTCCGACTCTTTTCCCCGGGACTAACTCGTATAACGACCAAAGGTCGAAATCATTTTCTCCCCAAATAAGGGGCGACTATGAGAAGCAGATAGACGAAAAATGGTTCCTTGCAGGAGATTGGACCTATGCCCACTCACATAACACTGGAACCTCTGTCAGCATTACCGGGGACACGCCTCCAATCTGGAACAGCAGCATCGAAGAAGTTAACTCCCTTAAAATCAACTTAACGCCGACATTCACCCCAAACAACAAACTATCCTTCAATTTAAACTTCAATGGCTCGTTTGAATGGTTCGACACTCGGTATTCAGGGTCGGCGACAGGGCGCAACAAAATAACACGCAGAGACATAGCTGCTGAGTTCCGCACATACTGGAATCCTACCTCCAAACTATCCGTTTCTTTCCTACCCGGCGTCTCTTTCTCCGAATGGACCGTCGGAGACATCAAAGAACGAATAACATATCCAAAACTAAACTTAGACCTGTCATGGTCTCCAAATCGAAAAACTTCTATCTGGGGCCAGGCAATCTTATATAACATTCCTCCCTCGACCTCCGTCACAAATCCGTTTCTCACCCGTCAGTCGGAACTAATATGGCTGCGCGGAAATCCGAAAACAGAGGACCAGTTGTCATTCCAGGCTACTGTTTCCGCAAGCTATCTCGCGAACCAGTGGCTTCAGCTTTCCGCTCTAACCTGGTACTCTCGCTCCTCAGGTGCGAACGTGTTCGATTATACCGCTATGCCCGAACAGCAGGGTGGACTACTGAAAGCGCCCTTTAACGCCGGTGTGGAGGAAACATGTTCCGCGACCCTCCGCGGGCGTTTGTTTCTCTTCAACCGCTCTCTTTCAATAAGTTTCGGACCCAACTATTTCCACTATAAGATGCCTCGCGGACATTTCGAGAAGCTAAACTCGTTCGGGTTTGACGCAGACGTGTCCTATACACTAAACAACTGCCGGTTCTCGCTTCGCTATTACAAGCCGGGAAAATCAATCGGCGAAGCCGGAATGGAGAAAACCCAATGGCGCGACAACTGCCTGTTCCGCTTCACATACGGCAACGGCAACCTGCTCGTAAACTTCAACGTAGAGGATATTTTCAACACCCGTACAAGGCATTGGTCGGAGTTCCATTCCGGCAGTTACTCGCGTGAAACCTACGAATACCTGACCGGCCGCAAATTCTACATGGGCCTCTCTTACACAATCGGCTACGGCAAAAAGGTCGACCAGTCCATCGACATCTCCGGCCCGGAATCAATCAGCTCCAGCGTCCTAAAATAAAGATCTCGCAACATCCCCCTCATCCATCAGGCGAAAGTGTCCCCGTTCCGTGGAGCGAGCGTAAGCGAGCGGCCTCCCCTCCCCGAGAGGCCCGGGGGAAGGGAGGCCGCTGAAGTATTTTCGATAGTTTAAAAGGCTTTCGATGGAGCTTTCCAGAACCAGTCCTCGTCGGTAGTATTCACTTTGGACTGGTTGAAATCCACCCCTTTGGGCACAAGCGCCACGATTACGCCCTGAAGATGGCCGGAAGGCCCTTCCGGCTCTGCCTGGTTGACGGTATTGGTTGATATTATATACAGATTCTTCGCCATATACTCGTCAAGATAATAGTCTTTTGTCTGTTTGTCCTCGTGGTTCCAGTTGGCGTCGCTGTTCAAAACCAGCGGCAGATTGTTCCGCAAACGGTTACGAACCTCTCCGGGATGCAACAGCAGGCCGTTCTCATCAGTCACATACGCAGCAAACGTCGGATCCACCCAAATCCATTTTCCCAGCGATTCGCTCCATGCGGCGCAGATGACATGGCAGTCGTTATCCGTTTCCCAAGCCTTCGACTGACAGGTGAGGTATTTGGCAGGTATGCCGACCGACAGGAGCGCCTCCGTAAGGCAGATTGCCAGACCCCGGCAGTTCACGCCTATGCTGTCGCGGCGACTCGCATCGTAAATCTCCCGCAGATTGAAGTGGTCGGCAGTAACATCCTTGCTGCCGTCGTGCCGGATATTGTCGTGAACCCAATAGAGCAGATTCTTGATACGGCTGATGTCATCCCCCTCTCCCGCAATGCTGTCAAGGGCAAACCGCTCCCGCGTAAGCGTAAGCATCGAATCCGTGGGTTGCGCGTAAACAAACTCAGCCGTCAGGCTATCGGGTTCGTAATCCGGACTTTCCCGAAGGATGTCCAAATGGGTCTTCACATCATCCCCAAGGCCCCAGGCATAATCCATTGCCGATTTCAGGGACACGGCCTTTTCCGAACCGAGCTTTGCAAGGACGGGCTGCAAGATTCTCGCAGCGGCGAAAATCATCGCTCTCATCCAGCCGGGTTCTGTCGCCCGTAACACTTCTGCCTGCCAGTCGGCCAGCCGCTCCATATCAGTTATCATACGGGGATTCCCTTTGATATACTCCAATTCGGCTGGGGGAGTCAGACTATCGTCAAGCACTTCAAGCAACGCACCCTTGATTATGTACTTCATATTCGGACATTTGTCAGTCGGCGTATGGTCAAGCCCGAAACGCGGCACTACACTTTCAAAAATAACGCTGTCAAGCATCTCGCAGTCATAGGCGAAACCCGAACCGGTACTGGAAATAGGTCCCTTAAACGGGTCAAGCCGAAATTTCGGTGCATTTGTTAAATCCGGGCGAATGGAGTGTTA
>CAJUFH010000107.1 GCA_910585755.1 uncultured Muribaculaceae bacterium | reverse complement strand
TGCATCGCACCTCTCTTCTCTGATGATTTTTGGGTGACACGTTGACGAAGTCAGGCGAGGCCCTCGCCATCGCCGCAAAATAAACCCCTGTCACCATTCACGGTACCATACTTTGGTTCCGCCCCATCTTTGTGGGGCGGAACTTTTTTTATCGGGCGGAAATAGCTAACTTTGCATTTGCGCCATAAAAGGGAGAATCTTCCTTTATCGGCTTTAGGATGAACAGTAACGCGAAAGCATATAAATGGTCGATTATTGACCGTGTCTCTGTCGCTGCCCTCAATTTCGGGGGCAACATAATCCTTGCGCGCATGCTGACCACGGCCGACTTCGGCCTACTGGCGATGATCGCCATATTCGTCGCCCTGGCGCAGGACATCTCGGGATGCGGACTGGCCGACGGCCTGATTCAGAAATCAAAGCCGACCGACGAGGACTATTCGACCGTTTTCGTATTCAACGCCGCTTTCGGCCTCTTTTTCGGCCTCTCCTTCTTCTTCGGGGCGCCCTTGGTCGCCAGGTTCTTCGGCCATGAGGAACTTACGGCCATCATGCGGGTTCTCGGCGTTTGCTTCTTCTTCCAGTCGATGAGTTTCGTGCAGGAGACCCGGCTGAGGAAAGAGCTGGAGATGAAAAAGATATGCTTCGTAAGGGTGGGGGCGACGCTTACCGCGATCACTCTCGGCATAATCCTGGCCTCGCTCGGATTCGGATGGTGGGCCCTCGTTTCGACACAGATATTGCTCCTGCTGTTCACCTTCTGCTATTGTATCATCGCGACCCGGTGGTTCCCGCGTATCGCCTTCAGCAAGAAATCGTTCCACGACCTGTTCGGCTTCGGAATCCATCTCGCGATCGCCTATATCAGCAACGTTATAGGCAAGAACGTCAACACCTTCCTGCTCGGTAAGTTCTTCACCCCTGCGGCCTCCGGCCTCTACTACCAGGGCGCCAAACTGGCCAACGTCCCCTTCCAGGTAATCGACCAGTCGGTCAACAATTCCTTTTTCGTCGTAGCCTCCAACGAGTCAGCGCCCGACTCGCAACGCTCGCTGATACGCAACATGTTCTCGATGGTCGTCGGAATAAACGGGGCGCTTCTGTTCCTGTTGCTCGTAATCGCCGGGCCGGCCATCATCGCGCTTTACGGCGACAAATGGGCCGAGAGTATCCCCCTCTTCCGCATACTCGCCGTGGCAGAGTTCCTATTCTGCCTCAAGTCATTCTTCCAGGCGGTCTGCAAAGTCCACGCCAGCACCGTTTTCGTGCGGAACCTGTGTATTATCCAGGTAATCGTCCAGATTCTCCTGCTGGCGCTTTCCATCGCGTTCTTCCGGGACATCCTCGTCATCGTATGGATCCAGGTGGCGTGCGAGTTCCTCAGCGTCGCCGTTTACGCCGTGAAATTCAAGAAACTCACTCTCCAGCCCCTCCACAGCATCTTCGCCGCGGCGTGCCGCAGCCTCGGCCTCCCGGTTCTCGGGGCCGTGTGCGCCATCGCGGCTGTGACGGCCGTTGACTCCCTCATCTCGCTCCCGGCGATTGTCAACTGCCTGATTATCGCGGCCGTCTACGCCGTCAGCGTGATCGGAGGGGGCGAGGTCTCCCGCCCGGCGGTCTATGTCGCCCTCAGGAACCATTTCCGCAAGCACTGAATCCACCCGACTGAAATGGCAGAATACCGTTATCCAGAATATACAGCCGTCATACGGACGCTCGGCAAAGCCGGCGAGAAGTTCGAGGCCGAAATCAACTCGCTGAAAGCGCAGACCCTGCAGCCCCGGCAGATACTCGCCTATATCCCCGACGGATATGACATCCCAGTATTCCCGGGGAGCGACGCGGTCCGGTGGATACGGTCGCCCAAGGGGATGGTCACCCAGCGCTCCCTCCCTTTCGACGAGGTTGAGACCGAATACATACTCTTTCTCGACGACGACGTGTACCTTCCCCCCGCCGGGGCAGAGATGCTGATGCGTACGGCGGTAGACGAGAACGCCGACGCGGTGGTGCCGAACACTTTCCCCAACAGCGAGGGCTCGCTGAAATGGAAGCTGCGCAACATGGGACAGGGCGCCTTCCCCTCCTTCTCAAAAAAATGGGCTTTCCGCATACGCCACAGCACCTACTACAACTACTGCGATAACCCCGATCCGGTAATGCCTACCCAGTCCGGGGCCGGGCCCTGCTCCCTTGTGTGTTTTTCGACCTACAAAGCCATACACTTCGAAGAGGAGCGCTGGATTGAACTTTGCGGTTATCCTCTCGGGGAAGACCTTCTGTTTTTCAACAAGATGTATCAGTGCGGCTACAGAGTGCTCGCCCAATTTGACACAGGGATCCAGCATCTCGATGCCGGTTCCGGCCATGCCGCCGACCATGAACGGCAGTTCCGGCTCGCCGAGGCCGTCAGGTATATCCTATGGCACCGGATTTCCTACTCCACCGCGACCTCCGGCATCTCCCGCCTCTACCGCTCCGCCTGCTACCACTCGACACAAGGGGCGATGTGGCTCCTTGACCTCGTGAGATTCGCCGTTACCGGCAAGTCCTACAAAATGCGGAACCGGTTCCGCGGAATGAGACAGGGAAAGGAGTTCACCAAATCCGATGAATACAGAAAACTGCCGAAATTCAACGCTTATGCCCGCACCCGCTGACTCTTTTTCGCAGACCGCGACGGATAAGGCGGGGCGCAAGGCCGTCGGGCGGTTCGCGCCGTCGCCGTCGGGGAGGATGCACCTGGGGAATGTCTATACGGCGGTGATGTCGTGGCTCTCGGCCAGAAGCCGGGGCGGGCGCTGGATTCTGCGCATTGAGGACCTCGACCCGCAGCGCTCGAAGCCGGAATACGCCCGGATGATTGAGGAGGACCTCCTGTGGCTCGGACTGGAATGGGACGAGGGGGGACTGGAAAACTATGGACCCAACGGCCCTTACCTCCAGAGCCTGCGGAGCGAAGTCTATGCCGAGGGGCTGCGCCGCCTGGAGGAGGCGGGGCTTACCTACCGCTGCCGCTGCCGCAGGGCCGACATTCTCGCAACACAGGCTCCCCACGAGTCAGACGGCCGCGTGATTTACAAGGGCACCTGCCGCCCCCCGCGCCTCGGGGGTACCGCCGAGCCGTTTCCCGGGGATATTCCGGCGGCGACGCGCCTCTATGTTCCCGACAGGACTATCACCTTCACCGACCGCCTCTGCGGCGAGCAGAGCGTAAACCTGGCGCGCCACTGCGGCGACTTCATCCTGCGCCGCGCCGACGGCGCGTGGGCCTACCAGCTCGCCGTCGTGATGGACGACGCGCTGATGGGGGTCACGGAGGTAGTCCGCGGCAACGACCTTCTCCTCTCCGCCGCCCAACAGCTTTATCTCTACGAATTACTCGGCTTTCCCGCCCCGGAGTTCGCCCACCTTCCCCTGATATGCAACGAGCAGGGGGTGCGCCTATCCAAACGCGACAGCGCGATGTCGATGGAAGCCCTCCGCGCCACCCTCACCCCCTCCCAGCTCCTGGGCCGCGTCGCCCGCCTCGCAGGCCTCCAGCCGGACGATTCCCCGACAACCCTCAGCGAACTGATTGGGAGTTATGGGAGGGATGAGAATTATGGGCAGCTCCCAGTCCTCTCACCCCTCCCATAACTCCCAGTTTGTCCTCCCACCCGGATGGTGAGGGCGCTGTCAGAATGGTCCAGATGGTAGGAGCTTGGAGGCGAGGCCGACGGGAGCAATCTGAAGATTGTGACCGAGGCGGAGACCTCC
>CAJUFH010000106.1 GCA_910585755.1 uncultured Muribaculaceae bacterium | reverse complement strand
CGGGGGTCAAATCAACCTGGCCCCAGGGGTCATCCGCGCCTGGGTTTTCCACGACCATCAACGCGACCCTCAGCAATCATCAAGACGCATAACCTCAAGACGCATGTCGCCCGGCAACACGCAGCGGGGTGGAGATGAGGCGCCCTTGATGCCTGTCAAGGAGGTTGCGGGGTGGCTGAGTTTTCCGGCCTCGTGGCGCTCGGCTTTTTATCGGTCGCTTGATTCTGTGGCGGTCAGGCCGGATGGAGTGGGGGTGATGCGGTATGTGGTGCCCTGGGTGGTCGGGAACGAGAGCGTTTGGCCGTCGTAGAGGATGGAGCAGGGGAGGCCGGAGAGCGACGTTATGGTGGCCGATGTAAGTCGGCTATCGTCGAACTCGATGTCAACCAGGAAGTTGCCGCGGGCGCGGAGGCCGCTAACGCTTCCCTGTGTCCAAGCCGCCGGGAGCGCCGGGAGCAGGTGAAGCCGGTTGCCGTGGCTTTGCAGCAGCATCTCCGCGATTCCGGCAGTGGCGCCGAAATTGCCGTCAATCTGGAAAGGCGGATGGAGGTCCCAAAGGTTGTCGGCCACCCCCGACGAAAGCAGGCTTCGAAGGAGCCTGTGCGCTCCCTCGCCGTCCAAAAGCCTTGCGTAAAGGTTTATGCGCCAACCCATTGCCCAGCCGGTTGATTTCTCACCGCGATGTGCGAGCGTCGTCCGCGCTGCCTGTGCCAGCTCCGGCTGTTCGGTAGCTATGATTGACGTTCCGGGATGCACGCCGAAGAGATGGTTGGTATGCCTGTGGGTATCAGTCGGGTCGTCAATGTCCTCCATCCATTCCTGAAGCTGCCCGTGCCGCCCGATTTGATAGGGCGCCATATTGTCGAGAATCTTGCCCCAATGGAGCCTCTTGGCGCTGTCCGCATTGAGCGTTTCCGCCGCATCTATAGCGTTGGCGAGCACTTCCCGGGTCACGGCGTTGGCGTATGTCGCCCCAAGGTCAGCCGTGCCGTGTTCCGGCGAGTAGGATGGTGCGGATGTGAGCTGGCCCCCGTTGTCAAACAGAATCGCTCCGGAAAAGTCGGCGCTTGAGCGGATGATAGGGTAGGCCGTCGTGCCAAGCCATTCGTCATTCCGCGTGAAACGATAGTGGTCCCATAGCTGCGACGCGAGCCACGCACCGGCGGTCGGGATATAGTTCCACGCCATGTTCTTGTCGGTCAGAGGCGCGGTGAATCCGAACGGGTTCGCTGATATGCTGGCCGTCCACCCGTCATTCGTCCCGAAATAGGAGCTGGCCGTAATCGTTCCGGGTTTCTGAAGCGACCTGACGAAATCGGTGAAAGGCTCGAAACATTCCGGCAGATTGCATACGTCGGCCGGCCAGTAGTTCATTTGCAGGTTGATATTGTTGTGATAGTCAACGCGCCAGGGGCCGTCGACGTTGTTGTGCCACATCCCCTGCAGGTTTGCCGGGAGATTCCCGGGCCGGGATGAAGAAATGAGCAGGTATCGTCCGAAATTAAACAGCAGCTCCTCCAGCCCGTTGTCGGCAGCTCCCCTGCGGTACGCCTCCAGCCGCTGCGGGGTAGGGGTGCAGTTCTCCGGCCGATTTCCGCCGAGTTCCAGTCTGACGCGCCCGTAAAGCGAGCGGTAATCGTCAGTATGCCGTTGGCGCAGTGTGTTATATCCCAATGCCTTAGCCCGTTCGGCAATGGCGTTGACATTCTTTGCCGGATCTTCCCCTGAATAAGTCTGTGGGTCTGCGAAATCCGGGTCGAAATTCATTCGATAGTCAGTGTCGGCGGCGAGGATGAAAACCGCCTCTTCCGTCCCTTTGACCGCTATTTCGGCATTTCTCGGATTGACCTGTACTGCCCCTCCGGGCGCTGTCAGTGCCTCGACCCGCATCGCCCAGCGCATCCCGTTGCCGGGGAGCCGCCCCTCGATCAGAAGTCCGTTCTCACCAACCGCGCTGGCCGACAGGATTTCGTGCGGAGTTGCGAAACGAAATGTGAGATTCTGTTCTTTCCCCGGAGCCGAGAACCGCCATACCATCACGCTGTCGGGGTATGAGGCGAAAAACTCGCGTTTGTGCGCAGTCCCGTCGAGGTCGAACGAAACGCTTACGAGCGAGTTGTCAACGTCAAGCACCCGCCTGTAGCCGCTTACGCGTCTCTCGTCAATCCCGGTCTCGACAGTAGCCTCGCCGAACGTCGTGAAGCATCCGAAACATTCTCGGTTATAGGGCGTGAGACCGTTGAAATTCTCGCACACAATGCTGTCGGCGAGTTTCCTGTCCCCTTTTAGCAATGCCTGTCGGACCGCGTCGAGTGTACCCGGGGCTACCCTCTTGTTCATACCCCAGTAGAGCGAGTCAGCGGCCGGCCCACCCATCCATAACGACTTCTCGTTGAGCGTCACCCGTTCGCGCCCGACCGAACCGAACACGTTCCCTCCGAACGACCCGTTGCCGATCGGCAGAGACTCCCGTTCCCATTCCGGGTCGGCGTTGGTGAATCCCTTTGTGGGGAGCGTCCACGCCGGTGGTGTCTCCGACGATGTGGGCCTGTCGAATACGATTAAGTTTCGCTGTTGGCCATATGCCGCTGCTGCCCAGGTTATTGCGGCAAGCGCGCACGCTAAGGTCTTGAGTAGTTTCATGGTATGGTTGTGATTTTTCTGTTGGGAGGAGAGCGGTTGGTTAGAATTTGTACCCGGCCTCACCGACGAGCTGCTTGTCGTCCGCGACGGTCGACCCGATGGTGGTCAGGAGGTCGCCGACAATCCCGCCGTTAATTCCGATTTTCATCGCCTTGAGCTGTGTCGCCCGGTCGAGCGACGAGCGCCCCCCGGCGAACCGCAGCGTTGTCCGCGGATGGATTAAGCGGAAGAACGCGACAGTGTCGAGCACCTCCTCCGGCGGCATAGGTGGCTGGTTTTCAAGCGGAGTTCCCGGAATCGGGCAGAGTATGTTCAGCGGAATCGACGCCGGTTCCACTTCCCGTAGCGTCAGTGCCAGCTCGATGCGCTGGTGCGGAGTCTCCCCCATGCCGATAATGCCCCCGCTGCAAACCTCCATACCAAGCTCTTTGGCCCAGCGGATGGTCTGAAGTTTCTCCTCCGTGGTGTGGGTTGTGCAGAGTGAGGGGAAGAACGACGGTGCGGTCTCCAGGTTGCAGTGGTAACGGCGCACCCCCGCGTCATGCAGCTTCCGCAGGTCCTCCTTCCGCAGCAGTCCCATCGACGCGCACAGCCCGATTCCACCTTCGTCGCGGAGCGTCGCGAAGTAGCCGCACGCCCTGTCGAGGTCGGCTCCCCCCATGGCCCTCCCGCTGGTTACGAGCGAGAACCGGCGGATCCCCTGCCCGCGGTTGTACCGGGCCGCATGCAGGCACTCCTCGCTGCCGATTAGCTGATATACCTCCGCTTTGGTAGCGTAATGGGCTGACTGGGCGCACCATTTGCAGTTTTCCGAGCATTTTCCCGAGCGGGCGTTTATGATCGAGCAGGAGTCGAACACCGGTTCGTTGAACCGTGCCGTTATCTCGGCCGCCGCGTCCCACAGCGCCTGGCGCTGTTCCGCGGTTGTGTCGGCGAGGCTGAGCGCCTCCGCCTCTGATATGAATCCTCCGTCGAGGATTTTCGTTTTGAGTGATTCTATGTCCACCATTTGGGATATGCGATGAAGTCTTATAAATAAAAAATCCATCAGAGAGGGACTGATGGATTTCATTAGTGATTCGCACAGGATTCAAACCTGTAACCTTCTGATCCGTAGTCAGATGCTC
>CAJUFH010000105.1 GCA_910585755.1 uncultured Muribaculaceae bacterium | reverse complement strand
TTAACACTCTAATCTCCCGATTTTAACATATGCACCGGAAATTCGGCTTGACCCCCTCTTTTTTCCTGCTTTTTAACTAATTATGGTCGAAAAGGACATACCGATTATCCTTTCACGGCAGGTTCGCCGGAAAAGACAGCGCGAACCCTGTCAAGCAGCGACAGCCCGATTTCCTTCAGATGAACGGAAACAGACCCGTCGTCTTTCGAGATGAACACAATCGAGCTATGGAGCACGATGGCCACAACCTCGTCAAAATCTATTATGGCGTGGATATGGGAAATCGGAATACGATGGAACGGCGATGAAGAGTCTACCATCGTAAGAACCAGCTCGTCGCCGTCAATCTCGACAGGCGCGTTTTCCGGGAGTTTTTCAAACAGCAGTGGAATGTCAAGCTCATCGGGGGAATCGGGACGGTGCTTAAATTTCTTATAGATGGCGTCAATGACTTTTTTCTGAATCATGGCGATTGGTCGTTTTTAGGGATGCGGCGCTGCGTTGCGTCACACATTGATATAACCAACGACAGGCCCGTTTTGTTGCAAAGATAGTGAATTTACGCAAAATAAATACAAATTTCCTTGCATTAACCGTTCTCCGGACGAAACCGCGCCTTAAAAATCAGCGGCGGGGGAGGGTGACCTTGAAGAGGTCGGAGGGGGTGTGCTCGCCGTAGATGATGTCGACCATGCGGGCAACAAGGTCGGGCCGCTCCCCTGCGAGGTCGCGGTCCTCGTGAATATCGGTTGCGAGGTCGTAGAGCTCGGGAACCCCTTTCTTTACGATGAGCTTCCAGTCCCCCATCCGCACACCGATCTGGTCGGTTTCCGCAAATTCCCAGTAAAGGAAATCGTGTTCGGGCTGCTCCCCGCCGAGGAGTTCGGGGAGGAAGGAGATGCCGTCGAAATAATCCTGCTTTCCCTTGACGGCAAAGCGTCCGGGGAACTTGCGCTCTCCGGCGACCTCGGCCAGGGTCGGCATGACGTCATAGAAGGCGAGCTGGTGGTCGCTCTCGCTTCCCGCTGCGACCCGGCCGGGCCAGCAGACGATGAAGGGCACGCGGATACCCCCTTCGTGGCACGAGCGTTTCAGCCCTTTCAGCTTTCCGTCGCGGCCGAAGAACGTCGGGTCCGCCCCACCCTCTTCATGTGGGCCGTTGTCGCTTGTGAAGATGACAATCGTGTTGTCGGCCAGGCCTTTTTCGCGCAGCTTGTCCACAACTTCCCCGACATAGGCGTCGAGACGCGAAATCATGGCGGCGAACTGGGCGTGGGTATGCTCCGATGGGTTGTAGCGCGAACCCTCCTGGCCTCCCCAGGTATGGTCGCGGAAGAATTTCTTTTTGTAACCGTTGAGGAGCGAGTCGGAGGGCTGGGCAAGCTCGGCGTGCGGGAGGGTGTAGGTAAACATCCCGAAGAAAGGCTTGCCGGGGTCGCGGCGGTCGAGCCAGCCCATCGCCTCGCGGTGGATGAGGTCGGCGGAATAAAGGGGGCGCTTCTCATACCCATTCCCGAACATCGGGTACGGCAGGTTCTCTTCCAGCACCACGCGCGTAACCGCCGTGTCGCCCAATTCGGGGCGGTAGCGGTTCAGAAAGTTCGGGTAATAGAGATGGGCCTGGAACTGGCATATGTAGCCATAGTATTCGTCGACGCCTCGCTTGTCGGGGGTCGATGCGGAGCCTTCGTAACCGCCGGCCCATTTTCCGAACATCCCCGTCTCGTAGCCGTTGGCCTTCATTATTTCAGGCAGGATGACGTGGGACGGGTCGTAGGGGTGCTGCCCGACGCGGACCGGTTCGGGATGCGTGCCGTAATATACCGTGTCGACATTCTTCCAGTATTCCCGGTTGCCGCGCACCTCGCAGTGGCCGCTGTGCTGCCCTGTCATGAAGCTCGCGCGGGAGGGGGCGCTGACGGGGCTTCCGGCATATGCCTGGGTGAACCTCATTCCGGCGCGGGCGAGCGAGTCGATGTTGGGCGTAGAGATATAGGGCTGCCCGTAGCATCCCAGGTCGCCATACCCCATGTCGTCGCACATAACGACGATTATGTTGGGCTTCCGTTCGTTTTTCCCGGAGGCGGCTCCGGCGGAAAACGCTCCGCCGAAAACAAACGCCGCCGCGACGGCGGGAACCGAGGCGGCAGCGGTATTGCGATTGACTTTCATCTTTATTGAGAAATCGGATTACTTACGGCTTCACCTCCAAGTCTGGGATATCCGCCAGTCTTATGTTGAAGCGCAGGGCGGAGTAAGGCTTGATTTTTCCGTTCTCGTTTGCGCCGTAGGCCGAGGCGTAGGGGACAAGAATCTGGACTGTGTCTCCGACATGCATGTTCTGCAGGGCGATCTGCCAGCCGTCGATCACGGCGTTCACAGCCGTCGTATAGGTGCCGTCAGTGTTATTCTCCGACGTGTCGAAGAGGGTATCGTCGTAGAGGTAGCCGTTATACTTCGTGGTGACTGTGGAGGTCAGGTAAGGCTGCAGGTTTCCGGCGGTCTCGGAGCGGTCGTTGAACCAGTGGATCAGGATATACGCGCCCTTGTCCCACGAGGGCACCAGGCGCTCGTAGTAGGGGGTACCATCCTCGGCGGTCAGATTTTCCTGCTCTGCGAGCCATTCCTCGTTGGCCTCGCGGTAGGAGGCGTACTCGGTCCAGTAATCAACGTAGTCGTCATCGTCGTTGCAGCTCCACAGGGCAGCCGAGCAGGCGAGCGCGCCGAGCAGATAGAGTAGTTTCTTCATCGCGTCGTCTTTCTGCGGGGCTTAAAATTCAACCTTGGGAGCCTTCTGGGCGCCTTCGTCGGCTTTGAACATCTCCTTGGGGCCGTAGCCGAAGATGGCGGCGAAGATGTTTCCGGGGAAGCGCATCACCTTGAGGTTGTATTTTTCAACCTCGTCGTTGTAGCGCTTGCGCTCGGTCGCGACGCGGTTTTCGGTCGACTCGAGCTGGGCCTGCAGCGAGAGGAAGTTCTCGTTGGCCTTCAGGTCGGGATAAGCCTCGCGGACGGCGTTAACATAGATGTCGAGGGCGCTTTTAAGCTGTCCCTGCGCCTGCTGGTAGGCGGCGATATCCTCCGAGCCGGTCGCCTGGGCAGCGTTGGCCTCGTTGTAGGCCTTGGTAAGGCCGGCGCGGGCGTTGGTCACGTTCTCCAGGGTCGAGCTCTCGTGCTCGGCATACCCTTTGACGGTGCCGACGAGGTTCGGTATAAGGTCGTTGCGGCGCTGGTACTGGTTTTCAACCTGGCCCCACTGCTTCTGTACGGCCTGGTCAGCGGTGACCATCCCGTTGTAGCTCGAGCATCCCCCGGCAAAGAGGATGAACAGGGCCACGACAACGACGATAGCTACTATAAGTCCTTTTTTCATTTTGTCAGTTTTAATTTTGATTTAAATAACACCCGCTGAGCTTAGTTCAGTTTTCTCAGGAGGGCGTTAAGCGACACCCGGTCGGCGATGATGCCGCGGAGCTCCTCTATCTTGACGCGGCTCTGGGCCATGCTGTCGCGCTCGCGGAGGGTCACGGTGCCGTCCTCGAGGGTCTGGTGGTCGACGGTGATGCAGAACGGGGTTCCGATCGCGTCCTGGCGGCGGTAGCGCTTGCCGATCGAATCCTTCTCCTCGTAGTGGGTGTTGAAGTCGAATTTAAGCTCGTTGACAATCTCGCGGGCCTTCTCGGGAAGACCGTCCTTGCGAACCAGGGGCATCACGGCGCATTTCACCGGAGCCAGGGCTTCCGGCAGGTGGAGCACGACGCGGCTGTCGCCACCCTCGAGGGCCTGCTCCTCGTAGCTCGAGCAAAGCACGGAGAGGAACATGCGGTCGACGCCGATCGAGGTCTCGATAACGTAGGGGACGTAGCTCTCGTTAAGCTCCGGATCGAAATACTTGATATTCTTGCCGGAGAACTTCTCGTGCTGCGAGAGGTCGAAGTTCGTGCGGGAATGGATGCCCTCCACCTCCTTGAAGCCGAAAGGCATCTGGAACTCGATGTCGGTAGCGGCGTTGGCGTAGTGGGCGAGCTTCTCGTGGTCGTGGTACCGGTACTTCTCGTCGCCCAGGCCGAGAGCCTTGTGCCAGCGCAGGCGGGTCTCCTTCCAGCTCTTGAACCATTCAAGCTCGGTGCCGGGGCGCACGAAGAACTGCATCTCCATCTGCTCGAACTCGCGCATGCGGAAG
>CAJUFH010000104.1 GCA_910585755.1 uncultured Muribaculaceae bacterium | reverse complement strand
CTTAATTACATTTTTTCCTCGGCGTTTTCTTACATTTTATCACTGGCGCTGACAGTCGGGTCTATCAAGCGGTGCCACGGCTCCCGGAGGAAAACAATGTCCCCAGGTTGGACGGGCGGGTCGAACACGTTCCCGGAATCGAGGAGCGGTTCCCCGTCCACGTCCACAACATACCAGCGCCCCGGGTTCTCGGTGCTCTCCAGCATTTGCGCCCCCTCAACATAGGCGGCGGGCGCGGGCTTGATCGGCTTCGTGATGGTGAGGCCGCCGAGCTTCTCAAATTCCCGGGCGTCCTGGGCTGTCATTACAAGAGCTTTCATGGTATAGCAATCTCCTTTCGTTATTTCCGCCGCCGAAACCGGGCGGCCTCCGGGCAAGTTTTCCAATGCGGGACAAATGCAACCTCAAGCCCCGGTTTCTCCTCCTCTGGAAGGGCCCGACGCCCGAGGAGGATCGCGCCCTCGTCTGTGACAAAGCGGTCCAGGCCGTCCCCCTCAATGACGAACACGGGCTCCGGGTCTACGGGCATATACTTTCCCTCAGTGGTTGTGATCCAGTCGATCAGGGCCCCGCACCCTTTACAAGTGCTCACGGCTTCCCCTCCTTTCCGCCGATGGTGATAACCAGGACCGGGGCCGGGTCGTCGCTCGGCCATATCTCCGGCCATTCGTCCAGGTCCAGGGCGAGGCACTCGACCACGTTGTCCCCGCATACCTCCACGCAACGGGTAGAGCGGAGCTCCTGGGCCGTTCCTCCGGCCACGCCCTCGCACTCATGCGGGCCCATGCGGTGGACTATAAAGACGCGGTCCCGCTCCTGGAGAACGGCGAGGAGGGCGGCCAGCGTTACGCGGTCCCGCCGAGTTTCGGCCATTTCTGGATCGCCTCCTCTCTCAAAGCCTCCGCCGCCGCGGCCCCGAAAAGCTCGAAAACTGTCCGGGAGGTGTTTGCCGCCGAGTGCTCCGCCTTGATATGTTCCGGCGATCCCTCGGGATAGAGGGCGAGGTCCGCCGCCGCGAGGAGGAAATAGCCCCGGAGGGTGGTCAAAATGTTGTTGTCGGTATTCTTCACGGTATAGCAATCTCCTTTCCAGTGGAGGGCGGCGGCTACGCCGCCCTCCGGTCCTGTTTATTCCCATACCTGGGAAAGGCTTTCCTTGTGCCAAAGCCACGCTATACCAGCGCAATTAAACCTGATAAATTGCCAGTCTGTGGCGTCATAGTAGGGCGTCCCGATAATGTTGACGCGGCTCGCCTCAAATCCCCACTCCTCGCAGACCTTGACCTTTGCCTGTTCTTCCGTGATCTCTGTGTCGCAGTCGTTCACGGTCCATTTGTCCCGCTCCGTCTGATAGGCGACGACCGCCTCCGGCCTATTCAAGCACCACCGAAAGTGAGCGTATTCCATCACGTCCCGAGGCTGGAGCTTTTTCTCCTCTACAAACCTCACGAGGGCCTCATAGGTATCCGCGGCGGGCTCGTCCGGCTTTTTCTCTGTCTCCGCGAGGAAGTCCTCCAGGGTGATTAAAATATTGTGGCTTGCTCTCCATGCCCGATCATACGCGGCCTTCAATTCCCCCTCGGTCTTGTACTTGTATCCGCGATCGAGGACAAACTTGTCAAAGTGAGAAATTTCGCTAAAATCCGTCTTAGTTTCACGAATTTTCTCGGCCAGGGCGTCCCCATAGTGCGCGGGCTCCTCGGCGGTGGGCTCCTGGGGCTCGATCCAGATGTTGGTCGAGGTCCCGTCCGCTTTCACGACCTCCAGGCGGCACCCGAGGTCACAAATGCGGCTGTAATAGCTTTCCTTTGCCCGATATATGGGGTATCCGGCCCGCTCCTGGCTGTCCTTGTCGAGCTCATACTCTCCGGTGTCCGCGATTTTATAGGCGACTTCCCACGCCTCCGGTATTGTTGTGGTTTTAATCATGGTATAGCAATCTCCTTTTCTTTAGTTTGCCGCGGCCCGCTCGCCCCGGCGCTTGATGTTCCTCTCAAAGGTCCGCTGTGCGACCTCGGCGCTATACACCCGCCGACCGTACTCGTCTACGGTCCCGTTGTAGCCGTTCTGGAGTTCGCGGTAAATTGTGGCTACATGGTAGCCGACTTTCTCGGCAATCACCGCCGCCGGAGCGCCCCCGTTGTGTAGTCTCTCAATTTCCGCCCGCTCACTCGGCCCGAGATAGCGGAGTTTCCGGCCCATGTTCCCCGGCCTCCTTCCCTAAAACATAAAAAAATTGAAGTGCGTCGAGGTCTTTCGACCTTTCGCACTTCAATGGTAAATCAACACGCGCCGTTTGTCAAGAGAAATGCGAAAAATTTTATAAATTTTTTTAGCACAATGCGGGGAGGCCAGGAAAGGCGGCGGCGAAAAGCTCCGCCGCGGTATGGAATCCGAACATTTTCCGAGGATAGTTATTGATCCATTCTGTCGTCTCCCGGAGCTTTTTCCGGGAGACTTTCTTAAAGTCCGTCCCTTTCGGGTGGCGGCGGCGGGTCATGCCGTTTTGTTTCTCATTGGAGCCCCGTTCGCTGGAGCTGTACGGATGGCAATAATAGACCGTCGTCCTCTTTTCTCCCGGGCGTAGACAAGACCGCTCCATACCCTCCACGTCCGCAAACTCGGAGCCGTTGTCAACGGTGATTGAACGGAACACGACCGGGAACAAAGCCCCGAGTTTCCGCTCCAGGCGGTCCAGGGCGGCAACGACCATTTTCGCCTCGCCCGTTTTAATTTTTATGTTTATTTGGTTCCTTGTGACGCGGCCAGTCAGGGCGAGGACCCGCTCCAGGCTCCCGTCCTTGGCGCTCTCTACTGTGTCCATTTCCCAATGCCCGACCTCCTCCCGGGCGTTGATCTCCCTGGGGCGCTCCTCTATGCTCTTACCCCTGCAATTCCGGGCGGCCCTTGGCTTTTGCTTTTCTTTCTTTTTGCCCTGGTTCCGTTTAATGGGGAGGTCTGCGCTTGAAATGCCCGGTATAATCCCCATTTCGATATAGCGGTAAAGGGTCCGGGGCGATATTTTAGTATCAAATTCCATCCCTTTAACCGCAATTTCCCCGAGGGCGGCCTCCGGGGACCGATAGCCGTCCTTTAGGACCTCTCCGAGGTAGTTTGCCAACTTGTGGTCCTTCCCGATCTTGAGGTCCGGGCCCTTACCGGAGAATGTGGCCTCGTATTTCTCCCGGGCGATCTCGGGTATATAGCACTCATAATCTATGAGGTCCGTCGTGCGCTGGACGCCGAGTCCCCGCTTGATCTCCCGGTAAATAGTGGAGACGTGCCGCCCGATCTCGTCGGCTATCTTTTGGGGGTTCCATCCATCCTTGAGGCGGGTTTCAATTCGTAGCCGCTCCCTCCAGGTCAAATGTTTATAATGCTTTCCCATAACGCAAGCCTCCAATATATAAAAATCCCCGCTCGACCACTGGCCGGGCGGGGTTGTGTTTATATCAGGTCCCGAGGGTGTACGCCGAGGGCGTCCGCAAGGGCGAGGGCGTTCTTTAGGGAGGTATTCTCCACTTTTGAGGTCCCGCCCTCTATCCCTTGTATTTGCCGGATACCTACGCCGGATAGCTCCGCAAGCTCGCGGAGCCCGAGCCCCCGCTCGGCCCGGAGTTTTGCGAGTTTGCTTGTGCTGGCCGTTGTTCCCTTTCTCATGCTGTCCGCCTCCCTTGTGTTTGTGCCTCTTATATTACGCTAATTTTACCACAAAGTCAAGCCCCAAAAATCCGCCGGGGGAAATTCTTCCCGCGGCGGGTGTTTCTATCCCGATCCGATCAGCCAGTCCGCCGAGACGGCGAAAATTTTCGTTAAGGCGAGGAGCTCATAGTCGGTCACAAGGCGGGAGCCGCTCTCGATCCGGCTTATTACGTCCTGTTCCATAATGACGCCCTCCGTGGTCATTTTTGCCGCAAGGGCAGACTGTGACAATCTGGCCCGGAGGCGTAGCTCTCGGACGCGGTCCCCGGATATGTTCCCCTTTCCCTCAAACTGGAATTTTTTCACGGTTCCGCCTCCTTGCTATAGAAATACCCCATATTTTAATTGACTTTAACATGAAAAAGCCCCCTACTCATGGTAATATTACATAGCTTATCAAAAGAAAAGGCGTACCAAAAGCAAAGAAAAGGGCCGGAGGCGTTACCCTCCAGCCCTTTTTTCTACTGCTTGCCCTCCCGGGCGTCGTGATA
>CAJUFH010000103.1 GCA_910585755.1 uncultured Muribaculaceae bacterium | reverse complement strand
GACCCTCGTCATGTACTCCGGCCATCCCCTCGGCCTCTTCCCCTCCCATCCCGGAGCGCCCCGCGTCGTCGTCACCAACGGCATGGTAATCCCCAACTACTCCAAACCCGACGACTGGGAGCGCTTCAACGCCCTCGGTGTCTCCCAGTACGGACAGATGACCGCCGGCTCCTATATGTATATAGGCCCCCAGGGAATCGTCCACGGAACAACCATAACCGTCCTCAACGCCGCCCGCTCCCACCAGCGCCCCGGCAAACCCGGAATCGGAGGCATGCTCTTCGTGACCGCCGGACTCGGCGGCATGTCGGGTGCGCAGCCTAAGGCCGGCAACATCTCCGGCGTCGTCAGCGTCACCGCCGAAATCAACCCCGCCGCCGTCGAGAAGCGCCACAAACAGGGGTGGGTCGACGAGGTTCATACCTCCCTCGATGAACTGATTCCCCGCATCCGCAAGGCCGTCGAAACCGAAGAGGTCGTTTCCCTCGCCTACCAGGGCAACGTCGTCGACCTCTGGGAGCGCCTCGCAGAAGAGAATATCCCCGTTAACCTCGGTTCCGACCAGACCTCCCTCCACAACCCCTGGGCCGGAGGCTACTACCCCGTCGGCTACTCCTACGAGGAGTCGCGCCGCATGATGGCCGAAGAGCCCGAACGCTTCAAGGAAGCCGTCCGCGAGTCGCTCCGCCGCCAGGTCGCCGCAATCAACAAACTGGCCGACAAGGGGATGTACTTCTTCGACTACGGCAACGCCTTCCTCCTCGAAAGCTCCCGCGCCGGGGCCGACATTATGGCTCCCGACGGCAAGGCTTTCCGTTACCCCTCCTACGTCCAGGACATAATGGGCCCGAAATTCTTCGACTACGGCTTCGGCCCCTTCCGCTGGGTCTGCACATCCGGCAAGCCCGAGGACCTCGCCGTAACCGACCGCCTCGCCGCCGAAGTGCTTGACGCTATGCTCGCCGAAGCCCCCGACGACATAAAGGGACAGCTCGCCGACAACCTCCACTGGATTCGCGAAGCCGCCGAAAACCATCTCGTCGTCGGCTCCCAGGCCCGCATCCTCTACGCCGACTCCGAAGGACGCACCCGTATCGCCCAGGCCTTCAACGACGCGATCCGCCGCGGCGAAATCTCCGCCCCGGTAGTGCTCGGCCGCGACCACCACGACGTCAGCGGCACCGACTCCCCTTACCGCGAGACCTCCAACATAACCGACGGCTCCCAGTTCACCGCCGACATGGCCGTCCATAACGTCATAGGCGACTCCTTCCGCGGAGCAACATGGGTATCCCTCCACAACGGCGGCGGTGTAGGCTGGGGCGAAGTCGTCAACGGCGGATTCGGAATGGTAATCGACGGCTCCGAAGAAGCCTCACGCCGAATCTCCGAAATGCTCCTCTGGGATGTCAACAACGGCATCGCGCGCCGCTCCTGGGGCCGCAACCCCGGCGCCATGGACGCCATACGCCGCGAAATGGACCGCACCCCGGGCCTCCGCGTGACCCTCCCCAACCTCGTCGACGATTCAATAATTAATTCAGCCTTCTAAAATTATGGACCATCATCATATCTCCTCCGACTGGCTCACTATCGACCGCGTAGAGCAGATTCTCATCAGCGGATGCCCCGTCACCCTCAGCCCCGAAGCCGAAGCAAAAGTTACCGCCTGCCGCGAGTACCTCGACAGGAAAATGGCATCGCAGAAAGAACCGATCTACGGCATAACCACCGGTTTCGGCTCCCTCTGCAACATCTCGATTCCAGCCGACGACCTCTCCCAGCTCCAGAAAAACCTCGTCATGAGCCACGCCTGCGGTTGCGGCGAACGCGTACCCTCTGAAATCGTGCGCCTCATGCTCCTCCTGAAGGCCCAGTCCCTCAGCTACGGCAACTCCGGCGTCCAGCTCGCGACCGTCCGCCGCCTCCTCGACTTCTACAACGCCGGCATCCTTCCCGTCGTCTACCGCCAAGGCTCCCTTGGAGCCTCCGGCGACCTCGCGCCCCTCGCCAACATGTGCCTCCCACTCCTCGGCCTCGGGGAAGTCGAGGTCGACGGAAAGGTACGCCCCGCCGCCGAAGTACTCGCCGAGCACAGATGGGAACCGATGACCCTCCAGTCGAAAGAAGGCCTCGCACTCCTCAACGGCACCCAGTTCATGAGCGCCCACGCCGTCTGGGCCCTAATCCAGGCCCGTCACCTCAGCGCCGCCGCTGACTGCGTAGCCGCCATGTCCCTCGATGCCTTCGACGGACGTATCGAGCCCTTCGCCGCCCCCGTCAACGAAGTCCGCAACCACGCCGGACAGACCGCCACCGCCGCAGCAATGCGCCGCATACTCGAAGGCAGCGAAATGATAGCCCAGCCCAAAAAGCACGTCCAGGACCCCTACTCCTTCCGCTGCATCCCCCAGATCCACGGCGCCGTAAAAGACGCGATCTCCTACGCGACCCGCATAATGGAAGAGGAAATCAACGCCCCGACCGACAACCCGACCATCTTCCCCGAGCTCGACACAATCGTCTCCGCCGGTAACTTCCACGGCGAGCCGATCGCCCTACCGATGGACTACCTCTGCATCGCCCTCTCCGAGCTGGCAAACATCTCCGAGCGCCGAATCTACAAACTGATTTCCGGCACCCGCGGCCTCCCCTCATTCCTTGTCGCGAAGCCCGGCCTCAACAGCGGTTTCATGATTCCCCAGTACGCCGCCGCCTCCATCGTGAACCAGAGCAAAGCCCTCTGCTACCCGACCAGCGCCGACAGCATCCCCTCCTCACAGGGACAGGAAGACCACGTATCCATGGGAGGCAACTCCGCGACAAAGCTCTGCCGCGTCGCCGCCAACACCCGCCGCGTCCTCGGCATCGAGCTCTTCAACGCCGCCCAGGCCCTCGACTTCCGCCGCCCCCTGAAAAGCTCCCCCGTCGTCGAGGCGCTCCACAAGGCATACCGCGAAACCGTCCCCTTCGTCGACGTCGATACCGTCATGTATCCCCTCATCGCCGCCTCCGAGCGCTTCGTTGCCTCCTATAACTTCCCCGACTGATGAAGACCCTCGTCAAAAATATCGCCGCCATACTCGGCGCCCGCCGGTCGCTCCTCTCCGAGCCCCTGGCGGGGGCCGCGATGGCCTCCCTCCCCTCCCTCGAAAACGCCTGGCTCTCAATCGACGGCGAGCGCGTGGCCGATTTCGGCCCCATGGATGCCTGCCCCTCCGAGGATGACTTCCAACGCGTGATCGACGCCCGCTGGGGCATGGTCTTCCCCGCTTTCTGCGACTCCCATACCCACATCGTCTGGGCCGGAAGCCGCGAAGGGGAATTCCGCGACAAAATCGCCGGACTCAGCTACGCCGAAATCGCGGCCCGGGGTGGCGGAATACTCAACTCCGCCGACCGCCTCAACGCGACCACCGAAGACGAGCTCTTCTCCCAGAGCCTCCGCCGACTGCGTCTCGCCGCCTCCCGCGGCACCGGCGCGATCGAAATAAAAACCGGCTACGGCCTTACCCTCGAAGGAGAGCTGAAAATGCTCCGCGTAATCCGCCGCCTCCGCGACGCCATGCCCCGGATGGAAATCAAGGCGACATTCCTCGGAGCACACGCCGTAGGCCGCGCCTTCGCCGGTCGACAGGCCGAATACGTCGATTACCTCATCTCCGACATGCTCCCCGCCGTCGCCGCCGAAGGAGGCTGCGACTTCGTCGACGTCTTCTGCGACGAAGGCTTCTTCACCCCCGAAGAGACCGCCCGCATCCTCGACGCCGCCACCCGCTACGGCCTCCACGGAAAAATCCATGCCAACGAGCTCGCCGTTTCCGGCGGCGTGCAGGTAGCCGTCAGCCGCGGAGCCCTCTCCGCCGACCACCTCGAGCGCATAACCGACGCCGAAATCGAAGCCCTCCGCTCTACCCGCACAATCCCCACAATGCTCCCCGGAGCCTCCTTCTTCCTCGGCATGCCCTACGGCCCCGCCCGCCGCGCCATCGACGCCGGCCTCCCCCTCGCCCTCGCCTCCGACTGGAACCCCGGCTCCTCCCCCTCCGGCGACATGCGCTTCGTCTGGACCCTCGCATGCGTCAAAATGCGCCTCACCCCCGAGGAAGCCCTCAACGCCATGACCGTCAACACCGCCGCCGCCCTCGGCCTCCTCCCCTCCGGCTTCGGCACAATCGCCCCCGGCGCCCCCGCCTCCCTCCTG
>CAJUFH010000102.1 GCA_910585755.1 uncultured Muribaculaceae bacterium | reverse complement strand
CGGCCGTTGTCGTTAATCATTTTTTCAAGTGAGGCCGCGTCGGCCGGGAGATTGTCAACGCGGTAACCTTCCGCTTTCAGCCGGGTCAGGAAGTTGAACAGAGAGGGAGCCACCTCCATTCCTTCGGCTACCAGGGCGCTTTGGCCCGGGCCTTTGAAATAGAAAATAGCGAGTTTCTTCTCCTTGTTCGGTTTTGAGCGAAGCGCTACGTAGTTCGATACAGTTTCAGTGAAACGTTCCAGGCGGTCGGGGATCGCGGCGACTTCAGGAAGTCCGTCACGCCCCTCGAAATGAGCGAAGAGGGAGTAGGGGAGTACCGCGCCGTCGATTTCGGGCGTTACCACGCTCTGCGACAGGAAACCTCCGTTCATTCCCATCTTGTCAGCCATCCATTCTTCGTAGGGCCTATTGACATTCAGCGGGGAGAACAGGGGGATGTTCTTTTCCGAAAGCCATCTTACGATATCGTCGCCCATTCGGCCATGAGCCATGTTGATTACCGCTGACGCCCCGATGGAATCGGCGTGACCTCCGGCAACGAACCGCTGGATTACGCTGACAGGGTACACCGCAAAGCCGCGGCGTTCGAGGGAGGCGACAAGGGAATCTGCAACGCCCATCTGCCCGGTCAGAATAATCTTCTGTGACTCAGATGTAAGCTTGCCCTGTCTTTTCAGCCAGGCCTCGTATTCGGCGACAGAATTGAATCCGGGTTCATCATCGGAGGGGTAATACAGCAGTGATGCCGAGGATGACTGCGGGTCGCCGGGCACGGGTGCGAAAATTTTCTTCCCGTCGATGAAGTGGCGTATATACTCCATCAGATTGCGGTAGTTGGAGCGTCCGCCTGCGAGATACTGGCTGATATATGAATGGTCGACCGAGTCAACCGATACAATCATGTTCTGGGGGTTTGTGGCGGCTGTTGTCATAACGGGGGTCCCTTTCTGAGCGGCGTCAATCAGCGCCTGACGCTGTTCTTCCGTGACACGCAGACCCATGCCGTTGACCAGCACCATATCGAAATTTCCGGCCTTGTCAAGGTCTTCGGCCGGAAGTTCGTAAATCTTTACCCACGAGTTATCGCTGTTGGCCTTGGAAATCTGGCCAAGGGTAATCGCCTGGTAGTTTACGAACGCTACTTTTGTCGGAGCCGCGTACCTTGACCAGGCAAACAAGCCCGCGCCCAATATCAGGGCGCAGGCGCAAACCGATAATATAATCTTCTTTTTCATATCTGATTAATTGAACATCTTGTCGATGTCGAGGGAGAGGCCGACGGTCCAGGTTCGTCCCGTCGTCGGGGCTGAATTCCAGTAATAGACTTTTGGAACGTAGTTCAAAAGGTTGTCTATCGCGAAATTTATATTGATTCCTTTCCAGACGCTATGCTGCAAGGTGAACTTCCATAGGGAATAAGCGCCGTCGGTTTCGTAGCGGCTCGTCGGTTTTGACAGATACCGTCCCGACAGGCCGACGTAGAACCCGTAGTTTCGTCCGATGTCGTGCTTGAAGTCCACGCGCCAGGTTGCGGAATGGGGACGGGGCTGGGTGAACTGCGAGTCAATGGAGCTGCCTGCGATATGCAGGTAATTGTAACTCGCCGATAGCCCGAATCCGCAGACGGCCCGGTAGCGTGCCGTAATGTCGAGTCCGGACACCTTCACGCCATCCTCGTTGGCGTAGACAGCTCCTTCTTCGCGTTCGTCGTCGCCTGGAAAATCGGTAGTGGTTATCCGCCGGTCGTAGTAGTTGTAGTAACCCGAGGCGGTCGCACTGTACTTTCCACGGAACACGGTCGAGCGTATCTCGCCATAATGTTCAAGCGACAGGTTGAAGTTATGGCTCCGTTCCGGCTTCAGGTCGGGATTGCCGTAAATCATCTGGATACCGGCCATGTCGAAGTTCATATACATCTCTTTGAGGGTCGGGGCGCGGAATCCGCCGGAGTAGGACGCTCTTACGGAGAGACCGGTGAACTTGAACATAGAGGCGACCCGCGCGGTGACGGCGTTGTTGCGCGATGCTGAGAAATAGTCGTCGCGAACCGATGCGACCAGGTTAAGCCACCGGGTCGGGTTATAGTCAAACTGGACGAACAGGTCGGCCGACGTCTGCTCGTGATTCCCGTTGTCGGTAAACTGGTAGGTTGTCAGGAAGTCGTGGAGGACGTCCCCGCCGACGGTCAGCGTATGCTTGCCCCAGAACTTGTTGAACAACAGGTGGAGGGTATGCTGACGGTTGGAATAGTCGTGGTCGTGGGTGCGCTTTGACGATACGAAACGGGCCTTGTCGTACTGGTCGTAGCTGTACGACGCTTCCAGATAGCGGGTCGCGTCGATATTCCAAAGTGCCCGCAGGCCGCCGGTATAGTCGCTGTAACGGTCGGTGTAATTATAGCGGTTGCTTGTGCGCCGGAAGTATCCTCCGCGGGCGGTAAGACGGAGATTGTCTGTCGGGCGGTAGGTCAGCCGTTCCTTCACGCTGAAAGTCTCCCCGCCGAATATGTCGTGGATTTTCGACTCTGTGTCGAACGCGTCGGTCAGTCGGACTGTCTCGCGCGTCGAGTGTTGGGCGGAGGTATTGGAACTCCAGCGCCCGGCGTTGAAGTTGATATTAGCTCCGGAGCGCCATTCGTTCCCTTCCGATCTGTAACGGGAATTGACGTTGACGTTCCAGGGGTCGGAACTTTCGCGGCTTATCAGGTTGACTACTCCCCCGACGGCGTTAGCGCCATAGAGGGCCGACGACGCGCCTTTGACGATTTCCACCTGTCCGACGTTCCCAAGGTCCAGGCGGTTGTAGTCTACGTTGTCCATCGTCTCTCCGGCGAGCCTTTCGCCGTCAACGAGGAAGAGTACGGCGTTCCCTCCGAATCCGCTCATGTTCAGCGAGGTCTCCTGCGACATCGCGTAACCGAATTCGAGTCCGGGGAGTTCCTCCGTCAACAGGTCCTGAATATTAGTGGCATCGGCTCTCTCGATTTCTTCCGTAGTGATTACCCTCGTCACAACCGGCACATCTTTCAGCGCTTTGGGAGTGCGGGTGGCGGTTACCACGACCTCGTCGAGCAGTTTTTCGTCGATGCTGAACTCAGGCTCTTCCGCGGCTCCGTTGCCGGATGTGTTTCCGGCAAGGAGCGCGTGGGCCGCCAGCGACAGACAGAGCAAAGAGAATATGTCGTGAATCCTCACTGTTTATTAGCCGAGAATGAGCAGATTAGAGGCATCGGCATCGCACCGTACTGAAGGTTGAACTGTACGTTAAGAGTGCTATTGCTGTAACTCCCTTTGGCTGTTCCGGAGTAATTTCTGCCGGAAGCCGTAGAACCGCTGAACTCTGTCGGCGCGAGGGTATAAGTGCCGTCTTCTCCGCTTACCTTGATGTCGCTGACTGTGATTTCGGGAATCAGCATTGGCGGATTGCCGAAAGAGGAGATTATCAGCGTGGCTGTCGCATCGTCGGTTGCGGTAATAGTGAATGTCATATCCTCGAATAATGTCTCGCTACCCATAACGGATGACGTCATATCTCCTTTGTAGATGCCCTCGATTTCTTTCGCGGCGGGAACAGCGGGTTTGTCGTCATCTTTGCTTTCGGAACAAGATAAAAGCGACGTTGAGCCAACAATAAGTAACATTGATGTTACCAGGTTTTTCAATTTGGTCTTTTCCATTGTTAGTTCGTTTGTGATTGTTTCTGAGTGCAAAATTAGGCTCTGCGAATCGGCCTGACAATACCTGAAAATAGGGTTTCTTGTGCTCCCTGAAACGCTTCGATGTTGCGAGGAACCGTGTTTGAACGCGGTAGGATAGTCAAATTTGGGTATTGTCCGTGCGGAATGTTCGCCGTATCTTTGCATGGGGAAAACGACCCTGACGCAAACTAAGAAACAATGATTGGAAACCAGAAACACTATCTTCCGTCGAACCGTATGCGCGAAATCATACGCGATAACAACATGCTCCTTATGGCAATCAGCCGTTTTGACATCGCCTTCGGTTTCGGTGACTCGACAATTGCCGAGACTTGCCGCGAGAACGGGGTCGACACGTCGACTTTTCTCGCCGTCTGCAACCTGCTCAGCGGACATCCCGAGGCGGACCCGCAGGTGTCGCTGGTCTCCTTAATGGGGTATCTGCGCCGGGCGCACACGTCATTCTTCGACGTCACGCTACCTAAAATCCGTCACCATCTTATAGAGGCGATCAACTATTCCGAAACAGACGATGTCGCTTTCCTTCTGATGAAGTTCTTCGACGATTATGTCCTGGAAGTAAAACGGCATATGGATTATGAGAATGACGTGATTTTCGGGTCAAGCCGAAATCCCGGTGCATAAATTTTGTGGAAAGTGTTAAATTTG
>CAJUFH010000101.1 GCA_910585755.1 uncultured Muribaculaceae bacterium | reverse complement strand
GTTCCCCCTCTTCCCCTCTCCCTCGTGTCCCCCTCCTTTTCCGCGCAGCCTGTCGGGTGGAGCGAGCTTTAGCGAGCGGCGCGGCCCCGAAGTCCCCTCTTGGTGCGCGAGGCGTAAGCCGAGCGAAGGAAGGGCGTCCTCCCCCCTCTCCCTTTTTCCCCCCTCCCTTCCATTCGTTTGAAAAAAATTTCGTACTTTTGCCCTGCGGTTCCCTTTTGACCGCTTCATCATCAATTCCCCAAATATGAAGAGCCTTGTAACCCGCTCAATTACCGGTATAATATATGTAGGCCTCATCGTAGGCGCGATCCTCGGCGGTCCCGGTTGGTTCTATGCCCTCGCCCTCCTTTTGGGCGTCCTCGCCGTCTCCGAGTTCGACCGCCTCGCCAACCCCGAAAGGCTCTCCGCCGCGACAATCCTCCTCGACGTTATAGGCTCCGCCTCCGTAATCTCCCTCTTCGCCGCTCGGGCCGTCAACCCCCGCCTCCTCTCGGTAGGCATCTTCTGCACCCTCGTCTACCTCGTCGCGCGCCTCGTCAGCCAGCTCTACATCTCCGACGGCAGCCCCCTCCGCCACTACGCCGTGTCCCTCATGGCCCAACTGTATATCTCCCTCCCCCTCGGCCTCCTGACAGCCCTTTACAGCTTCAGCCCCGCCGTAGTCCTCGTGCTCTTCATAATGATCTGGCTCAACGACACCGGCGCCTTCTGCGTCGGCTCACTCTTCGGCAAGCACCGCCTCTTCGAGCGCGTCTCACCCAAGAAATCCTGGGAAGGCTTCTTCGGAGGCCTCGCCTTCTGCCTCGTCTGCGGAGTCGTCTGCTTCTACCTCTTCCCCGGAGTATTCCGCGCGATGAACCTCGCCGGAGTCCTCGGCTTCGCCGCCGTGGTCAGCATCTTCGGAACCTGGGGCGACCTCGTCGAATCCCTCATCAAGCGCACGATCGGTGTAAAGGATTCCGGCCGCCTCCTCCCCGGCCACGGTGGAATCCTCGACCGCATCGACTCCCTCCTCCTCGTCTCCCCGGCCGTCATGGCCTACCTCCTCGCGATTGCCGTTTACGCCCTAATTTGAAAACCAGATAGACATGTCCAACGAACGATACATGATGCGCGGCGTCTCTGCCGCCAAAGAAGATGTCCATGCCGCGATCCGCAACATCGACAAAGGCATTTTCCCAAAAGCATTCTGCAAGATTATCCCCGACATACTGGGCGGTGACCCCGAATGGTGCAACATCATGCACGCCGATGGCGCAGGTACCAAGTCCGCCCTGGCATACGCCTACTGGAAAAAGACTGGCGACCTCTCCGTCTGGAGCGGTATCGCACAGGACGCCCTGATTATGAACATCGACGACCTCCTCTGCGTCGGCGCCACAGACAACATCCTCGTCTCCTCGACAATCGGCCGCAACAAGCGACTGATTCCAGGAGAGGTCATCGCCGCCATCATCAACGGCACCGAGGACCTTCTCCAGCGCCTCCGTCAGCTCGGCGTTACCGTCTACGGAACCGGCGGCGAGACTGCCGACGTCGGCGACCTCGTACGCACCATCATCGTCGACTCCACCGTCACCTGCCGCATGCGCCGCGACCAGGTCATCAACAACGCCGACATCCGCCCCGGCGACGTAATCGTAGGCCTCGCGTCCTTCGGACAGGCCACCTACGAGGACTGCTACAACGGCGGAATGGGAAGCAACGGCCTCACATCCGCCCGCCACGACGTATTCTCCGCATCCGTCCGCGAGCTCTTCCCCGAAACCTACGACAACGCTATGCCCGCCGAACTGGCATACAGCGGCTCGATGGACCTCACAACCCCCGTCGAAGGGACTCCCCTCGATGCCGGAAAGCTCGTCCTCTCCCCGACGCGCACCTACGCACCCGTCATACGCCGCCTCCTCGACCTCATGCGCCCCGAAATCCACGGCATGGTACACTGCACCGGCGGCGCCCAGACAAAGGTCATGCACTTCGTCGAAAACCTCCATGTGATCAAGGACAACCTCTTCCCGACCCCGCCCCTCTTCCGCCTCATCCAGGAACAGTCCGGCACCGACTGGAAGGAGATGTACAAGGTATTCAACATGGGCCACAGAATGGAAATCTACACCTCCGCCGATCACGCCGGCGAAGTTATGGACGTAGCCCGTTCCTTCGGAATCGAGGCCCGGGTTATCGGACGCGTTGAGGCTGCCGACTCCAACCGGTTGACCATCAAATCGGAGCATGGCCTCTTTGAATATTGACCCAAGGCTTCGGAAAGCCCTCCCTTTTGTCCTGATAGTAATCATCGGGGCCGTATGCCTCGCGACCTTCCAGCGCAACCGCCGCCAGGAGCAAACCATCCTCGAGGAAACCGAAACCCGCCATCTCCCCGACACCCTCCGCGTCGCGACACTCTACAGCCCCTCATCCTACTTCCTATACCGCGACGAACCGATGGGCTACGACTACTCCCTCGTCAGCCAGTTCGCCCGCGACAAGGGAATGGAACTCGAACTGACCGTCGCCCCATCCCTCCGCGCCATGGTCGAGATGCTCGACAGCGGCCTCGTCGACCTCGCCGCTTACGAAGTCCCCGTGACCGCCGAATACCGCTCTCAGGTCGTTCCCTGCGGGCCCGAGACTCTGACCCACCAGGTACTCGTACAGCCCCTTAAAAACGGCAAGCCCGAAATAACCGACGTCACCCAGCTCGTAGGCCGCGAAATCTGCGTCGAGGCCCACTCCAAATACCTCCACCGCCTCGAGAATCTCGACAACGAACTGGGAGGCGGCCTCAAAATAACCTCCGTCGACCGCGATACCCTTATCACCGAAGACCTCATCGAAATGGTCGCCGGCGGCGAAATCCCCCTGACGGTCGTCGACAGCGATATCGCCGCCATGAACCGGAAATATTACCCCGGCCTCGACACCTCCCTCGCCGTCAGCTTCCCCCAGAAAGCCCGGTGGGCCGTCGCCCCAGCGATGAGCTGGCTCGGCGACTCCATCGACGCCTACTTCGCCGAGGAAACGCCCCGCAAACGCCGGGCTCAGCTCCTCAAACACTACTTCGAGATGAGCAAGGACGGCCCCTCCCCCTCCATCCGCCTCGACCTCTCAAAGGGGCGAATATCCCCCTACGACGACCTCTTCCGCCGGTACGCCGGTGAAATCGGCTGGGACTGGCGCGTCCTCGCATCCCAGGCATACAAGGAAAGCAACTTCGACACAACCCGCGTAAGCTGGGCCGGCGCCCGCGGACTGATGCAGATCATGCCCCGCACAGCCCGCGCCTACGGCCTCCCCGCCAATAAAATCACTAACCCCGAGGCATCAATCGCCGCCGCGTCCCGCATAATGGCCGACCTCGACCGCATCCTCGCGAAAAAAGTCTCCGACCCCGTCGAGCGCCGCAAATTCGTAATCGGAGCCTACAACTCCGGCATAGGCCATATCCTCGACGCGATTGCCCTCGCCGCCAAATACGGCAAGAACCCACAGCTCTGGGAAGGCAACGTCGAGAGCGCCCTCCTGATGAAGGCCAAGCCCGAGTATTATACAGACCCCGTCGTGCGCTCCGGCTACTTCCGAGGCCGCGAGACCGTAGCCTACGTCCGCGAAGTCCTCGCCCTATACGAAAAAGCCCGCAAATCCGTTAAACTATAAACCCCTCCCCGCGGTTATAATAATAAGTTTCAACTACTCTCAACTCTACCAAGTTTCAACTATTTTTTCACCACATACAGAACGATGAAGAAACATTTCCTTTCCGTAGCGCTCATCTCCGCAGTCGCCGCCTCTACCCTCTGCACATCCTGCATCGGCAGCTTCGCCCTGACAAACAAACTCCTGAGCTGGAACAAGCAGGTCAGCAACAAATTCGTCAACGAACTGGTATTCTTCGCCTTCTGGGTGATTCCCGTTTACGAAGTAGCGGCCCTCGCCGACGTAGTCGTAATCAACTCCATCGAATTCTGGAGCGGCAGCAACCCCGTAGCCGTCGGAAAATCAGTAATCGACGGGCAGGACGGCCGCTACCTCGTCGAATGTGACGGCAAAGGCTACACCATAACCCCCGAGGACGGCGGCGCGTCCATCCGCCTCGACTTCCACCAGGACGACCGCTCCTGGAACCTCGTCGCCCCCGACGGCTCGACCCACAAACTGATGACCTTCGTTGACGACACCCACGTCCTCCTCCCCGCCCCCGACGGTACCCCCCGCCTGACCGAGCTCTCCCCCTCCGGCCTCCTCGCCTACCGCGCCACCGTCCAGTCCTCCCTCCTCGCCTCCCGCTAATCCCTTCCCCCCTCCCTCTCCTTCTTCCCCCCTTTCTCCCTCCCTCTTCCTCTCCCTCCCTCTTCCCCTCCCCTCCCCGTTAAAAGCATTCCCTGTCCTGTGCGGCCGCCTTCCGGCGGCC
>CAJUFH010000100.1 GCA_910585755.1 uncultured Muribaculaceae bacterium | reverse complement strand
TTTAGCCTGTTTAGACCATAAAAAGAGACTGCCCAAACTTGTTAGACAGTCTCATAGATAATTTACTTCAGAAGATTGCACGCATCGCCGATGCCCTGGACGGTTATGCGGAAAAACTCGTTTTCAGTTTCGCAGACATTGACTCGTATAAAAAAGTATCGCGCAATCTGCGGCTTATCGGTATAGATTATCGTGAATGGGAAGAAGAGTCTATGCGCAGATTCGCGTCGCGGCTCTCTTGGTTGAACCGTGATAATTGGAATTACAGCCTTGCGACGTGTGCCGAACGCATTGACCTCTCGGAATATGGTATCGAACACAATCGTTGCGTCGACCCGGAACTGATAAGCCGTCTTGCTCCCAATGATGCCGTTCTTCGAAACTTCCTTTATAATGTCAAAACAGACTGCGGCCAACGGAAGGCTTGCGGATGCGTTCTCTCAAAAGACATCGGCGCATATAATACCTGTCCCCACGGCTGCCTCTACTGCTATGCCAACACGTCGCCCGTTTCGGCATCCGCAAATTTCCATCAGCATCTCTCCAATCCTCTAATTGACGCTATCATTTAACGTCTGCCCCATAATCCTTACGACATAGGCTGGAGAGAATCTTTCTTTCCTCCTCTTGGCAGATAGACTCTCGCAACGAATACAACCCCGCTCATTGACAATAATCGGTAACGAACAACGCGTAGATATTGTTATTTCAG
The DNA here is from genome assembly GCA_910585755.1 of uncultured Muribaculaceae bacterium. GTDB lineage: Bacteria > Bacteroidota > Bacteroidia > Bacteroidales > Muribaculaceae > UBA7173. Next base: position 3,706 of record CAJUFH010000100.1, on the reverse strand, counting down.
CGCGGGAATGTGTAACTTCGCGGTATGGATTGGCTTGAAAGTCTGTTTTGGGAGCAGTCGGCGCTGCAGGCTGTCTGCGTGATCTCGGTAATCATCGCCGTCGGGCTGGGGCTCGGCAAGCTGCGCGTGTGCGGTATCTCGCTCGGAGTAACGTTCGTGTTCTTCACGGGAATCCTCGCGGGGCACCTGGGGCTGGCGATCAACCCCGAGATTCTCAAATACGCCGAGGATTTCGGCCTGATGCTCTTCGTCTACGAGCTGGGCTTGAAAGTCGGGCCCGGGTTCTTCAGCTCGTTCCGCACCGGCGGCATAAAGCTCAACCTGCTCGGGCTCGCACTGGTACTCGCCGGAACGGCGGTAGCCATAGCCCTGAGCTACCTCATGTCAATCCCCATGACCGACATGGTCGGCATCCTCAGCGGAGCGACCACCAACACACCCTCGCTCGGAGCCGCCCAGCAGGCAATCAGCCAGTTGGGGCTTTCGACCGAAGGCGCCGCCCTGAGCTGCGCCGTGACCTATCCGCTGGGAGTCGTCGGGGTAATCCTGGCCTTCGTCCTGGTCCGCAAGTTCGTAGCCCGCAAGGCCGACTACGAACCTCGGCGGCACGACTCTGACCATACGTATGTCGCCGAGTTCCGCGTCACTAATCCCGGCATCCGCGGCCGCTCCCTCCGCGAAATCAGCGCCCTCGGAGGGGCCCACTTCGTAGTTTCCCGCATCTGGCACGGCGACGACGTTTCGATTCCCGGGCCCGACGACGTGCTTTCCGAAGGTGACCGCGTACTGGTAATCACCAACGAGGACGAGGTCGGAAGGCTGACGGTGCTGTTCGGCGAGAAAAGCGACCGCGACTGGAACAAGCCCGACATCAACTGGGACACCCTCGACAAAAACCTCGTCTCCCGCACAATCGCCATCAGCAAGCCCCAGCTCAACGGCCGCCGCCTCGGCTCCCTGAAACTGCGAAAGCTGTATGCCGTCAACATCTCCCGCGTCTCCCGCTCGGGAGTGCGCCTCCTGGCGCGCCCCGACCTCCTGCTGCAGCTCGGCGACCGCCTGACAATCGTCGGCACCCCCGACGCCGTCAACAAGGTAGGCGCCCTCGTCGGCAACTCCGTCACCGACCTCAAAGACCCCAACCTCGCGGCGATATTCATCGGAATGGTGCTCTCGCTGATTGTCGGCTCGATACCCATCTCTCTGCCCGGCATCTCCGTGCCCATCAAGCTCGGGCTCGCCGGAGGCCCGATTGTCGTCGGCATCCTGATCGGACGTTTCGGGCCGCGGTTCCATATGGTCACCTACACCACCCGCAGCGCCAACCTCATGCTCCGCGGCATCGGCCTTTCCCTCTTCCTGGCCTGTCTGGGGCTCGACGCCGGAGGGGAGTTCATCGACACCATCCTACGCGGCGACGGCCTGACGTGGGTTGCCGCCGGATTCATCATCACCCTACTCCCCTCCCTGGCGATGACCGTCGCCGCCATGCGCTGGTGGCGCCTCGACTTCGGAACCGCCGCCGGAATGGTGAGCGGAGCTATGGCAAACCCGATGTCGATGACCTATGCCGACGGAATCACCCCCGGCGACTGCGCTCCCGTGGCCTATGCCACGACCTATCCCCTCTCGATGTTCGCCCGTGTCGTCATAGCCCAGCTCCTGGTAATCTGCTTCGTATAAACCGCGGAGAACATCCCGCTACAACCTCTTTGACAGCGTGATATGTCCTCCATACCCTGTTCTGGCACTCTAAATCCCGATATTTCGGAATTATTCGGTAACTTTGCGCATCAGACCTAAGCGAGAATACAGATACCCAATCATAATCCGAATACTCCATTTCCCCATCAGCAATGAAAAAGCTCCCTCTCATTTTTTTGTCGCTCATCTCCATAATTATCATCCCCGCATGCTCCGACGGGAAGAAAGCCGCCGCCGATAACGGCTCGCCCAAGTTCTCCTACAACAAACGCGCCTACGAGCTTATGGACAGCCTCGCGCCTTTCGACACCATACTCGCCATGCAGGACAAAGCCGTCGAGCAGCTCCGCCGCGGAGAGTCTGACGACGACCCCATAGACGTGCTCCAGCAGACAGGCTACTTCTACTGCCGGGCCGGAAAGTACGGCCTCGGGGCCGACTATCTCCTCGAGGCGGTCGACTCCCTGAAAAAGCGCGGATCCCTCACTGAAAAAGACCGGAAGACCGCCGCCTTCCTCTACGGCAACCTGGCGAACCTCTACACCCGCATGAATATGTACGCCGAGTCGCTCGACGCCAACGCCAAAGCCCTGGAATACAGCGGCGACCTTTCCCAAATCTTTGCCAGCAACCTCTGGAGGATGAGGGGCATGGTGTTCCAGTACCTCGAACAGCCCGACTCGGTTATGAGGTGCTACGACCTCGCGCTGGCAAGAGCCGTCGGAAGAGACAGGCTGGCTGCGAGCGCCTACTCCGACCGAGCGGAGTATATGGTCCACCATCCCGACCTCTTCTCCCGGCAGGAAATCCTGCAGGCAATGCGCGACCTCGAAAGCTCCCCATACAACGAGACGCCCCAAAAATGGGCATCCATACACATCATCGCCCAGGGGAAAATCTTCAGGGGGGACACATTGGAAGGGATAAAAATCATGGAGCGCACCCTCGACTCCCTCAGAGTCCAGCAGGATGTCGAGATGATGCAATACAACGAGAAGGAACTACTCAACGCCTACGCCCAGGTCGGCCGCGGCGACGACCTCGCCCGCCTCTTCCCCGAATACGACGCCCTGTGCGACACTCTGATGAACCGCGAGAAAATCAATTCCGTAACCGCCAGCGAGTTCAGATTCCGAACCAAGGAGAAAGAGCTGGAGGCCCGGATGTGGAAGGAGCGCGAAGCCAGCGCCCGGAAGATTATCCTCCTCCAATGGCTCGCCATCATCCTGGCAGCATTCCTCGCCGCCTTCTTCACCGTCTCCATTCTCCGGAAACTTCGGCAGACCAGGAAATCGAAAGAGGACATGCGGGAGCGCCTCCTCGCTCTACTCACCCGCCAGAAAGAGGTCAACGCCACAATCGAGACCCTAAACACTCGCATCGAGGAACTCAACAAGGAAATCGAGGGCCGCGAAGGAACCGACAGCATCCGCGACCTCATCACCGGGATGCCCTCCTGCCTCCTCAGCGACGAGCAGGAAGCCCTCTTCCGCCGCTACTTCTCCAAAATCTATCCCCGCTTCATCCCCGACCTGCGCCGCGACTACCCCTCCATCACCCCTAACGACGAACTGGTCGCCATGCTGATCTATATGAAGTACCGCTCAGAGGAAATCGCCCTCAGCCTCGGAATCAGCAAGCAGAGCGTCAACTCCGCCCGCTACCGCCTCCGCAAAAAGCTCGACCTCCCCAAAGAAACCGACCTCGATGCTTTCCTCACCTCCCGCAAAGGCTGACAGACAACATTTTAGCAACGACAACCTCGCAAACATCCCCAAACCTTATTTATCTGACAAAAAAATTGTGCCGATTATTTTGTCAATTTCAAAAAAGTGCGTAACTTTGCACACGTCAAACGAAGACAGCGCCTCAGCGGAGGCCAAAATCCGGCTTGGCTCCCTCCAAGCGATACGGCCGGAAGCAAAAGCCCTTCCTTGACAATATTTGGAATTGCCTTGTGGTGTAATGGTAGCACGTCGGATTCTGGTTCCGCCTGTGAGGG
>CAJUFH010000099.1 GCA_910585755.1 uncultured Muribaculaceae bacterium | reverse complement strand
ATTGAATTTCAATAATTTCAAAGTGCTATTATGATTTTTTAGTGGACACTAATGTATTTTATTACCAGTCGCGTGGCCGTGGCGGCGGGAGCGCCGTCGACTGCCAGAATATAGAATCCCGCGGGAACCGACGAGGCATCAAGCACCGCCTCGCCGGAGGCCCCGGCGGCGGTCAGCATCCGGCATCCCGATGCGGAATAGAGACTTGCCGAGAAAGCGTCAGTCCCCCCGTAGCACACGCGGAACAGGCGGTCACCCTCGGCCTTGACGACCATCCGCCGGTCGGGGTCAGCCGCGACGCTTCCCAGGGATGCCTCCTTGCGGCGGAGCACCTCTTTCAGCCCGGCATAGGCATCGAATTTACCGGCACCCCACTGTAACGGGTTGCCGGAAGTCTCCGTGTCTTTGTCCCTGACGGCGGTAGCCTTGATGATCTCCAGGACATCGTCGTAGCGCAGGGTCGGGTCAGCCTCCAGCCAGAGAGCGATCGAGCCGGCGACAACCGGGGTCGCCATAGAGGTTCCGGCGCTCTGGTGCCAGGAATAACGGCGCGAGCCGTCGTTGAAGGATGCCTGGCGGCTTTCGTCCCCCGCCATGTACGCGTCAAGATAGTATTCGTTGGATGAGGATATGATCGCCGCTCCGGGAGCGCAGACTGTCGGGCGCTGGCGTCCGTCGTAAAGCTCTCCGTAGCTCGTGTAGCGCGACATCTGCCCAACCGGCATCTCAAGCGGGTAGCCGTAGATGGAGCCGTCGAGCGAGAGCCAGTCGGGGCGCGTATTGTAGCTCCCGACAACAACGTAGTTGTTGCCGCAGGCGACGTCGGAAATCGTGCCGTCGGTCATCCCTTTGGAGAATCCTGCCAGCCCGTAGTCGTCGAGGTCGTTGTAAACCCCGTCACAGAACACGTCGACGCGCTGTCCGGCGCTCCCCGTAACCTGGAACCCGAGGATATAGTTGCCGTCGGCGTTAGTCTCCGTGTTGTCCCATACCATATAGTCAAGCACGGCGTAATAACGCCCTGTGTTGGAGTCAAACTCCGCCCCCACCCCTACATATCCGGCGAAATAGCGGGCGAGCTGCGGCGAGATTATGTCCGTATCGGCCGACTGGTAGTCAGCCGAACTAACCCAGTACTTGCTCGCGCCCTCGGTCGGGGGAAGAGGCATACGCATCGCCGCCACCCCGCGCTTGAGGTTGACAACCAGTGCCTGGACCTCGAACTGTTCCGGGGTGTCACTGTAAATATACGTGTGGCCGTAGCGCACATTCGCGAGGTTCGGGACATCGACTGCGGGCCGCAGGCAGCTTTGCAGCGTCAGGTCCCCGTCGGCGAACCGCTTGTGGAGCGCGATCGGCTGCTCACCCTCGTTTCCGGCGGAGAGGCAGAAAACGACATGGTCGTTCGTCGAGGCCAGGTCGAGATACTGGCAAATCGTGCTCGAACCGTCGTGTGGCCCGACATTCGAGCCGAGCGACAGGTTCACGACTGCCGGCTTTCCCTCGTCGTAGGCGTAATTCAGGATGCTTTCAACCCCCAACGCGATATGGTAGTCGGTCAGCGCGCCCCCGGCGACCGCGATGTCGGCGTCGGTCGCGATTCCGTAATAAGGGTTGCCGGTTTCAAGGATTTCCCCGGAGGTCTCGCCGGTTCTGACGGCGGCGGTCACGGGACCGCGGTAGCCGCCGGCCATGATGCCGAGAGTATGGGTTCCGTGGTAGGTCTCGTCGCTCTCGGTGTCAATCTGGGGGATATAGTCCCTGCCGTGGATTTCCTCCACGTAGTCGCCGCTCTGCGTGGCCCGGTAATAGGTAAAGCGCCCGATGCGGGAGGTGCCGTCGGCGTTCTTGAAATTTATATGGTTGGGGTCGAATCCCCCGTCGACTATTCCCGTGATTACCCCCTTGCCGGTGTATGCCCGGGGAAGGTCGGTACCGGCGTGGATTTTGTCAATCCCCGTCGCGGCGCGCGCCAGGTTGAGTTTCTGCGCCAGGGGACGCTCGAGGCTCACGCGCTCGACTTCGGGCAGCGCCTCCAACGCCTCCAACAGGCTTTCGGGAAATTCAGCCAGCGCGATGGCGCCGCGGCAGGAACGGACGGCGGCCCCGGCGCTCTCCAGCGCCGAGGCGTCCGCTCCCTCCGAAAGGGTCACGAAGGCGCGGAGCACGCGCTCCCCTTGCGGCGAACGCGACGCGGCGCAGCTCTTTCCCGCGGGCAAAAGCTCGGCCGGCACCGGGCAGCCGCGCAGCATCGCGCGGCTCCCCAGGTCGGTCTTTGCCCCCTGGACGCTTAGCGCGAGCCCGGAGGCAAGGATGAATAATGTCGCTTTTCTCATATATGATTCTCTTCGGTTCTATTCCTTACGCGGGTCAGAGACGTACCTTCTTGCCTCCGACAATATAGACTCCGGCGGGAAGCTGGCGTCCGTCGCCGGAAGTGCCGACGCTGATTCCCTGCAGGTTATAGACGCGGGCAGCTCCCTGAGAGTCCGCGGCGGCCGCGTCGATGCCGGAAGTAGTGTCAATGTCTACCTTGACAGTCGAATCGCCGGTGATGGTGGCTACATACTTCCCATCCTCGTCGGCCTCCAGCGCCAGCTCGTTGACCTTGACAACCAGGGGCACACCCGCTGCGACGGGCACGATGTGCACCTCGGTAGGGCCGACGACGGTATTCACCGAAGGATTCTCAATGACGAGGGTGCGGTCGTGGCGGACCTCCACATCCACTCCGTCGGCGATAGTGTAGGTGACGCTGTAAGTCTCCGGCTCTGACGCGAACAACTTGACGACATCCCCGTCTGCGGCACTATTGATTGCCGGCTCGCTGTACATGGGAGCCTCGACCTTTTCGCCGTTATGGTACGCGTAGAGAGCCGGGTAGCCGCTCATCTTGAACGGGAGGTCCAGGGCGGAGAAGGCAAGCTCGATGTAACCGACGGGAAGCTGGCTGTCGGAATACAGTACGCGGGTCTCCTTGCCGTCGGAGAGGGTGAAGCTGCGGTACTGCCAGGAGTCGTCGCCGACGTAGAGGGTCAGCTTGTTGTCGCGGTTGAACTCCTCGGCAACGATTGTCAGCGTCATGCCGTCGGTAACATAAATGCCGTAATTCGAGGAATAGGTATTGCCGTTGGCATCCTCGATCGCGGAAATGAGGTAGCCGTCGGCGGCCTTTACAAGCACGTAGGGATGGCTCTTCGGAATCTCAAGCTCGGTAAGCTCGCCGGTAAGCTCGTACGCCTCTCCGGTGTACCCCTTCTCAACCCGGATTCCCTGGGGGTTCACGGCCTCGACCGTCAGATGCATGGGAGCCGCCTTTGTCGCGGTGAACACGAAGTTAAGGGCCTCTTCCGAAGTCACGGTTGCCGAATAGGAGGGATAACCGAGAGGCTGGCCGTTAAGGGTCGCGCTGACATTCTCGAAATCAGTCATATTCGCCTCGATTGACAGGCTGGAGCCGAGCTTCACCGAGAAACCGCTCTCATTCCAGCCGCTGACATTGGAACCGTCGACACGGACGCCGGAAACCACCCCCTCTGTCCCGGGGTTGGTGAACGAGATGTTTACCGGCACATCCTTGTCGGGAAAATCGGTCTTCACCTTTACTACCGCGCCGTCGCTGACGGTTACAGAGTAGCGGTTCCCTTCCAGCACCGCCGGAGTCTCACCGACCGAGACAGAACAGAGCACTTTCCCGTAAACAGCGTGGGTAAGAGTCCACTGCGTCTCGTTCGCCGGGTCGAAAGCTATCCGGGTTGATGCTTCGGAAAGAGAAATCTGAGCGTTGTCGGAATTGCGCTGCAGCGAGACATCGCCGGGATTCCCCTCGACCTCGACAGTGAAGCCGGCAGTGCGCACCTCCGCCTCGGAGCAGGAGTTGATTGTGAAGGTCTGGCTCGCCGTATAGCTTCCGGCGTAAATCTGGAGGTTGCCCCCATAAGCCGGGGTGAAGTTCCCTGCCTCATCGGAAATGCCGCGCAGGATGTACCCGGTGTTGGCGTAAATATTGATATAGGAATAGTCGACGGGGGTAATGACCCATTGGCCGTCGACAGCCGTCAGGTCGGAATAGTCCATATTGATTCTCACATGCTCGGGATTCCCGATAAATGTGAAAACCTTCGCCTTCTTTTCCTCCGTCGCGATGGAGACGGTCGTTCCGTCGCTCACCATCGACACCACGATCTGGGCGTTGTCGGCCGGAAGGGTCGGATAGCTGTCGACGACGCTCGTCCCCGCGGCGTCCTTTACCGAGGAAATCAGGAAGCCGCTGTTGGCTGAAACAGGAAGGGAATAAGCAGAATCGTCAACTGTGATTGTCTGGCTGTTCCCTGCGCTGAAATCGATAGGGTTGTTGCCGTTGGAGGGATCGCGCACAACGACAGCGTCGGGGTTATCGACACTGATTGTGAAAGTCTTGGCCTCCCCGGTAAAACCGGCAAAGCCCATCGCCGCCAATAGCAGCAAAGAGTAAACTTGTCTCATAAAATGGTCAGTTTGGTTATTTTGATTCGATAGATCATTAGTGTCCACTAAAAAATCATAATAGCACTTTGAAATTATTGAAATTCAA
>CAJUFH010000098.1 GCA_910585755.1 uncultured Muribaculaceae bacterium | reverse complement strand
GGCCCCGAAGCTGCCTCTTGGTGCGCGAGGCGTAAGCCGAGCTAAGGAAAGGCGCTCCCCCTCGCTCCCCTTTATCTCTTCTCTTTTCTTCCTCCTTCTCCGCTTCTCCTTTCCCCTGCGCAGCCTGTCGGGTGGAGCGAGCTTTAGCGAGCGGCGCGGCCTCCCCCTCTTTTCCTGTTCCTCCCGCCTTCTCCCGGCTTCTTTTCCCAAATTGCAACCCCGCCATTGGCCGTACTGCGGCTTGTAGCGGGGTTGTCATTAAGGAAAGGGCTTTTGCCCGTTATAATGCTGCGCGGATAGCTTTTACCATCTCGTTGTATTCCTCATCCGAGAGATAGACCTCTCCCGGATTCATGCGGAACGTCCCTCCGTAGTCCGGCCCCCCGACATATTTCGGAGCCAGGTGGAAGTGTAGGTGCGACAGCTTGTCGCTGTACGCTCCGTAGTTGATTTTTTCCGGGTGGAATACCTTGTCCATCGCCCTGGTAACTCGGGTCACGTCCTTCATGAAGGCGTCGCGTTCCTCGTCGGTCAGCTCGAACAGGTCGTTGACGTGCTTGTTGTAGGCAACCAGGCAACGTCCGCGGTAGGTCTGCTCCTTGAACAGGAACACTCTCGACACCTCCAGGGGCGCGATTTCGATCATCAGGTCGCGGAGGGTCTCGTTATTAGTGCAGTAAAGGCACTCTTTCGGGTCGCTGTGCATAGCTTGCGTTTTATTTGATTATAGTCTTTGTAACCTTCGAGCCGCGGCGCTCGATCACGAGTTCGCCCGCCCGCGGATTAGCCACGCGGATACCCTGCAGGTTGAAGTATTCCGCCGGCGCGTATGCCTCCCCTGTCGCCTCGATTTCCTCGACCGCGCCCTGGCCCGGTTTGACTACAACCAGGAAGTCCTGGCCTACGTTGAAGTAAGTGCCATGTTCATACTTGCTTTCCGCGAACATAAGTGATCCGTCGGGCATTGATATAATCTTCTCTCCTTCTTCTTCCGTCAGTTTGCCGAAATAGCCCTGCTGCTGGGCGTAAGCTGCCTGGCCGCTTTCGGCATACAGGCCGGCCAGCGAATAAAGCATCGCTTCCCCGTCGGTGTTGATGCCCAGCGGAGCCGCCTCGACGTAGACCTGGGTCGGATTGCACGCGTTGATGTAGATATAATGGTTATGCTCGTGGTTGATTACGAAATCGTCATAGGCTTGCGCCCAACTGTGCCCGGCGTACGGATTCACCAGACGGTAGCGTCCGGGTTGCGACACGCTCTCTTCGACCTCGCAGGTGAGAAGTTGCGGGACTGCCTCCTGGTAGACGGTCGTCAGAATAGCGTCGGGAAATTCCGCAGTTCCTGTCGCACGCCAGTCCGCATCGTTGTGCTCCATGATGTGGGAGTACGCGCATCGCGACGCCGCGACATTCCCGCCTTCATCCAAGCCTACTACGATGGTTGTATAAATCCCGAAAGGCGCGTCGGCTCCAAGAACGAGGGTGGTGTATCCCTTCGCAAGGTCGAAGGTCTCGCCTCGCTCGATTACGGTCTGGTTGTTGCTGTCGCTGATGCGGAAATATCCGAGACTTGTCAAAAGTTTCACCGTCTTGATGTCCTCTCCGGCCGTTATTGAAATCTGCATCTCGTCGTTTTCGGCACAGGCTGGAATATCTAACTCCAGCGTGTAGTCTTTCAGCTCGGAGCCGGGGAGCGCTATCTGGAAATATCCCGAATTGTTGCAGTAGGCGAACTCTCCGAGGTCATACGTCGTATAGGCGAACGAATTGCTGCCGAAGGTAATGATTCCATCCTTGAGAGTGCCGTATGCGGAATAGTTGTTCCACTCGTTTTCAGCGACGAGGTTCGAGAACATGATGTAACCGAATGCGAAAAAATCTTCGATATACACTCTCTCAGGGTTCGCCGCATTGATGTATACGTAATTCTCGTTATCAGCCTGTTGCAGCGTTTCGGCTATCGGAGTGCCCTCGGCGTAGGGGAGGACGCGATAATATCCGGGATACTCCTTCGCCTGCTCGAATGACACTTCCCAGGCGCTTCCGGCGACGGCGGGCAGGATTTTGTCGAAAAGCCCTTCTTTCCACATTCCAGTTCCCGCATTTTCCCAGGTAGCGTCTGCCGGAGCCTTTGCGGATATGCGGGAGGGAAGGGTCTTCCCGCTCTTCTTCAACGATGTGGTGGCCCGGTCGGTCGGTTCAAGGGGAAGCCGTCCCCCTGTCGCCTGGAATCCGCCGGAAAGCCCTATTGCCGCCACGGCTAAAATCAGATAAATCTTCTTCATATACTTAATTGTAGCTGGAATTAGTGCGGCAATACGGCCGCTCTCAAAAGGCAAAATTAGCGTTTTCTAACGTTAATTGCAAATGTTTCACCCGAAACCTCGGTTTTCGTCCCTCGCGCTCTTTCCTAAATCAGTCAATTCGCCAATTAAAATTAAAATTTCGGCGTTTTGCTTGCCAATCAGCCGCGGAGGTGTTATCTTTGTGAAAAGAAAATCTACATCAAACACCTTATAAAACTATAAATGGAAAACAAAGAACTGCTCAAAACAGTCAAGGAACGCGCGATGGGATGGCTTACCGCCGACTATGACGAGGCCACCCGCGCCGAAGTGAAACAGATGCTCGAAGCAGAGGACACGACTCCCTTGGTCGAGGCTTTCTACCGCGACCTCGAATTCGGAACCGGCGGTCTCCGCGGCATCATGGGGGCCGGTACGAACCGCATGAACATATATACCGTCGGCGCCGCTACACAGGGCCTCGCGAACTACCTCAAGGAGGCGTTCCCCGACATGCCCCGGATTTCTGTCGCCGTGGGCCACGATGTCCGCAACAACTCCCGCAAGTTCGCCGAAATCGTTGCCAACATCTTCTCCGCCAACGGAATCAAGGTTTATCTCTTCGACAACTTCCGCCCGACTCCTGAACTCTCCTTCGCGATCCGCCATTTCGGCTGCCAGAGCGGCGTCAACATCACCGCCTCCCACAATCCCAAGGAATACAACGGTTATAAGGCTTACTGGGCCGACGGCGCTCAGATTATCGCCCCCCACGACGTTAACATCATCGACCACGTCAACCGCATCAAGAACGTCGGCGAAATAAAGTTCCAGGGCAACCCCGAACTGATTCAGATTGTCGGCCCCGAAGTCGACAAGGCTTTCCTCGACGCCATCAAAGGACTCTCCCTCTCCCCCGACGTGATCGCCCGCCACGCCGACCTCAAGATTGTCTACACCCCGATCCACGGCACAGGCGTGAAGCTCGTTCCCGAATCCCTCAAGAACTACGGCTTCACCAACATAATCCACGTCCCCGAGCAGGACATCCCCGACGGAAACTTCCCGACCGTTGATTCTCCCAACCCCGAAAACGCCTCCGCTATGGCTATGGCTGTCGCCAAGGCCAAGGAGGTTGACGCCGACCTCGTTGTCGCTTCCGACCCCGATGCTGACCGTATCGGCTGCGTCGTCCGCGATACAGACGGCCAGTACGTCCTCATCAACGGCAACCAGATCTGCCTGATTCTCCTCAACTACCTGATGACCCGCAACGCCGAGCTGGGCCGCCTCACCGGCAAGGAATACATCGTCAAGACTATCGTTACCACCGAGACCATCAAGTCCGTGGCCGATGCCAACAACATCAAGATGTACGACTGCTACACCGGCTTCAAGTGGATCGCTTCCGTAATCCGCGACCTCGAAGGAACAGCCCGCTACCTCGGCGGCGGTGAAGAGAGCTACGGCTTCCTCGCCGAAACCTTCGCCCGCGACAAAGACTCCGTTTCCGCCATCTCCCTCATGGCCGAATGCCTCGCATGGGCAAAGGACAAGAACATGAGCTTCATGGAGATGCTTATGGACATCTACGTCAAGTACGGCTTCTCCCACGAGACCGGAGTGTCCGTTGTTCGTCCCGGAAAGACCGGCGCCGAGGAAATCCAGGCCATGATGAAGAACTTCCGCGCCAACCCGCCCAAGCAGCTCGCCGGAAGCCCCGTCGTAATCGTCAAGGACTACGCCGACCTCAACATGACCGACCTCCGTACCGGCAAGGTCGAGAAGATGGACTTCCCGACTACTTCCAACGTCCTCCAGTACTTCACCGAGGACGGCTCCAAGGTTTCCGTCCGCCCGTCCGGCACCGAGCCCAAAATCAAATTCTACATGGAAGTCCGCGGCAAGATGAACACCGCCGCCGACTACCATGCCGCCGATGCCGCCGCCAAGGCCAAAATCGACCTCCTCAAAAAGGACCTCGGCATCTAATCCCATCCCCCCGGCCTTAACCCTCCGGTTTGGTCCTCCATCCCGCTTAAGGCCGGTTTTAAAAGCTAACCCAAGGCTCCGCGACCCCGTCGCGGAGCCTTCTTTTCCCCCCTTTCTCCCTTCTCCCCCTTTTCTTTTCCTTCGTCCTTTCCCCTTCCCCCTCTTTCTCCCCGCAGGGCTTTTGTCCCGGTGAAGCCTCCTTGGGGGCGCTACGCTCCCCGCCTTTCTCGCCGAATGGGTTCTGTTCCGGGTGTGAGGGGCCGCGGCCCCGAAGCTGCCTCTTGGTGCGCGAGGCGTAAGCCGA
>CAJUFH010000097.1 GCA_910585755.1 uncultured Muribaculaceae bacterium | reverse complement strand
TTCTGATTTTGTGTATAAAATAGAGACTGCCTAACTTTGGTTGTTAGACAGCCTCTCGTTATAGGGAAGGCTGAGGGGGTCAGCCGATGTTTTCGGGTTCAGGCATCTGGTCGGCGAAGTCGGAGGCGAGAGCGCCCTCGATGTCGTCGCGCGAGCCTACCACGAGGCGGCTGTACTGGGGCAGACCGGTACCGGCGGGAATCAGGTGTCCGCAGATGACGTTTTCCTTCATACCGACGAGGTTGTCGGTCTTGCCGTTGATGGCGGCCTCGTTGAGCACCTTGGTGGTCTCCTGGAAGGAAGCGGCCGACATGAACGACGAGGTCTGGAGGGCGGCGCGGGTGATACCCTGGAGAATCTGCTCGGAGGTCGCGGGCACGGCGTCGCGCACGGTAACGACCTTGAGGTCGCGGCGCTTGAGGGCCGAGTTCTCGTCGCGGAGCTTGCGGGCGGTGATAATCTGGCCGGGCTTGAGGTTCTCGGAGTCGCCGGCGTCGACGACTACCTTCTTGCCCCAGATGCGGTCGTTCTCCTCCATGAAGTCGCGCTTGTCAACAACCTGCTGCTCGAGGAACATGGTGTCGCCCGGATCGATGATGTTGACTTTGCGCATCATCTGGCGCACGATAACCTCAAAGTGCTTGTCGTTGATTTTCACGCCCTGCATGCGGTAGACGTCCTGCACCTCGTTGACGATGTAGTCCTGCACGGCTGTCGGGCCCATGATGTTGAGGATGTCGGAAGGAGTGATGGCTCCGTCGGACAGCGGGGTGCCGGCGCGTACGTAGTCGTTCTCCTGCACGAGAATCTGCTTCGACAGGGGCACGAGGTATTTCTTGACCTCGCCGAGCTTGGAGGTGACGGAAATCTCGCGGTTGCCTCGCTTGGGCTTGGGGGCGAACTTGACCTCGCCGTCGATTTCGGTAACGACCGCGGGGTTCGACGGGTTGCGTGCCTCGAAAAGCTCGGTGACGCGGGGCAGACCGCCGGTGATGTCGCCGGCGCCGCTGGTCGAGCGGGTAATCTTGACGAACACCTCGCCGGGCTTGACGGAATCCTTGTCGTTGAGCATAAGGTGGGCGTTCACGGGGAGGGCGTAGGTGCGCAGCACGTTGCCGTCGATGTCGACGATGTCGGCTTCGGGCACCACGTTGCGGTCACGCGACTCGATGATGATCTTCTCGGAGTTGCCGGTCTGCTCGTCGACCTCGTTGCGGTAGGTGACGTTCTCGACGAGGTTGCGGTACTGGATATGTCCGCCGACCTCGCTGACGATGACGGCGTTGAAGGGGTCCCATTCGCAGATGACGTCCCCTTTCTTGACCTGGGCGCCGTCCTTGAAGAAGAGTTTCGAGCCGTAGGGGATGTTGGCGGTGGTGAGAATCATCTTGGTGTTGGGGTCGAGGATTCTCATTTCGGCCATACGTCCGATGACTACCTCCACGGGGTTGCCGTTGGCGCCGACCTCGTCGGTCTGCACGGTTCGCAGCTCCTCGATTTCGAGGATACCGTCGTAGCGGGAAGTATGGGTAGAGACGGCGGCGATGTTGGAGGCCACACCACCGACGTGGAACGTACGGAGGGTAAGCTGGGTACCCGGCTCACCGATGGACTGGGCGGCGATCACGCCGACAGCCTCGCCCATCTGGATCGGGCGGCGGGTCGCCAGGTTGCGGCCGTAGCACTTGGCGCAGACGCCCTGTTTGGACTCGCAGGTGAGCACCGAGCGGATTTCGACAGATTCGATCGGGCTGGCGTCGATGCGGTCAGCGGCGACCTCGTTGATTTCCTCGCCGGCGGCGACGATGATTTCGCCGGTGGTGGGGTCGACAACGTCATGGACGGAGACGCGGCCGAGGATGCGCTCGCCAAGCGAGACAATCACCTCGTCGTTTTTCTTGACCTCGCGGCATACGAGGCCGCGGAGCGTGCCGCAGTCCTCCTCGCGGATGATCACGTCGTGGGCGACGTCGACCAGACGTCGGGTAAGGTAACCGGCGTCGGCGGTCTTCAGGGCGGTGTCGGCAAGACCCTTGCGGGCACCGTGGGTGGAGATGAAGTACTCCAGCACCGACAGACCCTCCTTGAAGTTCGCGAGAATCGGGTTCTCGATGATCTGGCCACCCTCGGCACCGGCCTTCTGGGGCTTCGCCATAAGGCCGCGCATGCCGGCGAGCTGGCGGATCTGGTCCTTCGAACCGCGGGCACCCGAGTCAAGCATCATGAATACGGAGTTGAAGCCCTGGTCGGCCTCGGTCATCTGTTTCATGAGCACGTCGGTGAGGCGGGCGTTGACGTGGGTCCAGATATCGATAATCTGGTTGTAGCGCTCGTTGTTGGTGATGAAGCCCATGGCGTAGTTGTTCATCACCTCCTCCACCTGGGCGTAACCTTCGGCCACGATTTCCTTCTTTTCGGGCGGGATGATCACGTCGCCGAGGTTGAAGGAAAGGCCGCCGCGGAAGGCCATGTAGTAACCCATGTTCTTGATGTCGTCCAGGAACTGGGCGGAACGGGGGATACCGCACTTCTTGATTACGTCGGCGATGATGTTGCGCAGCGATTTCTTTGAAATCAACTGGTTGACGTAGCCGAGCTCTTCGGGGACATGCTCGTTGAAGAGCACGCGGCCTACGGAGGTGTTCTCCATCAGGCGCTTTACCTTGTTGCCGTTCTCGTCGATGTCATCGACCATTACGGAAATCGGGGCGTGGAGGTCGAGACGCCCTTCGTTGTAGGCAATCTGGGCCTCTTCGGGGCCGTAGAACTTCAGGCCTTCGCCCTTGGCTCCCTTGCGGAGCTTGGTGATATAGTAGAGGCCGAGGACCATGTCCTGCGAGGGCACGGTGATAGGCGCTCCGTTGGCGGGGTTGAGGATGTTGTGGGAGCCGAGCATCAGCATCTGCGCCTCGAGGATAGCCTCGTTGCCAAGGGGAAGGTGCACTGCCATCTGGTCTCCGTCGAAGTCGGCGTTGAAGGCGGTACATGCCAGCGGGTGGAGCTGGATAGCCTTGCCCTCGATCATCTTGGGCTGGAAAGCCTGGATACCGAGGCGGTGAAGCGTCGGGGCGCGGTTGAGCAGCACGGGATGTCCCTTCATGACGTTTTCGAGGATGTCCCATACGACAGGTTCCTTGCGGTCGACGATCTTCTTGGCGGACTTGACGGTCTTCACGATGCCGCGCTCGATGAGCTTGCGGATTACGAAGGGCTTGTAAAGCTCGGCGGCCATGTATTTGGGGATACCGCACTCGTGCATCTTCAGCTCGGGGCCTACGACGATAACCGAACGGGCCGAGTAGTCGACGCGCTTACCGAGAAGGTTCTGACGGAAGCGGCCCTGCTTGCCCTTGAGCGAGTCGGAGAGGGACTTGAGGGGGCGGTTGGCGTCGGTCTTGACGGCTGACGACTTGCGGGAGTTGTCGAGCAGGGAGTCGACGGCCTCCTGGAGCATGCGCTTCTCGTTTCGCAGAATCACCTCGGGGGCCTTGATTTCAATCAGGCGCTTGAGGCGGTTGTTGCGGATGATGACGCGGCGGTAGAGGTCGTTGAGGTCGGAGGTCGCGAAGCGGCCGCCGTCGAGGGGCACCAGCGGGCGGAGTTCGGGCGGAATCACGGGCACAGCCTGGAGAATCATCCACTCGGGCTTGTTGCGGTGGGCCGACGCGCGGAACGACTCCACAACCTGGAGGCGCTTCAGGGCGTCGGTCTTGCGCTGCTGCGAGCCGTCCTTGTGGGCGATGTCGCGGAGCTGGTAGCTGAGAGCGTCGAGGTCGATGCCGACCAGGAGGTCGTAGATGGCCTCCGCGCCCATCTTGGCGACGAACTTGTTGGGGTCGTCGTCGGGGAGCTGGGCGTTACCTTCCGGCAGGCGCTCCATATATTCGAAGTACTGGTCCTCGTCGAGAAGGTCCATGCGCGACAGGGGCGCCTTGGGGTCGTCGGCGAAGGGGCCGGGATTGATTACGATGTACTTCTCGTAGTAGATTACGGCGTCGAGCTTCTTGGTCGCGAGGCCGAGGAGGTAGCCGATCTTGCTGGGGAGGGAGCGGAAGTACCAGATGTGGGCCACGGGCACGACGAGCTTGATGTGGCCCATGCGCTCGCGGCGTACCTTCTTCTCGGTGACTTCGACACCGCAGCGGTCGCAGACGATTCCCTTGTAGCGGATGCGCTTGTACTTGCCGCAGTGGCACTCGTAGTCCTTCACCGGGCCGAAGATGCGCTCGCAGAAGAGGCCGTCGCGTTCGGGCTTGTAGGTGCGGTAGTTGATAGTTTCGGGTTTCAGCACCTCTCCCGACGACTTCTCGAGAATCTCCTCGGGCGAAGCGAGCCCGATGGAGATTTTGGAGAATCCGGTCTTCGACTTTGTGTCTTTTCTAAAAGCCATATGTTGTTTTGGTCGATGTTTTTGTTAAGGATTTCCGCGGGCCGGAAGGGGGCTTCCGGGCCTCCGCCGGCCGCGGGTTATATATAACGTCGGAAAAGGCGTTTTATTGTTCGAGGTTGATGCTCAGGCCCAGACCCTGAAGCTCGTGCAGCAGCACGTTGAGCGACTCGGGGATTCCGGGGGTAGGCATCGGCTCGCCCTTGACAATAGCCTCGTAGGCCTTTGAACGGCCGGTGACATCGTCCGACTTGATGGTCAGGATTTCCTGCAGGATGTGCGACGCGCCGAATGCTTCCAGCGCCCAGACTTCCATCTCACCGAAACGCTGTCCGCCGAACTGCGCCTTACCGCCGAGCGGCTGCTG
>CAJUFH010000096.1 GCA_910585755.1 uncultured Muribaculaceae bacterium | reverse complement strand
GGGGGAAGGAAGGAGAAGGGGAGGGGGAGAAGGGGATGGGAGGGGGATTAGCGGACGCGGAGTTTTTTGCCGGGCTTGAGCTTGGATTTGGTGGTCAGGCCGTTGAGCTGGCAGAGCTGGCGGACGGTCACGCCGTTGCGGGAGGCGATACGGCTGAGGGTGTCGCCGCGGCGGATGGTGTAGCTCTTGGTGGATCTGGGGGCCTTCGAGGTGGTGGAGGCGGCTTCGGCTTTGCGGGAGGACTGGGAGGCCAGGAACTCTTTGGCGTGGGCCTGGTTGGCGGCGGGGTCGAAGTTGCGGGCCTGGGTGTAGGTTCGCTTGTCGAAGGTGTACTGGTCGGTGTGGACGGTCTGGTTTGCGAAGTCGAAGATGGCGGAGGGGTTGATGGGATAGCCCATGAAGCGGGTCTCGAAGTGGAGGTGGGCGCCGAAAGAGCGGCCTGTGTTGCCTCCGAGGGCTATCGGTTCTCCGGCCTTGACGTACTGGTCGGGCTTGACGAGGAATTTGGAGAGGTGGCCGTAGACGGTTTCGAGGCCGTTGGGGTGGCGGACGATGACGTAGTATCCGTAGCCGCGGCGCTCGAAGTTGGTGAGGCGGACGCGGCCGTCGAAGGCCGCGCGTACGGTGTCGCCGATCTGGAGTTTTAGGTCGACGCCTTTATGCTGGCGGCGGAAACGTTTGCGGTATCCGTAGGGGGAGGTTATGTAGCCGGGGGTCGGCATATGGAAGTTGCTGACGTCTATTACCTTGGAGGAGGGGACTTCGCTCTCTTTGAAAGGGTTGACGCGCTTGGACTCCCAACCTTCGGTATAGATGTCCATTTCGGGTTCCTCTTCTTCTTTGAAGAGCTGGTCGAGGAACTGCTGGGTGTCTTTAACGGAGATCTGGTTTCCTATGTTTTCCTGGCGGGCGATGAGGTCGGAGTGCTCGGCCTTGTGGGCGGAGGGGAGCTGGTAGCTCTGGGCTCCGGCGGCGAAGGCTGTCAGGATTGCTGTTGCTGTGAGGGTTAGTTTAAGGATTGTTTTCTGAAGCATGGGAGAAGGGGGGCGGAGGAGAGGCTGTTTTGATGGTTTGGCTTTGGAGAGGGAGGCTCAGGAGGCAGCCTCGTCGGGGTTGTAGATGGCGGGGAGAGTGCAGGGTTTGTAGTCGAAGATTTCGCCGGGGGCGAAGAACCGGGCTACTTCGAGAGCTGCGTTTTCGGGGGTGTCGGAGGCGTGGACGATGTTTTCCTGGCCGCTCATGCCGAAGTCTCCGCGGATTGTTCCGGGGAGCGCGAGGCGGGAGTTTGTGACACCAGTCATCTGGCGGACGACGCTGACGGCGTCGAGGCCTCGGAGGGCGAGGCAAACGACGGGGGTTGCGGTCATCGAACGGACGAGGGAGGGGAAGAAGGGGCGGTCGACGAGGTGGGCGTAATGCTCGCGGAGTATTTCGCTGTCGAGCTGCTTGAGCTTCATTCCTACGACGGTGAGCCCTTTGCGCTCGAAGCGGTTAAGGATTTCGCCGATCAGGCCGCGCTGCACGCCGGAGGGCTTTATGAGGACCAGTGTCGTTTCCATTTCTCTTGTTTTAAGCCGGGATGTCCGACGACGCTGTGCGGGGCTTCTCGACTGTTCGTGACTAAGCGGGGGAGGATGTGTTCTCCCCCTTCCATTGCCAAAGTTACGAAAAAATAACGGGACTGGGAAATTTTTGTTTCCTTAAATAATGCTAATTATCATTGGATTACGCTTGCGTAGGAGTTCAACGCCCTAAGTTTTAGAAGATTAGGGACGGAGAAATTGTTCGGCGGAAAAATTTGCGTTTTGTGCTAAAATTCAGCATATTGCACATTCGGCAGGGGAATGCGCGGTATTTTTTCAGCTTATGCGGCTGAGGTCGACGGGGCGGGGGAAGAGGGCGCGGAGCTCGGCGGCGAGGGCGGGATGGGCGGCGAGGGCGGGGTCTGAGTCGAGGAGGCGCTCGGCGCAGTCGCGGGCGAGCTGGATGAGCTGGCCGTCGGTCGCGAGGCTTGCGATGCGGAGGTCGAAGGGGATTCCGCTCTGCATAGTTCCCTCGAGGTCGCCGGGCCCGCGGGTCTTGAGGTCGGCTTCGGCGATTTCGAAGCCGTCGGTTGTACGGGTCATGAGTTCGAGGCGCTTGCGGGTGTCGGCGCCGATTTTGCGCTTGCTCATCAGGACGCAGTAGCTCTGGGCGGCTCCGCGGCCGACGCGCCCGCGGAGCTGGTGGAGCTGGGAGAGGCCGAATCGCTCGGCGTTCTCGATTACCATGGTGGAGGCGTTGGGGACATTGACACCGACTTCGATGACGGTTGTGGAGACGAGAATCTGGGCCTGGTTTTCGGCGAAGAGCTTCATCTGATGGTCTTTTTCGGCGGGTTTCATGCGGCCGTGGACATAGGTCACTCGGTAGGATGGGAATGTCTCGCGAATGAGTTCGTAGCCTTCTTCGAGGCTTCGGAGGTCGGTTTTCTCGTTTTCGGTAATGAGGGGGTAGACGATGTAGACCTGGTGGCCCATCGCGAGCTGGCGGCCGATCGAGCGGTAGACGTTCTGCCGCTGGTCGTCGAAGCGGAGGAGGGTCGTCACGGGTTTGCGGCCGGGGGGCAGCTCGTCGATTACGGAGACGTCGAGGTCGCCGTAGACGGTCATGGCGAGGGTGCGGGGGATGGGGGTCGCGGTCATGACGAGGATGTGGGGAGCGGTCGCGGCGTTCTTCCCCCAGAGGCGGGCTCGCTGGACGACGCCGAAGCGGTGCTGCTCGTCGATGACGGCCAGGCCGAGGTTACGGAAGACGACGTTGTCCTCGATCACGGCGTGGGTTCCGACGAGTATGTGGAGGGTTCCGGCGGCAAGTTCGGCGGCGATTGTCTCGCGGTCCTTTTTCTTAGTGGAGCCGGTAAGGAGCCGGACGTTCACGCCGAGGGGCGCGGCCATGGAGCGGATGCTTTCGTAGTGCTGTGTCGCGAGGATTTCGGTGGGGGCCATGATGCAGGCCTGGGTCGCGTTGTCGAGGGCGATGAGCATTGTCATCAGGGCGACGATTGTCTTGCCGGAGCCGACATCTCCCTGGAGGAGGCGGTTCATCTGCCTTCCGGAGCCGAGGTCGGCGCGGATTTCGCGGAGGACGCGTTTCTGGGCCTCGGTCAGGGGGAAAGGGAGCATCTCGCTGTAAAAGCTGTTGAAGAAGCGGCCGATGCGTGGGAAGGGGATTCCGCGGACGGCGCCGGTGCGGCGGTTTGAATAGCGCTGGATGTTGAGCTGGAGGTAGAAGAGCTCTTCGAATTTCAGGCGTTCGCGGGCGCGGCGGAGGGATTCGGCGTCGGAGGGCTTGTGGACGGTGCGGACGGCCTCGGCGGCTCCCATGAAGCGGTATTTTGCGAGAATTTCCGGGGGAAGGTTTTCGGCGACGGAGGAGCCGTAGACGGCGAGGGCGTTCTGAATCCACTGGAACATCAGGCGGGAGGTGACGCCGCGGTTGCGGAGTTTCTCGGTCAGGGGGTAGATTCCGCGGAACTCTGCCTGCGCCTGGGTTGAATTGAGGGGGTCGACTTCGGGGTGGACCATGCTCCATCGGCCGTTGAACTCCTGGGGTTTGCCGAAGAGGACGTATTCGTTGCCGGTCTTGTAGAGTTCGCGGAGCTGCTTTACGCGCTTGAACCAAACGACCTCCATTGTCGCTGTGCCGTCGGTGAAGAGCCCGACGAGGCGTGCCTTGGCTCCCTCGCCGATTACGGAGAAGCTGACGAAGCGTCCGCGGAGCTGGACGAAGGGCATCTCTCCGGCGAAGTCGCGGACGCGGTAGACGTTGCTCCGGTCGAGGTAATGGGAGGGGAAATGGCGCAGGAGGTCGTGGACCGAGCGGAGGTTTAGCTCCTCTTGGAGGAGTTTCGCCCTCGCGGGGCCTACGCCTTTGACGTACATCAGCTCTATGTCGCGGAGGTTTTTCATCGGAGCGGCTTTTCCCGGCGGGATAGGAGGAGGGCGGCGACTTCGAGGTCGAAGGGGTTGGTGATTTTGATGTTTTCGGGGGAGCCTTCGACGAGTACCTGGTTCTGGAACCCGCCGTCGGCGAGGACGGAGGCGTCGTCGGTGAAGGTTTCGGAATAGGGGAGGGAGTATGCCTCGCGCATGCGCCAGAGGGAGGCTCCCTGCGGGGTCTGGACTGCTCGGTAGGCGGCACGGTCGACGGGCTCGGAGAGGGGGCCGAGGCCGTCTTCGAGGTGGCGGAGGGAGTCGGTCACGGGTATGGCTGGAATGGCGCAGTCGGTGTTGCGGGCGGCGGAGCGGACGCGACGGATTACGGCCTCGGGGACGAGGGGACGGGCGCCGTCGTGGACGAGGACGGTCGCTCCGGCGGGAACGGCAGCGGGGATGGCGGCAAGTCCGTTTTTGACGGACTCCCATCGGGTGGCGCCTCCGGGGACGGCGATGGGGGCGGGGAGGCCGGTGCGGTCGCAGGCGTCAGCGAGGAGGGCGCTCCAGTGGTCGAAGTCGGAGGCGGGGAGGACGACGATCAGGAGGTTTTTCTCCGGGGTTTGGGCGAAGGCTCTGACGCTATGGCAGACGACGGGGATTCCTTCGAGGGGGAGGAACTGCTTGGGGACTGCGGAGCCGAAGCGGCTTCCGCTTCCGGCGGCGACGATGATCGATACGCTGCTGATTTCGCTGGGATTCATCACGGGTGGTTTTCTTTACGGCAAAATTACTAAAAATAGCGGGATTGGGCAAGGGAGGAGCCGCAGGCTCCTCCCTTGCGGTTTAAGGTTTAAGGTTTAGGAGATACTTCGGCGGGAAGAAGGGGATGAGGGGAGGCCGCTCGCTTACGCTCGCTCCACTGAACGAAGACACTTTCGGCTCTTGGAAGCAGGCGAAGGGGGACGATTTCTATATGCTCATGAGGGGCCTCACGCCTGTGAAGGTGACTGTCGA
>CAJUFH010000095.1 GCA_910585755.1 uncultured Muribaculaceae bacterium | reverse complement strand
GTAGCGGTAAAGATGTTCCTCGACAAACTGGCGATCCTTTGCGTCGGGGTTGGCGACAACCCAGGCGTAAAGGTCGCGTATGCGGAGTACGCGCAGCACCATCGCCTCGGTATATAGCGCGGCGAGTTCGTCCTTTGTGGCGAACAGGGAGCGGCGGCAGACTTCGAGGGTGTCGGGCTGTTTTCTACTCATCGTCTTCCATGTCAAGTAGGTTGTTTGCGGTGTTGACGAGAGCGAGAGGCGAGCCTACTTGCGCGAGGGTCATTTCCTGTTGTCGCAGCTTGACTTTGGAAATGGCCTTGCCCCGGTGGTAGCGGCGCGACACTTCGCTGTCGCGGTGGGCTATGGCGTTGCGGAGCACTTCGGGGGCGATGTCGAGGATTACAGCGATGTCGGATATTTTGAGGTATATGCTCGCGTATTTCTCGATGTCGGAAAGTTGCTGCTCGGTGAATATGATGCTATCGGAGTTCATTTGCGGCTGTCAGGCGTTGGTTAAACAGGTCGTTGAGGGGTACGGAATGGTTCTCGATGATGTCGAGGACGGAGGCGTGGAGGTTTGCGAAAATCTCCGGCGAGGTGGATATAAACGCGCTCTCGGCGCGGTTGCCACGGGTGAGATTCTGCGAGGTGACGACGGCGACGGTGTCGCCTTTTGCCGATTTCACCAACAGGATTTTGGAATGGTTGTCGGCGAGAAAGGTTCTGTCGACAACTTGGACGATGAAGCTCCACAGCTTTATGGTCTTGTTAGTGGCCTTGTGGTCGAGCACGAGGTTAAAGCGGCTAATCGGGCGTTTCTTTTTGAGGAAGAAAAGTCGGCGCAGAAATTCTTCGGAAATGGAGAAGGAGGTCTGCCAAATCTCGGCGGTGCCGGTCTGTTCAAGAATCCATTCGAGGATGTCGGCCACTTGGAGCGCGGAAGAAAGATACGCCTGAAAAGGCGCGTCTTTCAAAGGCCGGAGGATTTCGGAGATCGAGGCGGTGCGTTTCATTTCTTCCCGAGCGTGGCCTCGTAGTTGTCGTAGCCCTGCCAGTTGGAGCGGTATTTCTTATCGAGGTCGATAAGTTCTTTGAGGAATGGGTAACGCTCGCTGTCGGGGCAAGTGGCGGTTTCGAGCGAGAGATTGCGGAGGCGCAGATGCACCTCGCGCATCCGGCGCAGCACGGAAAGGTTCTCGACATAGAGGGCCTGTATTTCGGGCGGCAGGGTGTCGTGGTCGGCGCGTCGGCCACGGGGCGGTGTCGCTTCGGATTCTTCGGCTTGCAGATTGTTGTTGGCGGCGATGGTGGCGGCCTGTGCGTCCATTTCGGCAACCTGGGCGTGTGTAAGCTCGGCCACGCGGAAATCGTAATGCTTTTGCAGTTCGGTTTCGAGGCGCGGCATATCGGGCGCGACGAGAAGATTCTTATACATATTGACGCGGGCGGTCAACTGCAAAAACATCTTGCATCCGGCGGCGTAGTCGCGGGTGTCGGGCCGCTCCCGGAGCCACGCGCCCAGTCTTTTGGTAAATTGGTGGTTCATATTTCGGCGATAATTTTGTCTGACACAAAATTATTTCGCCCGGCATAGCCGATAAAAGACGCAAAATGAGTAACTTTGCGGAAATATTCATTATGTTACCACTGGACCAATATATCCTATCTTTCAATATTCAGCATGGCATAGGAGAAATTCTTAGACGTGCTGCGATGGATTATAACTTGTATTTATATTTAGTTAATATATTTGGAGAAGAATATATTAAACTAAAATCCTATTCAAAAACCAAAGATGGTATAGTATTCCATGATAATCGAGGCCGTTGGCTAATAATTGAAGAATATTACTTATATCTTTTCAATAATGACAAATTACGGCTAAAAGAATTGCTTAGTGAATATGGTGATTATTTAGTGGTGGAATTTTTGGCTAATTATGATGATATTTTCCAATATCCTGATAAATCATTTCAGGAAGTATTAGGCAAGGAGGTTTCTAACGAAATGAAAACGTTAGTAACTTCAATGATAGGGGAGAAACTCTCAAAAGAAAAAGAATATTTGAATAGAAAGCGAGGGCTTAATCAAACAGGTATCTTGAATACGTTAAATGGTAATGAGGTACGGCCTCAAAATGATACGTACTATATAGATGATTTTCGTTAAGCCTTGTTGTTAATCCCGGCGATAAAGACAAGGTTCTTGCCGGTAGGCTGAAATAGCCGTTTCATAGAGAGCATCGTCTGGCCGGTGGTGACAAAATCATCGAAAACGATAATGTTCTACTCCGAGGGGCAGAGATTCATTGTAAAGGTCGCGTTGACGCGATGCTTTGAGTGGCATAGCGCGGCATCTTCATAAAAGGGTATGCCGAGAAGCGCGGCTATGCGGTGGGCGACGAGCGAGGCGAAGTTACGCTGAAGGTGTCGGCGTTTCGGGGTGGTGATTACAGCCCAGCCTCCGGCGGCGAGGTTATTGCCGAGTACATCGGCGAGAAGCGCGGTGGTGGCCTCCGCAACTTTTGGTATCATTTCATCGTCGGCCTTGATTTCCGAGAGTGTCTTGCCGTATATTGATCTTTTCCAGACGGCGAGGAAGAAAAGCCCTGTGCGGTAGGCAAGCGTCGGGCGGCTTTGGAAGTCGCACCGTGCTCCGTCGTTGTGCGCCCACTGGCGGCGGTTCTTTTCGGCGAAAAGATCCTTGCCGGATTTGGGCGATGATAAAACGGCGGCAGACGGCGTTTCCAAAATGGGCTGTTCAATCTCCGAGAGAACACCGCTCAAATCAACCGCTCCGCTGCCGTCGTAAGGTTTCATGGGATTGGAAATTGGAAAACAGGAATCGGGTTCCCGGTTTCTATTTCCCGGGGCCATTTATGATGCCGTCCTCCGTAACGATTTCGCCGGAGTAGAAAGGCGCGGGCACCTCGTCGGAAGCCTCGACGTTGATAGTCGTGGACGTGGTGCCGGACGCGCCCTGTCCGTTGTCCTGATTCACGGTGGTTTTGGTGAGCCACTTGTCGCAGCCGACAACGCGGTAATTGTCGTTCATGTCCTGGACGATAAAAACATTGTCGGAGTTGTTGAGGTAGGCAGCGGCGGCGGAAGCCTCCGCGCCCACGCCGGGATGTACGGCCACGAGCTTGTTAAGCTGCGTCTGCGAGGGTAGCTCGCCCTGCGGCTCGGAGGTAAGCTGCGACTTGTCGGGCAGTATGTCGATGTATTTCCATTTGGCATCAGCTTTGAGGGTGAAGTCGCCGAGGTATTTTGCGGAAATGGCGCGTATGCCGTTGGCGTCGCGCTCCAGCAGCGGCCACGCCACTATCTCGCTCTTGGCGAGATAGTAGATGCGGCGGCGCACACCGGCGTATTCGGGGGTGCCCTGACACCACGCGAGCGATTTCTGTATGTTAAGACAGGAAGATGTAGCGGTAGCCATAGTTAAGCGGATTTGAGTTTAATGACTTTGAGGAAGCGGCGGTCGATGCTTCGGAACTGGGTGCCGAAGAACATCGCGGCGGCTATGGTCATGGCCCACGGCTCCCAACGCTTGACCTCCATACGTGTGAGGTCGCTCATGTTGTCGTAGGCATAGAGCATATTCGAGCCGGGGGTAACGATGTACTTGTCCGTACCGGCGAGGCAGTCGAGCGGCACAATGGTGGTCTTGTTGAAGCTGCCCTCGACAATGGGCTGCTCGTACTTCTTGTTGTACGGCACGGCGTTGTGGGTGACAAGGTAGGCATCGTTGTAGCTGTCGGCAAAGCCGGGGTCGCAGAACAGGAACTTGTGCTGCTTGCGCAGATGGGGGTCGCAGCTGCGCTCGACCTCCTTAGCCACGTCGACGGCGTTTGTGCCGTCGATGGTTTCGGTAAGCTCGATCAGGTTGTTTTTCGCCACGGAGATATTGCCCTCGGCCATTTCGCGGTCGAGGATTGTTCCCCATCCGTCGAACAGGTCGGCGGTGGTGTCGCCGTCTGGGTTGCGTTTGGCAGTGAAAAGAACCTCGTGCAGATGGTGTCCGAGCGAGCGCATGACGGCGGCAATCACGAGGCGCGCCGAAGGTGCCTGCATCTGCGCGTCGCCGAGTGTGGCGGTGCCGCGTCCTAAAAGCGTCTGAATGATTTCCAGAGGCTCGAAGTCCTCGCGGACGTTGCCGAGGTATGATGTAATTTCGCGGTAGCCTACCTTCGTGGCCGATGCGCTGCGGCGGTCGCGGCGGTACGGTGCGAACTGGCCCGCGCCCTCGACGGAGGGCAGCTTCGTAGGCGTGGTGACTCCGGGCATCCCCTGCATATATTTCAGGGCTTCCTCACAGGCGAAAAGCGGCATAAGGAGAAAGTCGCTTTTCCAAGTGATTGCCGCCCTTTCATAATCGGGGTCTGTGATTTGGATTGAATGGAGTAAGTCGGGCATAATGTACTTGAATTTTGGTTATGAGGGAGGATTTGCGGCTGTGAGCTTACGGCAGAAGGTCGTAGATCTCGCGGGCGCGGCGAACCGAGGCGGAGAAGGCGTCCATCGGATTTTCGGGCTTGTCGGGCTGCTGTCCGTCGCTGACGATTGCCGAGGTGGTTTCGGCGGGTTTCTTCTCCAGTTCGGAGATACGCGCTTTGAGGTTGGCGATTTCGGTGTCTTTGACTTTGAGGTCTGCGGCATTGCCGGATAAGGCCTTGTCGACTTTGGCAAGCTGCTCCACGGAGAGGCTTGCCGTGGCCTTGTCGCCGGAAAGCTCGACGGCATCGAGGGCGAGCGCGGCGCAGAGAGCCGGAAAGATGATAGTTGACATTTCGGGTGTATTGGTTTGGTTAGAGATTTCGGGTGTCGCGGCGGCTCCGGGGCGGAACATCGCGGCGATTGCGGCGAAGAACTTGCCTATCGCGCTCTCGCGGTCGGCAACAGGAACGTTGGGGATAGGCATACCGGCAGCGGCCATAGCCGAGGCGGTTGCGTCGGTGAGCCTGGGGGCGGTGTCCTCCGGCTCGTCGGTTATTTCATCGACAAAACCCCATTCGA
>CAJUFH010000094.1 GCA_910585755.1 uncultured Muribaculaceae bacterium | reverse complement strand
GGAGGCCGCTCGCTTACGCTCGCTCCACTGAACGGGAATACTTTCGGCTGGCGGAAACGAACGGATGATGAGGGGCGGATAATGAGATGGAGAGGGAAGAGAGAGGGGGGAGAGGGAGGAAAGAGAGAGGGGAAAAGGGGAAGAAGGGAAAACAAACGGCCTCGCGAGCCGGAGGGGCGGCGAGGCCGGGAAAAGGGGGAGAGGAGGCCAGAGGGAAGAAGCGGCTTCGGGGCCGCGGCCCCTCACACCGGGACCAAAACCCATTCGGAGAGGAAACGCGGGTACTGGCGGGGAACGAGGGGGTTATTTTGTGGAGAAGCGGTAGATGGTGCGGGAGGCGTAGGTGTCGGCGGGGCGGAGGGTTGTGGAGGGCCAGTTGGGTTTGTTGGGGGAGTCGGGGTAATGCTGGGTCTCCAGGCAGATGGCGGTGCGTTGCTGGTATTTGACGCCGTGTTTGCCGGTGGCGGTGCCGTCGAGGAAGTTGCCGGAATAGACTTGTATGCCGGGTTCGTCGGTATATACGCGCATGAGGATTCCGGTCGACGGGGAGTAGAGGGAAGCGGCTTCGACTTCGATGTCGCGGTTGGTCGAAAGTACCCAGTTGTGGTCGTAGCCGTTGGCGTTGCGGATCTGTTCGTAGTCGACGCGCTCGATGTCCTGGCCGATGAGTTTCCCGGTGCGGAAATCCATCGGGGTCCCTTCTACGGAGATGATTTCGCCGCTTGTCATGAAGGTCGAGTCGACGGGGGTGAACTCCGCGGCGTTGATTGTCAGGAGCTGGTCGGTGATGGGTTTCGAGGGGTCGCCGGAGAGGTTGAAGTAGGCGTGGTTGGTCATGTTTATAATAGTCGGGGCGTCGGTTGTGGCGCTGTACTGTATGTCGAGGGCGTTGTCGGCGGTGAGGGTGTACTTGACGGTGGCGTTGACGCGTCCGGGGAATCCGTTGTCGCCGTCGGGGGAGTCGATTGTGAGGGTCAGGGTTGAATCGGTGTGCTCGGCGACGCTGTAGGTTCTGTACTGCCATCCGCGGGTGCCCATGTCGGTTCCTCCGTGGAGGCAGTGGCCGAAGTTGTTGCGTGGGAGCTGGTATTCTTTGCCGTCAAGGGTGAAGCGGCCTTGGTTTATGCGGTTTGCGTAGCGTCCGATTGCTGCTCCGAAGTCGGTCTGGTTGTTTTCGGGGAAGTATGCCTGGACTGAATCGAAGCCGAGTACGACGTCCCGCGGGGTTCCGTTCCTGTCGGGGACTGTCAGCGACACTATGCGTCCGCCGAAGTTTGTGACGCAGGCCTCCATCCCGGCGGGATTTTTGAGCACGAAGAGGGCGGTTGTGTCGCCGTCGTAAACGGCGTCGAAGTTCGCGGGGTCGAGCCCGGAGAGGGTGGTTTCGGTCTGGGGGGCTTTTGAGCCGCAAGCGACGGCGAGGGCTCCTGTGAGGGCCGCGGCGATGTAGAGTCTGATTCTTTCCATGATTGTTTTATGCCTGTGTTTTAGGGTAAGTTTGGGCAAAGGTAATGATTTTTTTTTGAAAAAGCGCCGCGCCTTGATTAAGGCGCGGCGCTTTTATGGGGGATGGGAAGACTGGGAAAGATGGGAAGACTGGGAGGGATGGGAGGGAATCAGAGGATTACTTTGGCGGCGGTGTTGCCCTGGCGGCGGATGACGAGGGTGCCGGGGGCGGGGTTCGCCAGGCGCTGGCCCTGGAGGTTGAAGTATTCGGCGGGGATATTGATTTGGGGATTGAATTAATTGATGGATCGCGGTGTCCGGCAATAAAAAGCGGCGGCATAACCTGTATGCCGCCGCAAAGTTAATATATAAATTCCGAAATATGCAAATATTTGCCAAATAAATTTTCTGTTATGTGGATTTATGTCATAAATATGCAATTATACATTACATATTGAAATTTTATAAATTTCGCATAATTATTATCGGCGTATCGTCAGGGTTTGCGGGAGGGGCGAGGGCGGGAGGGTGACGGTCAGCGTGCGGGTCGCCTCGGAGTAGTCCCCTTTGAGGGAACGGCCGTCGGGGAGGAGGATGGAGCGGGGGGCGTCGATGTTGTGGATTACGAAAGTCAGGCGCCGTTTGGCGGGCATGCCGGGATACGCGCCCTCCGCGCTGACTTTCAGGGTATAGGCTTCTGGGGTGTTGGACGCGTCGACGCGCAGCAGTGCGTACTTCCCCTCCTCGATGGCGCGGGGGTTGGCGCGGTCGTCCTCGTAGAGGGTACATTCGCTGTCGGCTACCCCTTCGGCGGGGTAATAGTCGAAGGTGTAGCGCGAGGGGTCGTAGTCGCCGACGTTGCGCATCTCGTAGGGCGCGGAGGGGATTATGGCTCCGGCGCGCACGAAGAGTGGGATTCTGTCGAGCGGAGCTTCGACGATTACCGAGTCGGACGGCCCTTCGTAGCTGACGGAGGGGTCGTTATAGTCGATCCAGCGCCCTTCGGGGAAGGTGACGGGGCGGCTGACCGAGCCTTGCGTGAGCACGGGCGCGACCATCACGTCGCGGCCCCAGAGGTACTGGTCGGTGATATGGTCGTAGGCCGCGGGGTCGGGGGAGTAGGTGCCGAGGGGGCGCACTAACGGCAACCCCTTTGAGGCGTTCTCGTAGGCCAGGGTGTAGTTGTAGGGGAGCCATTTGTAGCGGGCCTTGACAAGGGGGAGGATGATGTCCTGGTAGTCGGTATAGAGGTACGGTTCGGCGTAGTGCTGCGAGTGGGTTCTGAGCACCGGCGAGAAGAGTCCGAGCTGGAGCCAGCGGACATACAGCTCGGGGTCAACGGGGTTGGCGGGGTCGATGGCGAAGCCCCCGACGTCGTGGCTCATATACCCCAGGCCGCTCTGCCCGGCTCCGAGCATGATCGTCACCTGCGGCCGCAGCCCTCCCCAGGAGCGGGAAACGTCGGTGCTCCAGGGGAATACGGAGAAGCGCTGAAGCCCGGTGGTGCCCCCGCGCATAAGGGTCATCAGGCGCGTTCGGGGGTACTCCTCGGCGTAAAGTTCGGAGATAATGCGGCTCCAGTCGTTGCCGTAGAGGTTGTGGTACTGGCGGGTTGTCAGGCCGTTGGCGTGGCGGAACCCTTCGGGATGCACTTCCGGCTCCCCGAGGTCGCCCCACCAGCCCCCCATACCCTGGTCGGTCAGGCGGCGGTAGGTGTCGCGGTACCAGCGGGTCGCCTCGGGGTTGCTGACGTCGATCATGCCCCCCTCGCCGACCCATATCTTTACCTCCGCCGGGTTGCCGACGGAGTCCTTGGCGAAGAGGCCCTTGGAGGCCAGGAGGTTGTAATTGTCGATTCCGCGTCCGTTGCGGAGGACGTAGGGCTGCGTTATGGCGACCATGTTGACCCCCTTCTTCTTCAGCGAGCGGAGCATTTTCTCGTGGCCGGGCCACTGCTCCGGATCCCAGTCGAGGCGCCCCATATCCTGCTCCTTGCCGTACCAGTAGAGGTCGAGCACCATGCCGTCGACGGGGTAGCCCGCGGTTTTCAGCGAGTCGACAACCTGCTCGGCCTGTCGGCGCGTCTTGTAGCCGTATTTGGAGGTTATATAGCCGAGGCTCCAGAAGGGGGGAAGGGGTTGGCGCCCGGTCAGCGAGGTGAGCTGCTCCGCGACCCCCTCGAACCCGTCGGGAGAGGAAACGAAATAGTATGATACCGCTTCCGGGCTTTCAGTCTCGTAGACGAGGGGGGACCCGGCGACCAGGCTCGATGCCGCGAAATCGTCGAAGAGCACAGCGTAGCCCTTCGGGCTGACCAACAGCGGCATGGTGATGTTCATCTGCGAGATGCGCGGGTCTCCGGCGGTGTAGCCGTAGTTCTGGCGGTTGTACATCACCAGGGTGTCCCCTGCGAGGTTGAACGAATGGCCGCGTTCGCCCGCGCCATAGAAGGCGTCGGCTCCCGCGAGGGGCATCAGCCGCATCGAGCGCTTCCCCTCCCGCGACGCGCGTTCGCCGCTGTCATAAAGGCCGTTGCGTCCCCGGTCGGAGAGGGTCAGCGAGCCGTTTGCCGGGTCGAACACCGCCCGCAGTCCCGTCGCAGTAGTCAGTACCGCCAGCCCTCCGTTGTCGGAGAGGGAAGCGTCAGCCTCCCCTTTCGGCCTGACGGTCACTTTCGACGGCGAAACCGTCTCTGAGCCGTCGGTGTTGGTGACTTTCAGGATGTTGTCGGTGACGGCCTCGACCTTGATTTCGCGCCCGTCGGGAGTCCTCCCGCGGAGCACGGGGGCTTCCGCCGCCAGGCTGAACACAGCCCCGGCGACCGCTGCCCCCAAAAGAACAGCTTTCATAAGTATCCGATTCAAATGTAAGTAAGTATCTCTTTCTTTAATTAATTTCTTCTCTTGGGAGGCCGCTCGCTTACGCTCGCTCCACAGAACGGGGTTACTCCCGGCTGACGGAAGCAATGCGCGCGATATACTTCCCTATGATGTCGAACTCGATATTGACAACCGAGCCGACACGCAGGTCGCCGATATTCGTCAGTTCCGCGGTATAGGGGATGATCGCTACGCGGAACGAGTCCGCCTCCGAGTCGCAGACCGTCAGGCTGACACCGTTGACCGTCACAGAGCCCTTCTCGACCGTCACATACCCCTTCCGCGCCATCTCCGGCGATACCTCGTAGCGGAAAAGGTACATATTCGAGCCGTCCTCCGGCGTGATTTCCTCGCAGCGGGCCGTGCAGTCGACGTGCCCCTGGACGATATGGCCGTCGAGGCGCCCGTTCATCACCATGCAGCGCTCGACATTCACCCGGTCGCCGACCTCCAACAGCCCCAGGTTGGAGCGACGGAGCGTCTCCTCTATGGCTGTCACGGTGTACGACCCGTCGCCGTGGATCGCGACCACTGTCAGGCATACCCCGTTATGGGCCACCGACTGGTCGACGTGCAGCTCGTCGGCAAACGAGCACTGGAGCGTTATATGGAGGTTCCCCCCCTCGCGGCGCAGCGATTTCACCACCGCCGCCTCTTCTACGATTCCCGAAAACATATATGTTTTGTATTATTTGAAGTAGGGACGCGGCGTGCCGCGTCATATTTGGCAAATCCGCCGGGCACGCCCGGCGTGTCTGACGCGAATTTACTGAAAATAATTCGCCCTGCAAAACGTTAACAAATCTTCAATAAGGCTCTTGCTAATCTCTGAATTGCAAAATAAAGTTAAAGTAAGGCGATTTTTCTTCCTAAAAATATGTTGTAAAACATAAAACGCGTACCTTTGCATCAGTTTTTCATGGTATTAGATTTAAGGTAAGAAGATTATTCGT
>CAJUFH010000093.1 GCA_910585755.1 uncultured Muribaculaceae bacterium | reverse complement strand
TAGGTACAATTTCTAAGGTAAAAAAGATTGTTTTAGGTTTGCGATACAAAGGTCGCTGTTTTCCGATTAGTTGCAAAATTTCGGAGTATGTTCCATAACATATTTTTACAACCCCGTGCCGTTGCCTTTAAAAATTGTGAAACGCAATGTTTTGATTGATACGCCGTTAACCCGCAATTAACGAGGCGCGGACGGGCTGAGTTAAAGAATGTTAATCAATTAAAACTGCGAAAAAACCGCTATATCTTCAATGAAAAATATCAAGTCTAAACTCTCTGCCGTCGAATATTCCGTAAGAAAAATGGGTTATCCAGTCGCCGAGGATAACCATATGGCTGTCGGTACCGGGAAGGGGGTAGTCAACGAGTGTGTGTCGGTGGCCGAACACGAAATAATCGATGCGTGAATCGGTCTCACGGAGATAGTCGAGGCAGTAGTTGACAAACGGTTCGTCGGCCGGGTCGAACTGCTTTTCGGCGTATCCCTGGAAGTCGCGGGAGGAGGCGGACCAGCGGTGGGCGAAGGCGATTGTCCATCGCGGATGTATCGCTGAATAGAGAATCTGGCAGAGGCGGTTGCGGAACATCGCGCGGATGAAGCGGAACGAGGGCTTGAGCTTCCCAACGCCGTCGCCGTGGGTCAGCAGGAACCGTTTGCCGAGAATCTCGCGGACGAGGACGCCGTCGACAACCTCCAGCCCGATTTCATTACGCAGGTAGTCGAAGAGCCATATGTCGTGGTTGCCGATAAACCAGGTGATTTTCACTCCCGAATCGGCCAGGCGGGCGAGGGCCCCGAAGAAGCGCAGATACCCCCTGGGCGCGACGTTGCGGTACTCGTACCAGTAGTCGAGTACGTCGCCGAGCATTATGAGTTCCGAGGCGCGCCCTATCAGCGACTCCACGAAGCGGGCGGCGCGCCGTTCGTGGGCCGCCGGGTCGGGTATGTATTTCGCTCCGAGGTGGAGGTCCGAAATAAAGTAGACGGGGAGTCGGGGTTCGGCGTTCATTTCCGCGGCGTTCAAAGGAATCCGAGTTCGAGTTTCGCCTCCTCGCTCATCATGTCCTTGGTCCATTCAGGCTCGAAGACAATGTTGATTGTTACGGAGCGTATCCCCTCTATTGATTCGAGTTTCAGCCGCGCGTCCTCGACAATGAAGTCGGCCATTGGGCACGAGGGGGCGGTCATCGTCATGTCTATCACGAGGTCCCCCTCGTCCGAGAGGTCGATACGGTAGACGAGCCCCAGGCTATATATGTCGACGGGGATTTCGGGGTCGAAAACCGTCTTGAGCATTTCGACCACTTTCTCTTCGAGTTGGAGATGTTTCTCTGCGTCCATATGGCGTTTTATATAGTTCGTAGCACAAAGTTAGGCAATTTTGCCGAAAGCGTGGGGAAATTTCGTACCTTTGGGGAAATTTTTCGCGCAACGCGGGCCGCTTCTTTTCGGGGCGCCCGGAAATCATATACGCCCTCAGGATGGACAACAATACAATAAAGGTGGGAATCACCCACGGAGACTTTAACGGCATCGGCTACGAGGTGATCCTCAAAATGCTTGACGACCCCCGCATGCTCGAGCTGTGTACCCCCGTCATCTACGGGTCGGCGAAAATCGCCGCCTTCTATCGTAAGGGAATCGAGCTGCAGCAGCCGCAGCAGCTATGCCAGATTGCCGACGCGGCCGACGCCAAGGCTGGAAGCTGCAACATCGTCAACGTTATAGGCGAGGAGGCGCGCATCGAGCCGGGCCGCTCGACCGATGAGGCCGGGAAGGCCGCTTTCGCAGCTCTCGAGCGGGCCGTCGCCGACCTCCGCGAAGGAAAAATCGACGCCCTCGTGACCGCCCCGATCAACAAGCACAATATACAGAGCGAACTCTTCCACTTCCCCGGCCATACGGAATATCTCGAAGCCTCGGCGGCCGACGGCTCCAAGGCCCTGATGATTCTCTGCAACGAGTCCGTAAGGGTGGCCTTGGTGACGACGCACCTCCCTGTGGCGAAAGTGGCCGGAGCGGTTACCAAGGAGGCGGTGCTGGAGAAGCTGCGTCTCTTCGACCGCTCGCTGACGGAGGATTTCGGGGTCCACAAACCCCGCATCGCTGTTCTCGCACTTAATCCGCATTCGGGCGACAACGGGCTGATTGGCAGCGAGGAACAGCAGACTATCATTCCGGCTATCGAGCAGGCACAGAAGGAGAAAATTCACGCATTCGGGCCTTATGCCGCCGACGGGTTCTTCGGAAGCGGCCTCTTCAAGCGGTTCGACGGCGTTCTTGCGATGTACCACGACCAGGGCCTCGCTCCCTTCAAGGCCATCGCGATGGACGACGGCGTTAACTTCACGGCCGGACTCCCCTGGGTCCGCACCTCTCCCGACCACGGTACCGGCTACGATATAGCCGGGCAGGATAAAGCCTCCGAAGCCTCGATAAGGAGCGCCCTGTATATGGCGCTCGACGTGCTCCGCAACCGCCGCAACCACGCGGAAGCCACCGCCAACCCGCTGAAGCCGCAGACGGCCGAAAAGCCGTCGAAAGGCTCGGCCGACAGGCAGCGCGCCGACCGCGGCAAGGGTAAGGGGAAGGAAGCCAAGGAGGAACCGAAGACGGAATCCGCTCAAGAAAAAGAACCCGCAGCGGCCGTTGAGGCCGCCGAAACGGCCCCGGTGGCTGAATCACCCGCTGCCGCTCCATCCGCAGCTCCGGCAAACGTCGAGACTACCCCTTCCGCCGAACCGACATCACAAGAATAACCTGATATGCGACAGTTACATACTCTCCGGCGCGCCGCCGCTTGCGCCCTGTTGCTCGCAGCGGCTTCCTTCTCAATGACAGCCGGGCTGACCGACCTTCCCACGGCCAAGATTAATGGCCGGGAGATGTATTATTACGAGGTATCGCGCGGCGAGTCGATTTACGGCGTGGCCCATAAGTTAGGGGTCGACCGCGAGGAGCTTCTCCGCTTCAACCCGTCGGCTGTCGACGGCCTTAAGCCCCGTATGCGCCTCTATTTCCCGGTCAAGGAACAGGCTGTCTCAGCCGTTGAGACAACCGCCGCGGCGAAAGCTGGCCCTATGACCCACGTTGTCAAGAAAGGGGAGACGCTTTACGGAATCGCCCGCAAATACAATATCCCTATCGAGAAGCTGATAATACTGAACCCGGGGAGCGATACCGGCGTGAAAGCCGGTCAGAGGCTCGTGCTCTCGGCCGAGACCCCGGAAGCGGTGGAAACTCCGAAACCGGTTGAGACACCCCAGTACGCTGTCATAACCCCGGTTGACGACCGCCGCTCGCCAGTTGAGGCCTCTGACCCCGCACCGGCGGATTCAGTGCGGGACTATGGCGCTCCGCTGGTAACCCCTCCGGCCGCGGAGCTGCCGGAGATGAACGTGGCGCTCGTCCTTCCCTTTATGCTTGAATCCGAGCAGCCCGGCCGCACAAGCGCCCTGTACACAGAGTTTTACAAGGGGCTTCTTCTCGCTGCCGACGAGCTGCGCTCCGACCGCGGAGCCAAGGTTAATTTCCGCGTTTACGATTCTTCCAATTCGGTAGACTCGGTGCGAGCCATTATGAACCGCCCGGAAATGTCGGATGCAGACCTCATAATCGCCCCTGACGGCTATTCGCAGCTTGCGGCGGTAATAGAGGGCGCGCCGGAGGATGCCATCGTCCTTAATATGTTCAATGTCAAGGATGACTCGTATCGCTCGCACCCGAATGTGATTCAGACCAATATTCCCCATGACCCGATGTATGATACCGCCATCCGCGGCTTTATGTATCGCTACGAGGACTATCTCCCGGTATTCCTTAGCCGTGTCGGAGGGCCTGCCGATAAGGAGTCGTTTGTCGCGGAGCTGAAAGAACGGCTCCGGGCCGAAGGACGCGACTATCGCGAGATAAGTTACGAGACAATTCTCCGCGACGAGGACTTCGCCGGAATCGACGCGGATGCCGGGTCTATCGTGTTTGTCCCTAACTCGGGGAGCGCCTCGGAGTTCGCTAAAATCGCCAACGCCGTTACGCGCCTGCGAGAACGGGCGCTCCGCCCGGAAGGGGTTGTGATCTGGGGCTATCCCGAATGGGTGACGTTCCGCGACGACAGTCTGCGCGAAATCTGCGACCTCGACGCGACGATTTACTCCCGCTTCTTCTCCGACGGCAACGACCCCCGGGGCCGCGAGCTTGCAGAAAAATTCCGCAAGGAGTTCGGTACGGATATGGTCGAGGCTGTTCCCACCCAGGGAATACTCGGTTACGATATCGGTACTTACATAATCCGCGGACTGCGTGAGAAAGCCGCCACCGGGACTTTCCCGACCGACTTTTCAGGCTGCCAGAGCGAACTGCGCCTGACGCGTTATTCCGACCAGGAAACGGGAGCGCAGGGAGGTCTCTATAACGAGGCGCTGCTGCTGATTCACTATATGCCCGACGGCACGGTTGAGAAAATATGTCTGTGATGGGACGCAGAGCGCTGATATTTCTCGTGTTTGCCGCCGTATGGGCCGGCGCGCTGGCGCAGACCCACTACCTCTCGCACGTCCACGTCGGAGGGCACGCGGGCGTGACCCTCTCGTCGATGTCGTTTTATCCCTCGGTGAAACAGGAAATGATACAGGGCCTGACGGCCGGTGTAAGCTTCCGCTATGCCGAAGAGCGCCACGTCGGGCTGCAAGCCGAGCTGAACATCGAACAGAGCGGCTGGAAGGAGGACTATGAGGGGCTGCCGTTTAAGTATGAGCGTCAGTTGACCTACCTGCGTCTGCCAGTGATGACCCATATCTTTTTCGGCTCGCGGGTGGTGAAGTTCTTTTTCAACCTCGGTCCCGAGGTGAGCTATATGCTTGGCGAGAAAATCAGCTCGAACTTTGACTACGCCCACGCCTCAACCAATCCCCAGTTCCCCGCGAGCCGCCGCTACGAGCAGCTCGACCTGCCGGTTTCAAACCGTTTCGACTACGGCATCACCGGCGGAGCCGGTGTCGAGTTCGTGATTCGCCGCCGCCACTGCGTGGCCCTTGAAGGCCGCTACTACTTCGGCCTGGGCAACATCTTCCCCTCCACCAAGAAAGACTACTTCTCCGCCTCCCGCGCCACCTCCATCCTCATCACCCTCGCCTACAAATTCCGCCTCAAATAACCAACGCCTGCCCCGATGGACAAGGTTGGTAGGATGGGTACCCGGGCACTGGCGAGCGGCGGAGCCGCGGTGTAATTGTAGCCCCAGGTCGAGCGTCGGAGACGCGAAGGCCTGGGGTATCGTTCCGGCTTCGGG
>CAJUFH010000092.1 GCA_910585755.1 uncultured Muribaculaceae bacterium | reverse complement strand
CATCGTCGGCTCTTGCAAGCGCCCTTTCCCCGCTTCCAAGAGCCGAAAGTATCTCCTGTTCCGTGCGCCCGCCGGAAGGCGGGTGTCCCCCATTTATCCCCCTTTCTCCCTTCCTCCGTCTCCAAGAGCCGAAAGTATCTCCGTTCAGTGGAGCGAGCGTAAGCGAGCGGCCTCCCCGCCTCCTTCCCCGGTTCTCTGGTCTCTTCCCCTCCTGGTGCGCGAGGCGTAAGCCGAGCGAAATAGAAAAGTTGCATTATCGCAGCCGCGGCCCCAGGCCGCGGCGTTAACTTTGCGCCGGAAAGCCTCCCGGAAAGCCTTCCTTAGAAGCTCTTTCGAGAAGCCCCTCTAAGAAGCCTCCCGCCGTCCGTCCGTCTCGCGCAGCCTGTCGGGTGGAGCGAGCTTCAGCGAGCGGCGTCTTTCCCCTCGAATTGAACCCCTTTAATCTTTCACCCCTATGAACGACAACAACCCCTCCCCCTATCAGAACCTCTCCTCGTCCGGCCCCCTCGAAACCTCCGAAAACAGAGCGGGCCGCGCCTTGTCGGCGCGGCCCGCGGAAACGAATCGGTTTAAGGAATCAAGCCGGTATTCTGAATCAAATTGGATTCAGGAACCGGATTTGGAGGATGATGACGCGTTATTTGACTACTTCCTTCGAGATATAGCGCGTGCGTCCCTGCTGGATAACCAGGATGTAGACGCCCGGCGCCGCGGTAGCGGTAACGTTGGAGGGCTCGCCAACGCCGCTGGCGACAACAACGCCGCTCTCCGCGTCAATCAGTGTCAGATGCTTGGGGAGGGTATTTTCCTCGCCGGCAACTGTCAGGTCCTCGATTCCGGCCTCGTGGCCCCCGTTGGCGAAACGTTCTGCTACCTTGTTGGCGCTCATCGCCCCGGCGTAAATCGCGAACTCGTCAAAATCACCCTTGAAGAAATTGTTGAAATTGACGTTGACGTTGCCGATCACCATCAGCTCGTCGTTGTCGGATATATCCCCCGTAGAGTCGGGAGCGTCTGCCATAAGCGTTCCGTCGGCATAAATCTTCAGGCGCCCGGTCGCGCTTTCGCGCACGCAGACGAGGTGGTGCCAGTTACCGTCGAAGAGCGCGGCAGCCTCGAAATTGGACTCCGACTTGGTCTCGTTATCGTCGACGGAGAATTTCAGAAGGCCGTTCTTCAGCTCGATGCCGGTCCACTTACCGGTGGCGCCGGTCGTGGCGTTAGCAGCCATGGAACCTTTGTGGAACAGGTATGCGGCATCGTCAGTGGAGCGGAACCAGGTCTCGATCGTGAAGTCGCGCTCGCCGAGCTGGATCGCCTGGTACGCCTCCTGGGTCAGATAATCAGCGGTGCCGTTAAGGCTGAGAGCCTTGCCGACCTTACCCTCGACGAGGACGGGCGAGCCCTTGACGGAAGCCGCTCCCTGGACCTCGTTGGCGGTTGTCGAGCCGTCGATAGCCTCGAAGGGGAAGTATGCGATCTTTTCAAGGAGGACAGGCTCGGTAACGGTTATGGTGCCCTCAAGCGTTGCCTCGGAGCTTTCCCCGGTGGCCTTGACTACGACCTTGTATTTCCCGGCCTTGGTCGGAGTGCCGCTGATGGCGAACGTTCCGGCGGAGGCGTCGGAGGTCAGGTCAACCCCTTCGGGAAGCCCCGTCGCGGTAACGGCATCGGCATACGCGAAGGTCCCCTCTACGCTCGCGATCGGGAAGCCGACCTCGACGCTCTGGTCAAGCCGCCCGGAGGTCAACGCCAGGCGCGCGTCGGTCGAGAAGCGGTCGGGCAGGTAGTAGCCGAGATGGGGTGGCTGGTTGTAGGCGGTATTCTGCCAGGCCACAGCCAGGCGGTAGTTGTGGTCCTGCATAAGGCACGGGACACGGTACTTCGTCGGCTCCGTGGTGGTGAAAATCAGCAGGTCGGAAGAGTTCTTGCCGTCCCATAGCACCAGCTCCTCGCGCCAGTCGCCGAGAATGTCGGCCTGGAGGCACGGGGTCGCCTTGGTCGTGTTGCAGGTCTGCGCGCTATAGATCGAGAAGTCCCAGTTGCCAGCATCGGAGGTGCAGGAGGCGTTGCGCTTCGTCACCGCGGGAACGGAGTTGCCGGTGGCCTTGTCATACTTGCCGTCGAAAAGCTCGTCGAGCAGGTCGCCGTCCCAGTAGATGCGGAAATTGGTCGACGCGCGCTTCTCCGCCACAACGTTGCCGTGGCAGTCGAAAGTCGCGTTGGTCGACTTCCCGTTTACGAAATACGCGCTGGGCCACAGCTCATAGCCGCGCCACTGGTCGCTGATGTCGGCCGCGAGCCCTCGACCTATGTCGTTGCCCGACTGCTTGATTTTCCATATGATCTCGCCGGTCGAGGCGTCGCGGAACGAGGCGTCGAAAGGATATGAGGAGCTTTTCTCCTCGTGGACCATAAACACCTCCAGCCCCTCGCGGTCCGGGTCGAGGTCTCCGAGGTGCAGGGCGTCGCCGTGGCCTCCCCCCGTGCGGTATAGAAGCTTCCCGTCGTGGTCGATCGCGGCGGAACCGTAGATGATTTCGTCGAAGCCGTCCCCGTCGACATCCCCGACAGTCACAGAGTGCGCGCCCTCGCCGTAGGCTCCCTTGCCTTTGTCCTTGCTCTGGTGGAGCCAATGCTTAACGAGCTTGCCATCCTTGAAATCGTAGGCGGCCAGGAAAGACCCGGTATAGTAGCCGCGACACATCACAACCGACGCGTTGTCCCCGTGGAGATGGGCCACGCACGCCAGGAAGCGCTCCGAGCGCCCTCCGTAGCTGTCACCCCAGTTAGACATCGACGAGCGCTTAGGCTCGAACTCTACCGTCGAGAGTGCCTCGCCGGTAAGGCCGGAGAACATCGTCAGGTACTCGTTGCCCGTGATTACGTGCCCTTTGGAGTTGCGGTAGTCGGCATCGACCTTGTCGCTCCCCATCAGTACCGCCTTCCCCTTGCCGTCGATGGTTCCGGGAGCGGTGCGGCAGGCCATCTCCGCCTTGCCGTCCCCGTCGAAGTCATAGACCATGAACTGCGTATAGTGGGCACCGGCGCGGATGTTCTTGCCGAGGTCTATGCGCCAGAGCTTCGTGCCGTCCAGCTTGTAGCAGTCGATAAAGACGTTACCGGTATAGCCGTCCTGAGAGTTGTCGCGGGAGTTGCTCGGATCCCACTTCACGAAAATTTCGTACTCTCCGTCGCCGTCGACATCCCCGACTGAGCAGTCGTTGGGCGTGTAGGTGTAATCGTCGGTAATCGGAGCCGCTTCGGTAGAGAACTTGCTGTTGCCGGGGATAGTACCTCCGGCGGGACGGTCGAGCTTCACGCGGAGCGCCCTGCCCGGGACATTGGCGGTTTTCGAGGTCTCGACGACATCCCCGTTGACGAGGGCCTTGACAACATAGGTCGATTTGGCGCCCCCGTTCAGGTCCAGGAGGTTCGTCCCCCCGGTAATCGGTTCGGCGTTAACCTTTACGCCGTCGCGGTAGACGTCGAACGTGGTTTTGGGAGCGTCGCTCTCGAGGCTGCGCCACGAGACGAACACCCCGGGGCTGGCGTACATCGCGACAACCCCGCGGTCGAGATTCTCGACCGCGAGCGCCGAGGTGGCCGCGGTGGCCATGGCGCAGGCGAGAATGAACTTGTTAGCAGACATTCACAGTCAAGATTTAGGGTTAGATAATATTTCTACGCGAATTTACTGATTTGCCGATTATCGCCGGAGGAATTTTTGTCGCAAGAAGCCCGACAAAATATCGCCCTGCCGGGCCGTTTCAGCCAAATTAACGCCCTGACGGCGCCAAACCAGCGGATTTTTCACTAATTTTGCCTTACAAACCCAACCTAACCGATGCTGAACCTTAACACCCCGTTCGCCCGCCCCCTCTACGTCATGGCAAAACCGGCAAGCTCCCGGTGCAACCTGGCCTGCGAGTACTGCTACTACCTGGAAAAGAACAAGCTCTACCGCGACAGCGACCCGGAGCGCCGCTTCGTTATGTCCGACGCCATGCTCGAGAAATTCATCAAGGAATACATCGAGGCCCAGACAACCCCCGAAGTGCTCTTCACCTGGCACGGCGGCGAGACCCTCATGCGCCCCCTATCGTTCTATCAGAAGGCGATGGAGCTGCAGCGGAAATACGCCCGCGGCCACCTCATCGACAACTGCATCCAGACCAACGGAACCCTCCTGACCGACGAATGGTGCCGCTTCTTCAAGGACAACAACTGGCTCGTCGGGGTCTCGATCGACGGCCCGAAGGAGTTCCACGACGAGTACCGCCGCGACAAGGTAGGGGGGCCGTCGTTCAACAAGGTGATGCGCGGTATCGACCTGCTGAAAAAACACGGGGTCGAATGGAACGCCCTCGCTGTCGTCAACGACTATAACGCCGACTATCCCCTGGAGTTCTATAACTTCTTCAAGGAGATCGAGTGCCGCTACATCCAGTTCACCCCGATCGTGGAGCGCATCGCCCCGAAGAAGGATGGCCGCTACCTGGCGTGTCCCGCCGATGGGGCGGAGATTCCCCTGGCCGACTTCTCCGTAACCCCCGAGCAGTGGGGGAGCTTCCTCTGCGCCGTTTTCGACGAGTGGGTGAAGCAGGATGTCGGGAAGTACTTCGTGCAGCTCTTCGACGCGACCCTCGCCAACTGGGTCGGCGAGCAGCCGGGGGTCTGCACTATGGCCCCCACCTGCGGCCACGCCGGGGTTATGGAATATAACGGCGACGTCTATAGCTGCGACCACTTCGTGTTCCCCGAATACCGCCTGGGCAACCTCGCCGAGAAGAACTTCGTCGAGATGATGTACAGCGACCGCCAGCAGCGTTTCGGAGCCGCCAAGCGCGACTCGCTCCCGGAGCAGTGCCTCAAATGCCGCTGGCTCTTCGCCTGCAACGGCGAGTGCCCAAAGAACCGCTTCGCCTTCACCGCCGACGGCCAGCCGGGCCTCAACTACCTCTGCGAGGGGTACCGCCGATTCTTCGCCCATGTAGCCCCCTATATGGACTTCATGAAGGCCGAACTCGCCGCCGAGCGTCCCCCGGCCAACGTCATGCGCTGGGCCGCCGAACGCGCCAAAGAGGGCAAATAGGCCTCCCCGCAAGAGAAATTGGTAGGCGCTCCCGTAAAATATGTAACGCGTCTTCGGGAGAAATGCCCTAACTTCGCGTCCGACCAATCAGAGATTGTCTAAAAATTTTTTCCGAATGATTTTCAGAGCTGTTTTTGAGAGAATTATTAGGTTTGAAGAGGGAGCGATGCGGGCATCGTGACCGATGAAAAGCTAAAAATTCGCCAAAAAGAGGGTCAAGCCGAATTTCCGGTGCATATGTTAAAATCGGGAGATTAGAGTGTTAA
>CAJUFH010000091.1 GCA_910585755.1 uncultured Muribaculaceae bacterium | reverse complement strand
CGAAGGAATTACCGACCTCCGGGGCGTTTTGTGTCCTTCTGATTGGTAATTACCGGGCTTAATTTTGTAGCGTTAAATATAATAGCCTTATGACTACCGAGCAGAAAAAGGAAATTACCGCCTACCTTTGCGGCCCTCGCGACTATGCCGAAGGCGTGGCACTTTACCAGCGTTACGGCGTAAATTTGCGCCTGAAACGTCAGTTTGCGGTCGAAGATACCGCCGTGATCCGTGAAATTCTTTTCGATGAACTCCGTAAACTTGCCGAATTGTCGGA
This sequence comes from uncultured Muribaculaceae bacterium, assembly GCA_910585755.1. GTDB lineage: Bacteria > Bacteroidota > Bacteroidia > Bacteroidales > Muribaculaceae > UBA7173. The sequence continues at coordinate 5,280 of CAJUFH010000091.1, read as the reverse complement.
AATCGAGTTTAATCACCTTCCACGTCAAGCCGTCAAGAAAACGGCGCAGCTCAACGGCGTACAAGCGAAATGTGTAATTCTCGACGACGAGAAAAACGACGAATCGGCGTTAATGGAACTCGCCGATTCTTTCGGTGTTACCGTTGACGAACTTGTTAGCCCTGATTTTCAGGAACGAGTGTTGGCAATGGACGAAAACGCCGACCGTATCGGCGAACTTACCGACGAACTGGAGGCCGCTCGTTCCAAGTATGCCGAAGCCCCGGAACCGGTTCGGAAAATGATACGTTTCCGCGAAAAATATCCTTTCCTCAATTCTCCCGACTGCCCCGACGTGCTGAAGATACTCGTGGCCGATATGTTTACCGCATACGGAAACTACAAGGCTGCACACGCCCGCCTTCAGGTACTCGGCGACGCAGATTCAGCCACCGCCGCCGCTGATTGCGAAACAGTAGTTACCGAGTATCTGAAAAACCGTGAAATCTGGGACGAACTCGAATATTACCGCGAAAACGGCGTGATTCTCGGCAAAGCTGCAAAGTTCCGCGAAATGGAAGCCGCCGAGGACTTGACAAAAATCTCCGATGTTGACCTTATGGGCCAACTCCGGAGCGCAGGGGTTCAGGAATCCAAGGCGAAAAAGGCGGTCGAGGAAGCCAAGGCAAAAAAGCAACCTAACGAAAAGGCCGAAGCCGCTTTTGTGAAATGGTCTAACCGTAAAAAGGTACTGAAGGCGGAAATCGACCGCCGAAAAAAAAAGTAATTGAGGCTATCGAGAGCGCGGAACGGTCGAGGGAGTATTTTACAAAATACCTCTCCCGTTCCGGCTGTCACCCGTGCGACCGCTCCGAGGCCGGGCATCAACTCTCTATCGTTAACAAGAAAATCGACGCGCTGAATGTATCGTTATCCCTCTTACAATCTTTCAACGACTGACCTCCGCGAATTTCCCGGCGGTACGTTGTTCAACGGCGACTGCCTCGACGTTATAAAGACGCTCCCGGCGGCCTCTGTTGACTGTATTATTACCGACCCTCCTTATTTTCTCGGTATGACCCACAACGGGCAAAAGGGTAATTTCCGCGACTTGTCGATTTGCCGACCTTTTTACCGTGATTTATTCCACGAGTACCGCCGAGTTGCCAAGCCTGAAGCCTGTATTTACTTTTTCTGTGACTGGCGCGGATATGCTTTTTATTACCCTCTGTTCGATGAAATCCTGAAGGCCCATAATATGCTCGTTTGGGATAAATTGAGCGGTCCTGGCAATCATTACGCATTTATACACGAACTTGTGTTGTTCCATGCCGGAAAGGGCGCGAATATCGGCGGAACAAACATAATTTCCGACATAAAGAGTTTCACCTCCGGGGCAAAGAGTACCGACGGCGCGAAGGTTCACCCCACGCAAAAGCCGGTAGCCCTGATTCAAAAGTTTATCGAGGACGCGACCGAGCCGGGCGCGGTGATTCTCGACACTTTCGGCGGTTCCGGCTCTACCGCCGTGGCTGCTGTCCGCTCCGGCCGTCGCTTTATCCTCATGGAGCAAGACGAAGGATATTACCACACTGCTTGTAAACGCCTCGAAGATGAATACCGAGAATAACGACAAACCTACATTACCGGCCTTTCCTCTGACGAAAGCGGAGGAGGACGAGGTTATGAAACTGGCAGCCGTGGGATTCATGCCCCACGAAATCGCCGTGTCTATGGAATGGACGCGAGAGCGACGCGCCGCCTTCTGTATTCTTGCAAATGTGCCCGGCTCCGCAATCTCCGTACTGATTACCGCCGGACGTGCAACCGGACGCGCTCAACCCCAGATAAAACTGCAAGAAGCCGCAAAAGCCGGTAACATAGAGGCGATAAAGGCACTCCAGAACCTCCAACGAACGAACCGATTTAATGAACTCGTTAACAATATGGACGATGACGAATTTACTCCGTAAGCCCTCCCGAATTGATTTTGAGGCGTTGGATTCCCACCAGATTGAACGGATTCTTAAAACCGGCGACCTCGAAAGCCTTACACCGGCCGAACGCGAATATTTCAACCTTATGGAACTTGTTCGTGGCCTACGGGCGCGAATGATGATGCCCGGAGGCAATCGCATAGTTACCAAGGCCGGAATTATCAAGGTTCTGAAATCTGATGTTTACGGGCTGTCAGACTGGATGGCGCGGCGTGTCTATTCCGACGCGCTGAATTTCTTTTATTCCGTCGATGATGTCACTCCCCGCGCATGGCGCAACCTCTACGCTGAACGATTCGACAATATGGCTAATCTCGCCGCGTCAATGGGTAAAACAAAGGAGGCGCGTAGCCTTCTGGTTGAAGCTGCCAAATTGCGAGGCTGCTACGACGAGCAAGCCCCGGAAATTCCGCAGGAACTCCTCGATGCTGCTCCCACGGTTATTTATACCGCCGACCCCGAAAGTATGGGCGCACCGAAGGCCGACCGCAAGGAACTGGAGGCGTTTATTGATTCAATACCGGATATTCCCGAAATATCGTTACGCCGTGTCAAGGAGGATGCCGGTATTACCAAACGTAACCTATTAAGCCGCATGATTGAGGACGCTAAAGAGTTTGGCGATGAAGAATAAATTTAACGACCCTGATGTTCCGGTAAAATTCGGCTCTGACGCGCTGATTTTCTGCGACTGGATAGATACGACAAATTTCGTATCTATCGGCGGCCGTGGTGTGGCAAAGAGTACCGTTATTCTGGCGCGACGCTCTGAACGCTGTGTGCGCCTCATGCCGGGCGCACCCGTGGCAATCGTCGCAAATACCTATTCTAACCTCGTCGATAACATCATGCCCGCCGTGCAAAACGGTTGGAAACTTAACGGGCTGATAGAAGGCGTTCACTATATCAAGGGTAAGAAGCCCCCGGAGGAGTGGCGGCGACGCTGCTCCGTTATTGTCGATGATTACCGGCACGTTTATAGCTTTTGGAATGGCTCGGTTATATTCCTCGGCTCTCTCGATAACCCCTCGTTACTGGCCGGTAAATCCGTGGCCCACCTTTTGTTTGATGAAGCAAAATACGCCTCTGATACAAGGGCGGCCCGTGTTCTGCCTATCCTACGCGGCGACGCTATCACCTACGGACGCTGCCACCTCTACGGCGGTGTTACCATTACCACCGATATGCCCGACGTTACCGAAGGCGAATATGATTGGTTTTTCCGCTATGCCTCCGAAATGAATCCGGAACGCATTATAAAGATTATGCAAGCCGCCGGGGAACTCAACCGCCTACGGATAAAACAGGAGCGCGAGAACCGCGCCCCTCGTCCTGATGAACGCAAGATCGCGAGGATAGAAAAGAAAATCGACTATTATACCGAGGGCCTTCTGAAGCTGCGCAAGGGGCAAACCTTCTTTATGAATATTTCGAGTTTCGTTAATATCGACATTCTTACGGTCGATTATGCGAAACGCCTCTATAATGGCGCGTTGGAGCTGCACGAGTTCCTTAAATCCGTGTTAGGTATGCGCCCCGGCGTTCGCAAGGACGCGAGGTTTTACGTTCTGTTTGGCGATAAACACAAGTACACCGACGGAACTTATTCAGGTGAAGCGGCGTTCACATGGAACGAACTCCGTTACCTCGACCCCTCCCGACCTCTCGACGGCGGTATGGATTTCGGTAATATGCTTTCGTTGGTAATCGGACAGGAGGACGGTAAATATTACCGTGTGCATAAAAATTTCTACGAGTTACCTCCGGGTTGGATGCGGGAACTTGCCGACCAATTCCTCGACTTTTTCGCCGATTACCCTACAAAGGTGCTGAACCTCTATTATGACCGTTCCGGTAATAACCTCCAGCGTCAAGGCGTTGACTATGCCAAACAGATAAAGGAGGCTATCGAGAAGGACGGCGACGAACGGCGTACCGGCTGGACTGTTAACCTTAAATCAAGGAAGCAGGCCAACCTTCCGCAAAACGCCGAATATAATTTCATGCACGAACTTATGCGCGGTGAGAATAAGAAATTACCGCTCCTTCTGGTTGATGTGCTGAACTGTTCCGAAATGATTTCAAGCATCGAGGGAGCAAAAGCCGAGGTAAAGTACCGGGGCAGTGTCAAGGTAGTGACGAAGGTGAAGAAAACCGAGAAGCTGGAGGCAAAGAAATTGCCGAGGTTATCGACCAATTTCTCCGACGCTTTCAAGTACCTGATGATGCGCCGCCGTTGGTTGACCGCTACACGAGCCGCCGCCGATTCCAACACAGGAGCCGACGCAATGGCAGCGCAGTGGGTAGCCGACAAGTTCGACGGCTGACCGACCTACATACCGACTATTATCCGACCATGTTACCGCCCGACGACAGCACAGCCGCCGGGCGGTGTCGTGTGCGCCCTCTCATAACGCCGTAACGATTCAAAACCTCACATTTCACCCCCGGTAAGGGGTGGTAATTACTTTCGGCCGTCAGAGCGGGCCGCCCTACGGAGCGCGTCGAAAATTGCGTTTTTCATTTTGGGCGCGTTTAGTTGCTTGATATTGTGGTATTTGGTGAGAAGTGGAGCAAAATTTTACGTCAAAAACCGCGTTTTTTGTGTTGCAATCTCCAATTTTTCACCCTATTACCGTGAAAAATCCGTAAATTTGCGCTGTCAAACTCCCGAAAACCGGCGGAAGATATTCAAAATCTTACGCCATGACCGCCACAATAATTATTATCTTGCTTCTTTTGGGGTTAATCCTTATCCTGAACGTGAAAGGAAGAAAGCCCGAAGATATAGCGACAAAAGTCGATTCGCTAATACAAAAAGCTAATACCCTAACTTATAAAACTGAAAGTTGCCGCGTTGTTGGTATCAATTACCGTGGCCCGAAAGCTAACAGCGCGTTAAGAGCGGCCGAAGATTACGAATTTGTTAACTTAGTAGCGGAGCCGGAGAACGAATATGATTCTTCAGCCGTGAAAGTGCTTTTGGACGATGTTCATATTGGTTATATACCTCGTGATATTTCTTTTGAAATAGCTAACTCGTTAAAATATCTCTATTACGCACAAATTACCGATAAAGGGAAAAACGACGGAGAATGGTTTGTAATGATTAACATCGTATTCCATGCACCTAAAGGATTAACCGACGATGAATTTACGTTCGTGTCAACACACGCCCCAGAACGATTAAAAGAGCTTATCGACCCTTCATATTGTCAAGAGTAGTAAGTTAAATATCTCCATAGCACCATGCGCCGGAGCCTACGGGTTTCGGCGTTGTTGTGTTAATATATTTTTCTTTTCG
>CAJUFH010000090.1 GCA_910585755.1 uncultured Muribaculaceae bacterium | reverse complement strand
GCCGCCACCTTCCGGCCCCCGGACGTCCGTCAGGACATCCGGGGGCCTTTCTTTTATAGACACGTTTATCGGAACTATCGCGGGGGCTGGGGCGTTATAGAGTAAAATAACGTTTCAACTTACGATTATGGAAAGCGAAGAAAGAAGAGAACGGCGCGAGGAGAAACGCGCCAGCATTTGGCTGTGGATCGGTGTCGGGGTTCTGATTATCCTGCTTATGTTGTGGCTTACAATAGCCGATTTCTGGGGCGACACTGACGTGGCGGCCATGATCAACCTGCTCTAACAAGTCCATTATGCCGTTTAGCTGCAACATAGCCTCGGTGGCTGTCGTCGCGTCGAAGCCGATCGATGTCACGCATTTCATCGGCGACAGATCGGGCGTCTCCTACTCGATCGCGAAATTCATAATGAATATCGTCGACTGGATTCTCGGGGTGTTCAGCCTCGACAACAACACTACGCTCGTGACGTTCCTGTATTCGGCGGTGGTGCTCGGAGTGGCGCTCGTCGCGGGATATATCGTGCAGTGGGTTGTGTTGCGGCTTGTATCTGTTCTCGCGAAGCGCCTCAATTCGGGGATGTACGCGGCTCTGACGCGGCAGAATTTCTTCCATAAGGTATGCAGGATTATCACCCCGCTGGTGTTCCTAATACTGATTCAGTTCACCCTGTCGAACCATAACAGCCTCTCAGGGGCGCTGACGAAGCTGACGCTGATATATATCGTCTACGTTATCGCGGCGGCTCTCGTGGCGTCTGTGAACGCGATATGGCATAATATCGACGAGCGGGCCAACAAGCGCCACCTGCCGCTGAACGGCCTGGCGCAGCTCGCGAAGGGGATTCTGTGGATTGTGGCGGTGATTGTAATGGTGGCGGTGGTTGTCGACAAGTCGCCCGGCTCGCTCCTGGCGGGGCTGGGGGTGTTCGCGTCCGTATTGATGTTAGTGTTCAAGGACAGCATCCTCGGGGTCGTGGCCGGGGTGCAGCTTTCGGAGAACGACAGCCTGCATGTCGGCGACTGGATCAAGGCCGGCGAGGCTAACGGGACGGTGCAGGAGGTGTCGCTGACGGCTGTCAAGGTGCTCAACTGGGACAAGACGACCACGACCGTCCCCCCGTACAGCCTTATCAGTTCCGGCTTCACGAACTACCGCACGATGCAGGTCAGCCATACGCGCCGCATATGCCGCAGCTATATGATTGACGCCGACAGTGTGCTGCCGGCGACTGCGGAGATGCTCCAGGCGGTAAGCAAGGTGCCGATGATGGGGGCATGGATCGCAAAGAAGGTCGAGCAGCGCGACGCCGGGGAGGTCGCTGACGTAAATAACCCGGCGGGGCTGGTCGACGGCACCATCGACACCAATCTCGGGCTCTTCAGGGCGTATTTCAAGATGTGGCTTGACGCGAATCCGCATATCTCCCACGATGACGACTGCTTCGTCTCGACCCTCGCGCAGACCCCTACGGGGATTCCGTTCCAGGTCTACTGCTTCACGGCGACCTCAGGCTGGTTCCCCTACGAGGCGATCCAAGACAGCGTTTTCGAGCATCTTGCCGCGATGCTGCGCTTCTTCCAGCTCTACGCGTTCGAGAACCCGTCGGGCCGCGACACGGTAGTGGACGGCTACCTGAGCTCCAGCCGCGACATCGACGAAATCTACGGTATCCCTTATCCCTTCTTCCAGTCGCCCGCGGCTCCCGACTCTCCGGCTTCGACCCGCGTCACGCCCAAGGAGCCGCCCCGCGGCACTGCTCCGGCCCAGCCGGCTCCCGCCCCGTCCCAGGCTTCTCAGCAGCCCGCACCGCAGCCGGCATCGGCGCAGGGTCAGCCCTGACGGCCCCGGAAGAACTCTTCCCGCGTCATGCGGCAGAAATGCTCCGTGCGCAGGTCGCCCAGCGGGGAAGTGACCCCGATATTGGTATGATGGAACCGGAAACCGCTTTTTTCACATACGCGCTTCGACTTGGTGTTGCCGTCGTAGTATCCGCACCACGCGGCTTCAAGCCCGAGCTCGCCGAAGCCCCTTGCCAGCAACGCGCCGACAGCCTCGGGAATCAGTCCGCGGCCCCAGTACGGTTTGCCGATCCAGTAGCCGATTTCCGCCTCCCTTTCCCCCATATCCGCGGAGTGGAGGCTGTCGGAAAACATCAGGCCGCAACTGCCGACCGGCTCCCCCGTCTCCTTCAGCACGACAGCGTAGACCTCGGGCGCGGCGAAAACAGTCCGGATTATTTCCAGGCTGTTTTCGACTGACGTATGCGGCTCCCATCCCGCGATCGGCCCTATGTCGGGGTCGCTCGCGTAGCGGAACAATGCCCCGGCGTCTGTTTCCAGCCAAGGCCGGAGGATGAGTCTCTCAGTCTCGATAGTCATAAAATACTTATGTTTTTCTATTAGAAACTGTTTAGTTGTTGTCTATTTTTTCCCGCATGGTTTTCATAGCTCAGCCTCGCCGTTGTCCTCGACGGGGCGTTGCAGCAGCCGGCCGCAGTCGTGCCAGTCGCCTATCATCTCTCCGCGTTCGCTCGCTTCGATGAGCTTTGTAAGACGGCTTTCAAACAGCTCGGGCTTGGCTGCCACTCGCTGGATATTGTCGATTCTCACCCGCCGGTACAACGGCGGAAAGCCGCGGAAATTCGTCCAGGCGGTAGCACGGGCCTTGAACGCGGCAACGATTTCCGGCATAATCTCAAATCCGGCATCGAGGTCGGGGCAGACCGCGCGTCCCGCGTCGGTCATCTGGCCGAGGCGTTCGAGCCGTCGGCAACGCTCTTTGTTCAGCTCCGTCCATCGTCCGTTTTTGGTTCGCGGGCCAAAACGCTGGAGAGTCACGCCATCCACGTTCTTGACCGTCGAATCTATCCAGCCGAAACATAAAGCCTCCTCTACCGCGTCAAGATACCACAAAGCATCCTCCGGCGGCGTCTTGCCGCGCTTTACGGCAATCCAGCACTCTCTTTCCGCAGCACTGTTCGCCGCCAGCCACTCGCGGAAATCCCTCCGCCCCGTTATGTCAAGAATGTTTCGAGGAGTCATTTTCTATTTCCATTTCGATACAGTTCCACGTTTCGCCAAGGCATTCGTAACTCTCAGTTTCTGGTAACGACACGCGACGGAATCCCGCCGCCTCATAGCAATGGATGGCCGACGGATTGTTTTCAAAGACACCGAGCGAAACCTTCGCGGCTCCAAGCGTCTCAAAGGCATATCCGACCGCCATTGAAACAAGAGCCTTCCCCAACCCGCGGCCGCGCTTCGAGTCATCGACTATGACGAATCCCAGCCGTTGCTCAGCCGGATTATCAGCCGGAGTGCGCAAGGTGATGTACCCGGCAATATCATCGCCATCCGTCATTGTCAGGGCGCGGGCGCGTTGCCCGTCGATATGCCTCTCGAAATACGCGTTCATATCTCCGGGAGTGACGGGGTAACGCTCGTATCTGTCGGCGCACCATTGGCGCATAAGATACTCGCTTTTAAGCCACGATGTAATCACAGCGGCATCCGAAGGTTGATATGGGCGTAATTGCAGGCTCATGGTTTGTAGTTGCGTTTAATCGCATCAATGGACTTGCCGCCGATACCTAAGTTCTCGTCCGGCAACTCCTTGATAGTTACTGTGAAGAACTGCTCCGGGATATCGGTTATCTCGGAGGCGGTCGTCGTGAGCCGTTCTATGAGCAGCCGTTTCTGTTCAGCGGTTAGCTTTCCGCTCTCGATTGATATGTATGGCATATTACTGTCTTTTAATTGTCTGACATTTGCGTCTCGCCATTTCCTCGGCGAAAGCCTGTTCGCCATGCTCGCGGATGTAGCGGATGCAAGCCGGACGGTCTGACCTGAAAAGAAAGGCGAAAATCCTCCCGATGAGATTGGAGTAAGTCCTGCAGCCGGTTACATCCCGGGGACATTCGGCGCAAGAGCAGAAACACTTACCCCTGGCGCATGACCTTATCTTGCACCATGCCGCCTTCGCGTTATCCTGGCAGCCGGGGCATTTATCCGACAGATACTTCCGGCACGCACCGCAGTAAAGTCCGCACGCCGCTATGAGTCCTTTGTCCGCTAAGATATTCTTCATGGCAGGAAATTATATTTGAATATGGGCAAATTCATGGTCAATCCATATGGTAGCTTCAGTGCCTACGAAGCGAAGCAGCAAATAGTTCGGGTCTGCAGGTCCACCCGGGAAGTGATTTATATACCAATCCTGCCATTTATCCCTGCGGATATCGTCATCATCGATAATCTCCACGGTGCCACGCAGACAGACGCTTGAACCCTCTTTATCATAGCATAACCCGGCTTTCGGATTACGCTTGAAATCGGCAACTTTCACAGAGTCGGCCCCCGTTGCCATCCAGACGATATTGCATCCCTGAGTATCTCCCTTCGCCATCGGGACAGGGCGCGGAAAGCCATCGCTGTTTACAGACGCTATGGTTACAGTAGTACATTCCGCAAGAAGAGCCTCAGCTTTTCTTATCAGGTCAGAGCCGCAATACTGTTTCCAGCGTTTGAGATGCGGGAAGAACCGGCGCATCATCTCTTTTGCCTGCTCTGTAGTAAGATTCTGTCCCGATTGCTTGTTTATTTCTTCCGTGAACTGCGCGCAGTGGTCAATCATCTGCTCCATAGTCATATCCTGCTCGAACTTGCCGTCCTTGTAGCAGTAGGCGCAGTAATCTTCATTTGGCGTGCCATCAGCATTCGTGCCGAGAATTTCGTTGGTGATCGGCATTCCGCAGCTCTGACAGAATTTCATTTCCATATAGTTATTTTTTTTGATTTTGACGGTTTGTCATTATTGTATCGAAGTTTTCTCGTCCCCAGTTGATGAGGGCTTCAACGTGTGGCAAAAGGGTCTTGCCGAAATCTGTCACGGAATATTCTGTGCGCGGAGGTACATCAGGGAACAGTTCGCGGCGTATTATGCCGTCGGTTGCCAACTGGCGAAGCACCTGCGACAGTACCTTCTCCGACACCGATGGTATGTCGCGGTACAACTCATTGAAGCGCACCGGTTCGTTCTCGGAAATCTTCACGAGAACAACCAGCGCCCACTTATTGCCCAGCCATTCGAGCATTGGAGCCGCTTTGCAATATTCGTAGTCTAACTTTTTGCCATATTTAGTCATGCAAAGAGGCTGATAACAAGCAAAACAAACTTTTCGGTAAGGGTCAGACCTTTCGGTAAGTTGTTGCTTTGGCTCTGATTATCATCTAATTTTGCATCACAAAAGTACTAAATAATATCGAGATATGACATATCCGGAACTACATTTCACAGGCCAGGTTTGGCGTCCTCCCTACGAGGCAAATTCCCAGCTCCTGCAACTGACCTCCGGCTGCACATGGCACAAGTGCAAGTTCTGCAGCCTTTACCACGGAACCCCTTTCCGTATGTCGCCGCTTTCGGAAGTAGAGGAAGACCTGAAGGTTATCCGTCAGTGGCAACCGCACGCCAGGCGCGTTTATCTCACCGGAGCAAACCCATTCGCATTGAGTTACAACAAGCTTATTGAAGTGGCACTCCTGTTGAGAAAATATCTTCCCCACATGGTTTCATTCGGGATGTTCGCCCGCGTCACCGATATCACTCCAAAATCAGTAGAGGAATTGAAGAATCTCCACTATCTGAAACTCGACAGCATAAACATCGGTATCGAGACGGCGCATGATCCGACACTGGAGCGGATGAACAAGGGTTATCATGCATCTGACATCCTTGAACAGCTTTCAAAACTCGACGAAGCCGGGATCCGCTACAATGTGTTCTACCTCAACGGACTCGGAGGTAAAGGCTGCGGCGAGGCAAGCGCGATAGCCACATCCGATGTTCTAAACAAGCTGCACCCCTGCATCATCAATATCGTTTCACTGACAATATTCCCCGAATCCCGGTTATATCAGGAGGTATCGGACGGCACATATATCGAGGAGCCGGAGATTGAGCGACTTGTTGAGATGCGCACACTTATAGACCGCCTGAACATTCGGGTTAATCTACTCGGCCATCATATTTCCAATACGGTACCAATCACGGGAGCATTGCCGGATGATAAAACCGCGATACTCCGTGAGTTTGACAAAGCGATAGCTCAGTTTCCGGAAGAGGAACTGAAAGCCTATCGAAACAGGATATGGCATCTGTGAAGATTCCAGTTCTGCTTTCAGAGACTGTCTAACAAGTTTGGGCAGTCTCTTTTTATGGTCTAAACAGGCTAAA
>CAJUFH010000089.1 GCA_910585755.1 uncultured Muribaculaceae bacterium | reverse complement strand
CACCATTCACCCTTCACCATTTAAGGTGAGCAAGTTGAAAACTTGCGAAACTTAATTGAATAATATACCAAAATGGACTTTATACAGGAACTTACCTGGCGCGGCATGATCCACCAGATGATGCCCGGCACAGACGAACAACTCAAAAAGGGGATGACCGCGGCATACCTCGGTATCGACCCGACGGCTGACTCGCTCCATATAGGCCACCTCGTGGGCGTGATGATGCTCAAACACTTCCAGCGTTCGGGCCACAAGCCCATCGCCCTGATTGGCGGCGCGACCGGCATGATCGGCGACCCCTCGATGAAGAGCCAGGAACGCAAGCTGCTCGACGTCGAGACCCTCCGCCATAACCAGGAGGCGATTAAGAAACAGCTCTCCAAATTCCTCGATTTCGACAGCGACGCGCCTAACGCTGCAATCCTCGTCAACAACTACGACTGGATGAAGGACTACGGTTTCCTGGACTTTATCCGAGACATTGGCAAGTGCATCACCGTCAATTACATGATGGCGAAGGATTCCGTCAAGAAGCGCCTCTCCGGCGACGCCGGGCAGGGTATGTCGTTCACGGAGTTCTCTTACCAGCTCCTCCAGGGCTACGACTTCCTGCATCTCTACCAGACAGAGGGTTGCCGTCTCCAGCTCGGCGGTTCGGACCAGTGGGGCAACATCACTACCGGCACGGAGCTGATTCGCCGCATCGCCGGAGCCGATGACGCCTTCGCCCTTACCTGCCCGCTCATCACGAAGGCCGACGGCGGCAAATTCGGCAAGACCGAGAGCGGCAACGTATGGCTCGATCCGGCCCGCACGACCCCCTACCAGTTCTACCAGTTCTGGCTCAACGTCTCCGACGAGGACGCTCAGAAATACATCAAGATTTTCACCATCCTCTCCAAGGAGGAAATCGACGCGCTCGTAGAGGAGCAGAAGGCCGATCCCGGGCTGCGTCCCCTGCAGAAGCGCCTCGCAAAGGAGATTACCTGCATGGTACACTCCGAAAAGGACTACGAGATGGCGGTCGAGGCGTCGCAGATTCTTTTCAGCAACAAGGCCGCCGCGACGCTCCGCAAAATCGACGAGGCGACGCTCCTCTCCGTGTTCGAGGGGGTGCCGCAGTTCGAAGTGTCCCGTCAGGACATCGCCGACGGCATCTCGATTGCCGACCTGCTGACCGACCGCGCTCCCGTCTTCCCCTCCAAGGGTGAGCTGCGCAAACTTGCCCAGGGTGGTGGTTTCTCAATCAACAAGGAGAAGATCGCCGACCCGTACGCTCCGGCGTCTCTCGATATGCTCCTTAACGACAAGTACATCCTCGTCCAGAAAGGGAAGAAGAATTATTACCTGCTGCGCGTTATCTGATATTCGTGGCAAAACCCGCCAGTCATGTCCGCCACAGAAACATTGCTTACCATAGTGGTCCCGGTTTTCAACCGGGAGCATTTGGTACGGCCAACGCTTGACAGTATCGCGGCGCAGACCCTGCGTCCGCTGAGGATAATCCTGGTAGACAACAACTCTACCGACGGCACTCTCGAAACGCTCAGGCAATGGAAGCGCGAGGTCGAAACCCCGACATTCGCGGTTGACATACTCAGCGAGACAACTCAGGGAGCCGCCGCCGCGCGGGAATGTGGCTTGCGACAGGTGACGACGGAATACACAATGTTTTTCGACAGCGACGACCTTATGGCCCCGGTCCATGCGGCCCTCGCTGTCGACGCTTTCCGGCGTAATCCCGATGTTGACCTTATAGGGTGGGATGTCTCGGTCGGCAACGCATCCGGGAGGTTTGTCGGTAAGGTGATGCGGTTTTATGATACCGACGTCCAGTGGCATAATATAATGCACGGCTCCCTCGCCACGCAGCGGTATGCCGCCCGAACGTCGCTTTTCCGACATGCGGGAGGGTGGAATCCCGAGGTAAGGGGATGGGACGACATAGAGCTTGGGCTCAGAATACTCTCCGGGAATCCGAAAATCCTCAAGCTGACGGGAGAACCGACCGTCATCTGGCGGGCGCATAAGGATTCTATTTCGCGGCAGGATTTCGCCTCGCAGTCAGATGTTTGGGAGCACGCTTTGGAAGTTATGCGCGCCGAATCGCATCCCAGGCTTAGTCGCTATGTCGGGCTTAAAGGGGCCATTCTTGCCGGAGATTACGCCAAGGAAGGGGAGTCCGCCAAGGCCTCCGCCCTGTTGTCGCGTCTCCTTGCCGAAGAACCCTCCGCCGGCTCAAGGGTGCTCCTTCGTCTGGCCTACGCCCTCCAGCGCTCCGGCCTCCGCGGCGTAGCCCGCCTTCTGCGCCCTTTCTATTAAGCGATAAAGCAATAGACGGTTAAGAAGTTGCAGATACAGAAATTTCATCGTAAATTTGCAGACGACAATAAACCGCCATTAATGAACCCATTGATTAAATATCGCGGAGGAAAGTCCAAGGAACTGCCTCATATTTTACCGTTTATTCCTGATTTTGGCGGACGGTATATGGAGCCGTTTTTTGGAGGAGGAGCTTTATATTTCCATTTAGAACCTCGCCGTGCGGTTATTAATGACATCAATCGCAAGTTAATCACGTTTTATCGTGGAGTCAGGGATGATTTCGATAATTTCAGTAAAGAATTAACGGACATTGATGCCATATATAAAAGTAATAGACGAGCTTTCGACAACTTAAAAGAATCGCACCCTGATGAAAGAGTTGCCGATGGTAACGAAGAATTATATTATAGACTCCGCGATATGTATAACGGGCTTATTGATAAGGAGTATTCAGACGCGTTGTTATACTACTTCATTAATAAGACCTCTTACTCCGGGATGATCAGGTATAATGCAAAAGGGGAATTTAATGTCCCGTTCGGACGGTATAAAACTTTTAATATCACATCAGTAACCGAGGCGCATAGCAGGTTGTTAGCTTCTGCGGAAATATTAAATGCTGATTATTCACGTGTGTTTGATATGGCAGAAGCGGATGACTTCATGTTTTTGGATCCTCCTTATGATTGTGTCTTTTCAGATTATGGGAACACGGAATATCGAAATGGCTTCAATGACGAAGCGCATGAGGAGCTGGCAGATAGATTTAGGCGCTTACGATGCCCCGCTCTGATGGTCATTGGCCGTACGCCTTTGACGGAGAGGCTGTATGGCGATCTTATTGTTGACGAATATGCTAAATCGTATGCGGTAAATATAAGAAATCGGTTTAAGTCAACTGCTTCTCATATTTTGGTGGCCAATTACCAATTGAACAATCATCGGTTACAATTCTGACATTATATATGGCGGTTCTTAATAGCAGGATATTATTTGTGACTACTTCTCCCCGCACTCCTGAAAGAATTATTCCGGAATTAGATCTTTTAGACAAATATTTCGCAGGAGAAAAATGGGATAAGAAAACACAAACCAGTTTTATGGAGCTTCTTTCACAAAAGGAGTTCTTTCTGGGAGAAGGTAAAAAAGACCCGGCGTTTAGTGCTCGGGACAGAATTAATCGTGCGCCTAAGGCATATGGTTTCGTTACTCTCTCTCCATTAGTTGAGCTGACACCAGCCGGGAAACTATTGATTTCAAGCCGGAACAAGCAAGAATTATTTTTCCGCCAACTGCTCAAATTTCAGCTTCCGTCGCCATATCATAAGTTGGGGCGCAATTGTTCAGAATATTGCGTTAAACCCTTTTTGGAATTATTCAGACTCATTCGGCATTTTGGCCATATCTCGTTTGATGAATTGCAAATTTTCGGGCTGCAACTAATCGATTTCAGAAAGTTTAATCGCATAGTATCAAAAATTGAAAAATACAGGTGCGAAAAAGAAGCAACTTCTTTAAATTACAATCAGTTCAAACAACATATTCTTCATAAAGAAATCTTAGCAATATATCGGGAAGATATAGTCAGAGGGAAGATTAAAACCAGGGAAAACAAAAAGGCTTCCTTAGAAAAATTCATTTCAACGAAAGCATCCAATATGCGTGACTATGCGGATGCGTGTATTAGATATTTAAGGGCTACCGGGATGGTGGAGCTATCATACTCTGGCCATACGATTTCCATAGTCCCGGAGCATCGTGCTGACGTAGATTATGTGTTGACCCATTGCGAAAGAAAACCGATATTTCTTAAAGATACTGAGCAATTTGTCAATTATATCGGGAATCCAAGGGTACCAGCGCTATTAACCGATGACGAATCGTTACTTCGAGAAAAGTTACAAATGTCATTCCCAGAGGAACCTATCCTTGACAAAATGACTTTGGATGGTTTGAAAACTCATTTCGATGAATTGGTTAATAAAAGGAAGGCGGAGTTAATCAAACTTCAAGTGTCGTCTCTGAAGTCATATCGGGAATATGAAGATATACAGGCGCTTTTTGATAAAATTGCGAAGGATCGTACTCTCTATGATGCTCCTTTGATGTTGGAGTGGAACACCTGGCGAGCTATGACTATGCTTGATGGAGGCGAAGTTACCGCTAACTTCAAATTCGATGATTTCGGGCGACCGTTATCAACTGCCATGGGTAACAGGCCAGACATAGAATGTGATTACGGCAATTTTGCTGTCGCCGTCGAGGTGACGATGCAAAAAGGCCATAAGCAGTATGAAAAGGAGGGTGAATCAATTGCGCGCCATACTGGAAAACTTGCAGAGGAGAAAGGGAAAAACACATACTGTTTGTTTATCGCGCCTAATATCAATCCTACTGTTGTGAGTCATTGTTTTGTCTTACACAAATTGAATGTCGCGCAATATGGAGGGCGTGCAAATATAATTCCTTTGCCATTGAACGTCTTCAAAAAGATGGTTGATGATTCCTATAATGCCGCTGCGATACCTACGCCACAGCATATCAAGCGTTTATTCGATCGGGCGAGGGAGTTGGCAAAGCAAAATGATAATGATAAAGTTTGGTATGACGCTGTCCTCCAATCGGCACTTGATTGGTTGAATATAGGATAGCAGCTTACTCTGCCGCGGGGGTAGAGAGGAGGGTACGAAGCCAGGGGATTACAAGCTCGCTCTTGAAATAATGGTGGGGCGGATCGACGTTGGCGAGGCGGAAAAACTCCGCCCGGTCGATACCCGAGGGCATTTTGTCGAGTAGAACGCGGTCGGCGGGATCGGCGAATTTGGGATAGTGGTGGTACTCGAAGTTTCCCGGCGCGCCGGCTATGTCGTAGGCCTTGGCTATCAATTTGAAATCGCGGTCCATTCCCCCTTCGGTGCAGATTACGGGGCGCGGGGCGAGAGCAGCGACTATGTCCGGGAAGTCAAAAATGGTCAGGAAGCCGGGGATAAGGTGTTCGATAGTGTTCGGGAAAGGGCGTGCCCCGTCCTGGGAGGGCTTGTTCATCGTAAAGGCTCTTTCGCGGGTCCGGCAGAGGAAGTCGTTGTAGACAAACGCGTAAATGGAATCGTCGAGCAGCCCGAGCGCCATCATCGGCTCCGTGCCGAGCGAGAACCCGCTGACGATTATGCGCTTTGGGTTAATGGACGGTTGCCGTTTCATCCAGTCAAGTATGACCTTGTCCTGCCACGAGGCGAGCCCGAGATAGCTCCATCCGGCTTCGAGAAGGAACCGCGAGGTCGCCAGGTAGTCGAAATATCCGTTATCTGAAAGCTCTCCGCACGAGGGATTGTCGACCACCACGGCCACAATCCCCTCCTCGACATACCTGCGGCCCATTGCCGCAGGGCGGAAGACTGAATCACGCTCCCCTTCCAGCGAGAAATTCCCCATATGTTCGCCCGCGAGCAGTTCCTTGGTCTGCCCGAAACCGGGAATACAGAGTGCGGCCGGTAACGCCTGCCCCGGCTCAGCGACGTTGCTGTTGTCAGGAATCATTACGAGGAACGGCACGACGGATCCTCCGAGCGGGTATGATTCCCATTTCTCGATTCGGTAGCCGGGTCGCTTTGCCTCCAGCACCTTTACAGGGGGCGCTGCTTCGACGCGGGGGTGGCGCATTAGCCGCGCCATCTCGACGCTCATCCTGGAGCGCCAGTCGGCAAACTCGGCGTGGGTAAACGCCGTATCCAAGCTCAGGCTCGGTGCGTTGGACGCAAGAAATCTTTCAGCCGTGCCGCGCGAGCTGAGCGACCGGCCGTCGGCGCGGGTAGTCTCATTCATTGTTTGCGCTGTCGCCGCTATCCCGGCGACTATGGCAGCGATAGCCGCCAGTACCGTTCTCCACTTGAATCCAGTCATAAGGTGTCAATATTTCTATCCGCGAAGATAGTAACTAAATGAAATATTCTCCTCAGATTTAGCAAAAAAACAGAGGCTGTCTAACAACCAAAGTTAGGCAGTCTCTATTTTATACACAAAA
>CAJUFH010000088.1 GCA_910585755.1 uncultured Muribaculaceae bacterium | reverse complement strand
CTGTCCGCGACAGGGCCGGCTCCCGGCTTTGGGGGAAGAGTTGCATTATCGCATCCGCGGGGCGCCTCCGCACCCCTATCTTCGCGATAAAAAAAGTTATGGATCCTTGGGCATTTTTCAGAACGCACGGTCGTTTCCCGATTGCCGCCGATTATCTGGCGGCCAGCTATCGCTCTTCAGACAACAACCCGGAAGCGCAAGAGCCGCAGCCCTTATCTGAGCCTGGCCGCGATGAAGGCGCTCGTGGCGGGAACCTCGATAGTCCGGCCCCCCTTGATAACGACCGGCTCACCCTCGGCGGAAACAACCCCGTCGAGACCGGGAGCGGAAGTCAGCCCCTCGTGGCTGAGCTTCCCGTCGTAGGCGACGACGAGCCACTCCCCCTTGGGGAGCTTGACGCTCTGCCCGGAGGCCGCCCCGTTGAACGCGAGGAAGATGCTCTTCCAATCATCACCATTGGCGTTGTCGAGAAGCTGGTAGGCAATCAGATTGTCCCCCTTGACCTTCTCGAATCGCAAATGGCGCGCGACCTCCGCCGCGTCAGTCATGCGGAACGCAGGATGCGCCTTGCGAAGCGCGATCAGCTCCTTGTAGTAGGCGAACTGCTCCGCGTTGGCGTGCTTGAGCGTCCAGTCGATAGCGTTGACGCTGTCCGGCGACTTGTAGGAATTGTGAACCCCCTTCTTGTCGCGGAAAACCTCCTCA
This sequence comes from uncultured Muribaculaceae bacterium, assembly GCA_910585755.1. GTDB lineage: Bacteria > Bacteroidota > Bacteroidia > Bacteroidales > Muribaculaceae > UBA7173. The sequence continues at coordinate 5,873 of CAJUFH010000088.1, read as the reverse complement.
CCGGCGAACATGAACGGCGTCCCCTGCGAGGTAAACACAATCGTCTGGGCAAGCCGCGCTGCGCGCTGCCGCTCCTCCGGCGTGCTCCCCGCCATCGACTTGGCGAGCTTGTCGGTAAGAGTCAGGTCGTCGTGGCAGCTCACATAGTTGACAACCATCGCCGGAGAGGCCGCATAGGGAAACTTGGAGTTGTTCCCCTTCGAGTAATCGACCTGCGGATGGGCCGTAGCCCCGACAATGCCGATTTTAACCGTCTCCTCGTTGCCCGGCTTCCCCGTGGCGAACCCGCGGTCGGCAGCATCGGAATAATGTCCCTTGACCGCGTCGCGGATGTCGTCGGAGAACACCGCGATTCCATCCATCTTGGCTACATTCTCTTTCAGCGCCCGACGCTCGGCGGGAAGCGGCGAATCACCCGCTGTCCAGCCCTCGCCATAGACAAAAATCGAAGGATTGATTTCCTTCAGCTCGCGGGCCACGCGGTTCATCGTCTCCGTGTCGTGTATCGCCATAAGGTCGAAGCGGAAACCATCGATATGGTACTCCTTCGCCCAGTATTTGACGGAATTGACAATATAGTCGGCCACCTGCGGGCGGTCGGAAGCCGTCTCGTTGCCGCATCCCGAAGCGTCCGAATAGGAGCCGTCGGCGCGGTGGCGGTAATAATACCCCGGAGCCGTCAGCGAGAAATTGCTGTCGTCGTTCTGAGCCGTATGGTTGTAGACAACATCCATAACAACCCCGATTCCGGCGTCATGGAGCGCCTTCACCATCCGCTTCATCTCGTTGACGCGGACAGCCGGATCGTTCGGATTGGTCGAATAGGAACCCTCCGGCGCGTTGTAGTTCTGCGGGTCGTACCCCCAGTTGTACCCGTTGGAAGGGAGCTGCGTCTCGTCGACACTGTTGAAGTCATAGCTCGGAAGGATATGCACGTGGGTCACGCCCAGCTCCTTGAGGTGGTCGATTCCAGTCTTGTCGCCGAGCGGCGTAACCGTTCCCTCCTCCGTAAGAGCCAGGAACTTACCCTTGTTGGCAATCCCCGACGAGGGGTGGATGGAGAAATCGCGGTGGTGCATCTCGTAGAGCACCGCGTCGGTTATATTGTCGATTTTCGGACCCTTGTCATCCTTCCAGCCCTCCGGATCGGTCCCCGCGAAATCTATAATCGCGGCGCGGCCGCCGTTGACTCCTACAGCCTTGGCCCAGACCCCCGGGGTCTCGTCGAGCCATTTGCCGTCGTGAAGCACCTGGAAAGTATAGTACTGCCCCATCGGCGCGGGGTTGATTTCGGCGGTCCAGGTACCGTTCTCGGCTCGCCGCATATCAATAGTGCGCAGCGGCTCACCCCCGCGGCCATTCTTATACAGCCGCAGCTTCACCTGCGCCGCCTCCGGCGACCAGAGACGGAAACGCGCCGCGCCCTGCGGTGTGATTGTCAGTCCGAGGTCGTCACCCTCGTAATGGGGAAATGCCGCGAAGCGGGCGTCATAGCCGCCGTTCTCCGCCGCTTTTGCAGGAGCGGCCCCGCAGAGCGCCGCAGAGGCGAAGAGCGTGCCGGCGCAAAGGTCGATCATCAGTCTTTTCATTGGTTAAGGTTTCTGTTCTTTTTATGCAAGTAAGATATATGTTTATAACGGAAAATAACGCCCTTTTATTGCCGGGAGCAGCGTTGGCGCCCCCTGAAAAAGCGATGTTTCCGCGCAGAAATCCCCGCGATGTGAAGTTTTTCGGCAAATATGGAGCATATTCCGAAAAATTTCGCGAACTTTGCAGAATCTTAGCGATATAGTGCGCTTAAAGATTCTTAAAATAGCCGCCTGACCGCCTCTCTGACGGCCCCGCGGGTAACAAATCGAAACTGATGCAATTTTCCGTAAACCAGATTGCCTCCCTCTGCGGAGGTTCCGTTGAAGGTAACGGCGACATTATTATCGACTCGTTCGCCAAAATAGAAGAGGGACACACTGGTGCCATCTCTTTCCTGGCCAACCCCAAATATACCCATTTCATCTACGACACCGAATCGTCGGCCGTCCTCGTCAGCCGCGACTTCTCCCCCGAGAAGCCGCTAAAATGCACGCTCATACGCGTCGACGACCCGTACGCGACCGTAGCATCCCTGATGCAGATGGCCTCGAAAATGCTCGAGCCGAATCCCGTCGGAGTGGAGCAGCCATGCTTCATCGCCGAAGGCGTGGAGGTCCCGGTTGACGCGTATATCGGCGCGTTCGCCTATGTCGGCAAGGGAGCTAAGCTCGCCCCCGGGGTGAAGATTTTCCCCGGAGCCTATATCGGCGACGGTGTGAAGGTCGGTGCAGGAAGCATCGTCAAGCCTAACGCCTCGGTCTACCACGGCTGCGTCATCGGCGAGCGCTGCATCATCCATTCCGGCGCCGTGATCGGAGCCGACGGCTTCGGTTTCGCCCCGACGGAGAACGGCTACGAAAAGATTCCCCAGCTCGGCAACGTGGTCCTGGAGGATGACGTCGAAATCGGCGCGAACACAACCATTGACCGCGCTATGATGGGCTCGACCCGCGTCGGCCGCGGCACGAAGCTTGACAACCTGATCCAGGTAGCCCACAACTGCACCATCGGGGAGCAGACCGTCATGGCAGCACAGGTCGGAATAGCCGGCTCCACCCACGTCGGCAGCCGCTGTATGTTCGGCGGCCAGGTCGGCCTCGCCGGCCACATCACCGTCGGCGACAACGTGCAGCTCGGTGCCCAGTCGGGAGTGCCCAACAGCATCCCCTCCGACAAGCGCATGATGGGCTCCCCCGCCATCCCGGCCCCTAACTTCGCCCGGATGGTGGTCGCGCAGAAGAACCTCCCCGACCTGATGCGCCGCCTGCAGCAGCTCGAGCAGGCCGTCGCAAAACTCTCCGCCGCCGAGTAACCCCCTGCCCCTCACCGAATATCATCATTATCACAACATAGAATGAAACAACAGACACTCAACGGACAGTTTTCCGTCAAAGGCAAAGGTCTGCATACCGGCCTCGAAATCGAAGCCGAATTCCTCCCCGCTCCCGAAAACCACGGCTACAAGTTCCAGCGCGTCGACCTCCCCGGCGAACCGGTGATCGACGCACTGGCTGAAAACGTCGTCGACACCTCCCGCGGCACCACCATCGCCCGCGGCGACGTCCGCATCTCGACTATCGAGCACGCCCTCGCCGCCCTCTACGCCGCCGGTATCGACAACGCCCTGATTAAGCTCAACGCTCCCGAAATGCCGATTCTCGACGGCTCCGCCCGCGAGTACTGCCAGAAAATCGAAGCCGTCGGCCTCGCCGAGCAGACTATCGACAAGAACTACTACGTTGTCAAGCACAAAATCGAAGTGCGCGACGAGCATACCGGCGCCCACCTGACCGTGCTCCCCGACAACGACTTCTCAATCGACGTCATGATTTCTTACGACTCCCCCGTGCTGTCCAACCAGTTCGCGCGCCTGGAGAACGTCGCCGACTTCCAGAAGGAAATCGCGTCGAGCCGCACCTTCGTCTTCGTTCGCGAAATCGAGCCGCTGGTGAAGGCCAACCTCATCAAGGGGGGCGACCTCGACAACGCGATCGTCATCTACGACCGCGAGATGACACAGGAGCAGCTCGACCACATCTCCGACACGATGGGTTGCGAGCGCAAGAAAATCACCGACTTCGGATACATCAACAACCGCCCACTCGAATTTGAGAACGAGCCGGCGCGCCACAAGCTCCTCGACGTCATGGGCGACATCGCCCTGATCGGCCGTCCCCTCAAGGGGCGCATCATCGCCTGCCGTCCCGGCCACAAGATCAACACCACCTTCGCCAAGCAGGTACGCAAGGAAATCCAGCGCCAGGAGCTCCAGGCCCCGGTCTACAACCCGAGCGTCGAGCCGCTGATGGACATCAACCAGATCCGCCAGCACCTCCCCCACCGCTACCCCTTCCTCCTGGTCGACAAGATTATCGACAAGAGCGACTCCTATATCGTCGGCATCAAGAACGTCACCGGCAACGAGCCTTTCTTCATGGGCCACTTCCCGCAGGAACCCGTCATGCCCGGCGTGCTCCTGGTAGAGGCCATGGCGCAGACCGGCGGCCTGCTGGTGCTCGGCACGGTCGACGAACCGGAGAAATATTCGACCTACTTCATGAAAATCGACAACGTGAAGTTCCGCCAGAAAGTCGTCCCCGGCGACACGCTCATCTTCCACGTCTCCTTCATGTCGCCGCTGCGCCGCGGATGCGCGATGATGAAAGGCGTAGCCTTCGTCGCCGACAAGGTAGTCTGCGAGTGCGAGTTTATGGCGCAGATTATCAAAAACAAATAATCCCTCCCCCAGACCACTATGAAACAGCCATTCGCCTACATACACCCCGCCGCAAAAATCCACCCCTCGGTAGTCATCGACCCCTTCGTGACGATTGACCAGAACGTGGAAATCGGCGAGGGAACCCATATCAGCTCCAACTGCACCATCATGGAGGGAGCGCGCATCGGCAAGGGATGCAAGATTTTCCCCGGCGCCGTCATCTCAGGCATCCCCCAGGACCTGAAGTTCAAGGGTGAGGAGACGGTCGCCATCATCGGCGACAACACGACCATCCGCGAGTGCGTCACCGTGAACCGCGGCACAGCCTCCAAGGGGCACACCATCGTCGGCAGCAACTGCCTGATCATGGCATACTCCCACGTCGCCCACGACTGCCAGATCGGCAACAACGTGATCATGTCGAACGCCACGCAGGTCGCCGGCGAGGTCCAGATTGACGACTTCGCCGTCATCGGCGGCGGCTCGCTGATCCACCAGTTCTGCCACATCGGCTCCCACGTGATGCTCCAGGGTGGCTCGCGCGTCAACAAGGACATCCCCCCCTTCGTCAAGGCAGGCCGCGACCCCATCGCCTACACCGGCGTCAACTCCATCGGCCTGCGCCGCCGCAATTTCACCAACGACCAGATTCGCGACATCCAGGAAATCTACCGTTACCTCTACCTGTCGCGTCTGAACGTCTCCGACGCCGTCGACCGCATCGAGGCCGAGCTCCCCGCGACCCGCGAGCGTGACGAAATCATCGAGTTCATCCGCAACTCCAAGCGCGGCATCGTCCGCGGCTACGTCTAACCCCCGGCCATTCCCCCCTCAATAAAACGAACGGCGCGGTATCCCTCCCGATACCGCGCCGTTCGTTATTATAACACACCTATTCCTATTCGCCAATATCTGTTACCTATTAGTTTGTTGGGGTTTACAGGTTGCTATTATTGCTGGCGCATAATTTTGTTTTGAGCTGAAAAGTTTTTTGTCTACGGTGAAAATTTTAACATTTCAAGTTTAACAAATCCGCATTTGACCGGTATAATTACGCATAATCAAATACAAGGCAATGAGAAGAGATGATAATGGAACCAGATTATATCCTGATTATACCGGGTTATACCTGATTACCTGATTTGCCTGATTAGACAACGTGTTTTCAAGCGGTTCTGCGATATGCTCTTGCGTGTTTCAAAAATTATTGCTTACTTTGTGGATTAAGAACCTTAAAAAAATTAAGCAAGAAACAGAAACATAAGATAACAAGACATATTTCAAACGACTTTTAGACGAATTATTTGGCTTTCGTAAATCTGGTAAATTTCAAAGCCCCAAATAGTTAAGTCGAAAGGTAGGTTTGTACCCGATAAGGGCGCAGACTGCTTTTTACTTATTTGGGCAAAAGGTTTACCAGAACCCACGAAAGCAAATGAGGAAAAAGTTCAGACTGTCGCTCTTTTTTGTTTTGGTAAAACCTACAGAGAATATGAAAGAATTTCAAAGAATAATCATAACGCGGATGCTGGCGAAGTTGGCTCACAAACCGACAGAGTCATAC
>CAJUFH010000087.1 GCA_910585755.1 uncultured Muribaculaceae bacterium | reverse complement strand
GGACTATCTCGCCGGAGGCATGTCGGCCAAGAACCGCCGCAAATCGCTGGTAGAGAGGTTTAAAATCATGTGCTATTACTACGGCTTCTTCCCGACAGTCGCGCGCCATCTGAAGTTCATTCCCCGCTATCTGCGCCGCAGCCGTCTGGAAAGGAAATTCGCCTCGAAAATCTGAAAGCCCCATGGTACTGCAAAATACGACATTCGTAATTGACGAGAAAATCGAAAAGGAGTTCCTACACTGGATCAAAACCGAGCTGGCTCCCGCCGCACGAGGTTCGGAGGTATATGGCGGCGAGCCGCGCTTCCATCTGATTCTCGCCAACGCCGAGCCCGGCACGAAGAATTTCGCGTTCCAGCTCAGTTCCGACAACCTCGACAAGGCCCAGGAATGGCTTTGCGAGGGGGAAGGCTCGCGCCTGCTGGCCGAATTTATGCGCCGCTTCGAGGGACGCGCGGCCCATTTTTCAACCTTTATGGCAGAAATAGCTATCGAATGAGGGAAAACGCCGGACATACTGCCCTCGACAGCGACGATGACCTCCGGGCGCCGCTGAAAACCAGCGTGAACGCGGAGGCCGCCCGCCGCGACTGGAACCGTATTATAATAGGTATAGACCCGGGCACGAACGTGATGGGGTACGGCATACTCGGGGTTAACGGCAAGACGCCGAGTATGATAGCGATGGGGGTCGTCAAATTAAGCAAGTTCGAGAGCCATTACCTCCGCCTGAGACGCATACATTCCCGGGTGTTGGGACTGGTAGAGCAATACCTGCCCGACGAAATGGCGATCGAGGCCCCGTTTTTCGGCAAGAACGTGCAGTCGATGCTCAAGCTCGGACGGGCGCAGGGGGTAGCGATGGCCGCGGCTCTCGAACGCGACATACCGATCGCCGAATACGAGCCGCGAAAAATAAAAATGGCGATTACCGGGAACGGCGCCGCCTCCAAAGAGCAGGTCCAGGAGATGCTGCGCCGCATACTGAAAATCGAGCGGGAACAATTGCTGCCCGAACTCGACGCGACCGACGCCCTGGCCGCGGCGCTATGCCATTTTTACGAAACCTCAAAACCGGCAGTCGCCTCCGGCCCGAAGTCCTGGAAGGAGTTCATCGCCAAGAACCCCGACCGCGTCAAATAACCCCATTCTTAGTCGAAGACGTTGGAGATGGATTCCTCGACAGCCGGTTCCTCTTCGTAGTTGTCGTAAAACTCCTTGTCGCAGAGGCCGGAAAAATCAACATCGAATTTCGCGTCCTGGCTGTAAGGGAGAGTCGGGTCGGCGTAGACCTTCGCCATATAGAGGCCGTAGACGGGGAGCGCCATGGCAGCGCCCTGGCCGTGAGCCATGGTGTTGAAGTGGATATAGCGTTCGTCGCCGCCAACCCATACGCCGGAAACCAGCTCTGGAGTGAAGCCCATGAACCATCCGTCGGCGTTGTAGTTCGTGGTGCCGGTCTTGCCTCCCATCTGCGCTGTTATATAATATGGCGCGCGGCGCACGCGGTTACCCGTTCCTCCGTCTACCACGTTCAGAAGCATGGAGAGAATCTTGGCATACGCCTTCTCGGATATGACCTCGGTATGGTTGGTTGTAAACTCGGAAATCACGTTGCCGTTGGAGTCGCAGATGGAGGTTACATAGAGCGGCTCGGCGCGCATGCCGTTGTTGGCATACGCCGTATAGGCCCCGACCATCTCCTTGACGGAAACCTCGCAGGAGCCGAGACAGAGCGACATAACCGGGTCGATATGGTTGGTGATTCCGAAATTATGCATATTGCGCACAAGCGTTGTCGGGGAAAGCTGGGCCATCAGACGGGCGGAAATCCAGTTGTTGGAGTTCGTCAGGGCCCAACGAAGGTCGACCATCTCGCCTACGCGGGCCGAGCCGGAGTTTCTTGGCGCCCAGGTGCGTCCGCTCTCGTCGGTAAATACCGGCTGCGTGTTCGACAGCATGTCGCAAGGGGTAAAGCCCTCCTCCATGGCGTATGTGTAGAGGAACGGCTTGATAGTCGAACCGATCTGGCGGCGCCCGGTCGACACCATGTCATACTGGAAGAACTTGAAGCTCGGTCCGCCGACATAGGCTTTGACGTAGCCGTTGCGAGGGTCCATCGACATAAAGCCGGTGCGGAGGAAGTGCTTCTCATACAGGAGCGAGTCGCGGGGGGTCATCACGGTATCCACCACCCCGGCGTAGGAGAACACGTTCATCTCCCGGGGGGTGTTGAACGCCTCGCGTATCTCGTCGTCGGAAGCGCCCTGCTGCTTCATGACGCGGTAGCGGTCGGTCTGCTTTATGGCGTTGTTAATCAGCGTCTGGACCTTTACCTTGCCAAGTTCCTCGCCGTTGCTGGTGTACGGGGCGTTGGCCCTCCCCCTCTTCTCGTTGAAGAAAGCTCGCTGCAACTGCGACATATGGGTCTGGACCGCCTCTTCGGCATAACGCTGCATGCGGGAGTCGATTGTGGTATGGATTTTCAGACCGTCGGCGTAAATATCGTATTTCGTGCCATCGGGCTTGGGGTTCTTCTCAATCCATCCGTAAAGAGGGTTGTTCTCGTAGGCAATCGAGTCGTCGACGTATTTCTGCTTTTCCCAGCCGCGGTAGTCGGAGGGAACGGGCTTCTTGGCCGTCAGGATGCGGCGCAGCTCCTCGCGGAAATAGGGGGCCATACCGTCCTTATGGTCAACGCGGTGGAAGTCGAGTGTCAGAGGAAGCTGTTTCAGGGAGTCCATAGCCTCGGTCGACAGCATCCCCTCCTTGTTCATCTGCTCCAGGACGGTGTTGCGGCGCAGGCGCGTGCGCTCGTTATGGCGCACCGGGTTGTAATATGCCGGATTCTTCACCATTCCGACCAGCGTCGCGGCCTCCTCGATTGTCAGATCCTTCGGCTGCTTTCCGAAATAGACATATGCCGCCGACTTGATGCCGACCGCGTTATAGAGGAAATCGAACTGGTTGAGATACATCTTTATAATCTCGTCCTTGGAATAATAGCGCTCGAGCTTCACCGCGATCATCCACTCGATAGGCTTTTGCAGCGCGCGGTCGAGAAGGTTGCGGGTCTGCGGCGAATAGAGCTGCTTGGCGAGCTGCTGCGTTATCGTCGAGCCGCCGCCGGCGTTCTTGTTCTGAAGAATCAGCGTCTTGACGAGCACGCGCATAAAGGCCCGCATGTCGATGCCGGAATGGTCCTCGAAACGGGAGTCCTCGGTCGCGATCAGGGCGTCGATTACGTGCTGGGAAATCTCGTCGTAGTCGGCGTACACGCGGTTGCCGGAGTTGCGGTAGTAGCGGCCCATCTCCTCGCCGTCGGCGGAGTAGATTACAGTCGCGAACTTGTCGTTGGGGTTCTTCAGTTCCTCGATGGGGGGCATGTAGCCTATCCACCCGTTGTAGATAAGCACGAACAACAGGATCACAGCGGCGAAGCCGAGGAAAAACAGCTTCCACATCCAGCCGATTATCCGGCGGTTACGCAGTTGTCTGTCAGATATGTTTTTTGCCATTGCGAGCAGTCTGTGGATTGTCGGTTTATACGGTGAGAGAATTGTCAGAGATTGTCTAAAATTTTTTCCGAATGATTTTCGGAGCTGTTTTTGAGAGAATTTTTAGATTTGAAGAGGGAGCGATGCGGGCATCGTGACCGATGAGAAGCTAAAAATTCGCCAAAAAGAGCCTGAAAATCAGAAGAAAATTCCATTAGAAAAAATTATCAGACAATCTCTCAGTCTATATATGTCGCGAAGTTACAAAATTCCCCCCGATTTTTGCTAATTTTGCAGCGATGTTGCGGCAGGAGCGCGTCGCGGCCTGTCCGATTTCCAAGCACGAACAATCTATGAGTCAGAGTTTCAATATGATGCAGGCGGTCAAGCGCCGCTTTTTCGCCATGCGCAACGGGGCGCTGGCCGAGCAGATGAAAAGCGCCGGGGCGGCGTACAAAATCAATTTCGGGCTTTTGCAGGCTCAGATTACCGACATAGCCGACCAGGTCCGAGGGGGCACCCTCGACGAGCGTCCCGAAATGCTCGAACCGCCCGCCATGGCCGAACTCGCCCGCTCGCTGCGCGACAACGCGACCACCCGCGAAAGCATGCTGATAGCCCCGATGCTTTTCCCGTTAGAACTGCTCGGGGAGGGGGAGGCGCGCCAATGGCTCCTATCCTGCCCTACCCCGGAAGTCGCCGACACCCTCTGCCTCAAACTCCTGCGAAGGCATCCTGGGGCGGAAGCAATCGCCTCGGAAATCCTCCGGGAACCGCAATCGTCTGACATACAGAAATACTCCGCGCTCCGCCTGCTTCTCAACCTGCTGATACTCCGCTCTGTCTCCCCCGAAAAAGCGAAAGAACTCGCCGCCGGGGTTGCCGGCAGCGAGTCAGCTATGGTTTCAAAGCTCGCGGCGCAGATTCTCGAACGCTGCGAGGCTTGAATCAGATTCGTCAGAGGCTCAACGTCACTCCCGCGGAGACGCAGCGCGGGAGCGCCGGGCCGTAGATATATCCCGAGTCGCGGCGCGGGCCGAGGTCGAAATCCTTCTGGTAGGAGTTGAAGATGTTGCTGACCCCGGCCGTCACGGTAAGGTCCACTCGGTTGAACAAACGGAAATCGTAGGAGAGCTTCACCGAGGCATCAAAGAACGACTGGGTGTTGACCGCCAGGTCGACATCCGTGCCCGAACCCTCCATATGCTGAACGAGCATAGGGCCGGTGCCGGTGCCGGTCACAGTCGCACGGAGGTGGTGGATTATCTCCCAGTTGATAGTGAAATAACCGTACACGTCGGGAGTGCGGAACATCCGCTTTTCGGCCGGCACGTCGGGGTTGTCGCTCCACTGCTCGGCCTTCTTGTAGCGGCTGCGCTGGAGCGTAACGCCTCCCTGTATGTCGAAATGGCTTGAAAAGAAGGCCTTGGCCTCCAGATTCAGGCCCATGACACTCGCCCCGGAACCGTTATACCGCTCAAGCACCGCGTTTCCGGCCGCATCGGTCCCTTCAAGCTGCCGCAGGGCGAACACGTCGCGCAGGTCGGTATAGAACCCTTCGACAAGGAGGTTGGTCTGCACGTTTCTGAAACGGTGGTAGAGGTCGGCGGAGAGGCTCACGCTCTGCGAACTCTCCTGTTTCAGCCCGGGAGCCAGCACCGTCACCACGCGCTCGCCTCCGACAATCGCGACATGGAAATCCTCGTCGTACGCCTGGGGGGAGCGGAAACCGGTAGAATAGGAAGCGCGGAAGTTATAGTTCGACGACGGATTGAAACGGACATTGACACGCGGAGAGACAATCGGGTTGTCAATCAGCGAGTGCTTGTCGACACGCGCTCCGATCAGGAAACCCCATTTCTCGTCGCGCCATTCGTTTTGCAGATAGCCGCTGTATATGTTGACGTTCTGTAGCACGTCGTGGTCATACCCGACCGACACGTCGTGGAGTCTGTTATACGAATATTCCAGTCCAGCGACCAGTTCCGCGGGCATGAAGAGGAAGCGCTTCATCGGGTGGGTCCACTGCGAACCGGCGACAACGACCAGGTCGGCGGTGCGCCCGTAGGCGTTAGGATCCTTCTCCGAGCCGTAGTAACTCTTGCGGCGGGTATTCTGCGTCGCCGCGAAAACGGAAAGATGGTCGTCGCGGCCGCGGAACCAGAGGTCGAAGGTCGCCTCCCCGGAGTGGATGTCATGCTCTGCCTGTTCCGCGATCAGCGCCTCGTGGGGAGGGTTGTCAAGCTGGTCGCCGCCGCGGCGGTATTCGTGGGTGTTATGGTATTCGAGTGTCAGCTTGGAAGCGTCGGAGGTACGGAAGAAAGCCCTCGCCCCGATGGTCTGCGTTTTCAACTGCGCGACCTCGGTAAAGCCGTCGCCGTTATGGTCGTATCCGTCGCGGTAACGGCTCTGCCCGTAGATGAAAGCTCCCGCCTTGTTGTTGTCGGTCACGACTGAGGCGTTGAGGGTCGTGTTGTTGTCAAACGCGCCCGACGGGCCTATTGATGTCAGCGTATGGGCGATCTGGGCCGAATTGCTCATCGGGTCCTTGGTTATGATGTTGATCGTGCCCCCGACAGCCGAGGAACCGAACAGCGCCGAGCCTCCGCCGCGCATCACCTCGACGCGCTCAATCATGTTGGCGGGAATCTGCTCCAGACCGTAGACGCCGGTAAGCGCCGAGAACACCGGGCGCGAGTTCATAAGAATCTGGGAATAATGGCCGTCAAGGCCGTTTATGCGCACCTGGGTAAAGCCGCAGTTCTGACAGTCGTTCTCGACTCGCACTCCGGGCTGGAAGTCGAGGCCGTCGGCCAGCGAACACGCCCCGATTCGGTCAAGCAGTTTGGAGGAAACGACATTTACAAGCGAAGCACTCTCCCTGCGGCGGGTCTCGCTCTTGGAGGAGGTAACGACTACCTGGTCGAGCATGAAGGCGTCGGGGAATATTTCGAAATTGACCTCGATGGTCTGGTCGTTTTTTACTGAAACCATCTTTTGAGCGCCCTTATACCCGATCAGCGAGACTTCAAGGGTATATTCTCCCGGCTTTAGGTCGCGGAAGACGTAATGGCCGGAAGCGTCGGTCAGCGCCGCCTGGTTAGTCCCGGCGATTTTCACGAGGCACGCGGTCAGATGCTCGCCGTTCTCGGCATCAACCACATGGCCTACAATATTCGCATCGGTCACCCCGGAGGACCTCTGCGCGCATAGCTGGAAGCAGGTCACGGCAATAGCCGCGACCGCGATGAGGAGTCTTTTTAACATAGCGGAATAATAATCGGATTACGGATGGGGGCAAAGCTAAGTGTATATCGGCTATATGTGTATGGACGCGGCGCGCCGCGTCAGATTAGGGTAATTAATTGTTTGCCAAGAATGACGCGGCACGC
>CAJUFH010000086.1 GCA_910585755.1 uncultured Muribaculaceae bacterium | reverse complement strand
CACTGGTCTCCAAAACCAGGTGTCGGGAGTTCGAGTCTCTCAACCCGTGCCAAAAGAACACTGATGAAAAAACTCAAATTACTCACGAACATAGAGGAGGCCTACGACGAGCTTCGTTACAAGACCTCCTGGCCCACAAGGACTCAGCTAATCAAGAGCGCTTGCATCGTGATGCTTGCTTCCGTTATTATCGCCCTGATAATATTTATCATGGATCAAGTGGTCGACGCGCTGATGCACCTTATCTACAGTCTCGGAAACTAACCCCGTTCGTAAGCGGAAGAAGCTAAAAAGACATGGCAGAAGAAATCGCAAAACATTCGGCTCCCCGTCGGGCCTGGTACGTCCTGCGTGCCATTTCCGGCAAGGAGGCAAAGGTTAAGGAACTCCTCGACGGTGCGATTAAGAACACCGACCTGGGGAACCACGTTTTCCAAGTCCTGATTCCGACCGAGAAAGTTCTGACTGTCAAGAACGGCAAGAAGGTAGTCAAGGAGAGAAACCTCTACTCCGGCTACGTTTTCGTCGAGGCAGAACTCGTGGGGGAAGTGGTTCACGAGCTCACAAACACCACCAACGTCATCGACTTCCTGAAAGGACGCGGCAAGGACGCAAAGCCCGAACCGCTGCGCGAGAGCGAGGTGATGCGTATGCTCGGTACCGCCGACGACATCAACGAGAGTCTTGAGGAAGGCACCAACGACTATCTGGTCGGAGAGACCGTCAAAGTCATCTCCGGGGCCTTCGCCGGGTTCAACGGCAAAATCAGCGAGGTCTTCCCTGAGAAGAAGAAGCTGAAGGTGACCGTCAAAATCTTCGGCAGAGAGACTCCGATGGAGCTCGAAAACTCACAGGTCGAGAGGGAATAATTCCGAAAGGAACGCTTCCCCGCCGGCTGGTGGGATTTTTTTCGTTATGTTCGCTGGGTCGTTTGACCCGCTATGCGCTTTGCCGGAGGGCAGGGCCGGACGCCGCGGGAGTTTCCAGGCTCCCGATGCGCTGAAGGCCCGCGGTCGGTTACGCGGCCGAAAAGACGCCCGCATCACGGATAGGCGCGTTTCGTTAATCAAATAAACTTTTGAAACAATGGCAAAAGAAGTTGCTGGACAGATCAAATTGCAGATTAAGGGCGGTGCCGCGAACCCTTCGCCCCCAGTAGGACCCGCGCTGGGTTCCAAGGGCATCAACATCATGGAGTTCTGCAAGCAGTTTAACGCCCGTACCCAGGACAAAGCCGGTAAAGTTCTCCCTGTAATAATCACTTATTACACCGACAAGAGCTTCGACTTCATCGTCAAGACTCCCCCGGTGGCTATCCAGCTGATGGAAGCGGCGAAAATCAAGAAAGGCTCGGCCCAGCCGAACCGTCAGAAAGTCGCCGAACTCACCTGGGACCAGGTTAAGACGATCGCTACCGACAAGATGCCCGATTTGAACTGCTTCACCGTTGAATCGGCCATGCGCATGGTGGCAGGTACCGCCCGCAGCATGGGTATCACCGTTAAAGGGGCTTTCCCCGAGAATGTCTAACCCGTAAACTTCAAGAACAATGGCAAAACTGACAAAGAACCAGAAGTTAGCTTTATCCAAGATTGAAGTAGGGAAGGCATATCCCCTGCTGGAAGCCGCCGAGAAGGTCAAAGAGACTAACTACGCCAAGTTCGACGCTTCGTTCGACATCGACGTACGCCTGGGTGTAGACCCCCGCAAGGCCAACCAGATGGTCCGCGGCGTCGTTACGCTCCCCCACGGAACCGGCAAGCAGGTGCGCGTGCTGGTGCTCTGCACCGCCGACGCCGAGGCAGCCGCCAAGGCAGCCGGTGCCGACTATGTAGGTCTCGACGAGTACATTGAGAAGATCAAGGGCGGATGGACCGACATCGACGTCATCATCACCCAGCCCGCGATCATGGGTAAGATCGGTGCCCTGGGCCGTATCCTCGGTCCCCGCGGCCTGATGCCTAACCCCAAGAGCGGCACAGTGACCGTCGACGTCGCCAAGGCTGTCGAGGAGGTTAAGAAGGGTAAGATTGACTTCAAGGTCGACAAGAACGGTATCGTTCACACTTCGATCGGCAAGGTATCCTTCACTCCCCAGCAGATGAAAGAAAACGCCCGCGAGTTCATCAACACTCTGATCAAGCTGAAGCCCGCCACGGCCAAAGGCACCTACCTCAAGAGCATTTATCTTTCGTCCACCATGGGCCCCGGCATCAAGGTTGACTCCAAGACCATCGACGACTAACCCCTTTCAGACCGAACCACAATGAAAAAGGAAGATAAAGCCCTAATCATCGAAAAAATAGCGGAGACCATCAAAGAGTACTCCTGCTTCTACCTCGTGGAAACCGCCGGCCTGAACGCTGAAAAGACCTCGCAGCTCCGCCGCGAGTGCTTCAACAGCGACATCAAACTGATGGTGGTCAAGAACACCCTTCTCCACAAGGCGCTCGAACAGCTCGAAGGAGACTACTCCGAGCTCTACGGTGCTCTGAAGGAGTCGACTTCTCTGATGTGCTGCAACACAGGTAACGCTCCCGCCAAGCTCCTCAAGAAGTTCCGCCAGAAGGACGACGTTCTCCCCCGCCTTAAGGCCGCGTATGTAGAGGAAACCGTCTACATGGGTGAGGACCAGCTCGAAGTTCTCTCGAACATCAAGAGCAAGAACGAGCTCATCGCCGACGTCGTGGCTCTCCTGCAGTCCCCCGCCAAGAACGTTATCAGCGCTCTGCAGAGCGGCGGCAACACCATCCACGGCATCCTCGAGACCCTCTCCAAGAAGGAGGCGTAAGCCCCGTATGGAGACCATCCCGCTCTCTCCCGATTCAACTCACCAAAACAAAAACAACTACAAATTCATACTACAATGGCAGACATCAAAGCTCTTGCAGAATCTTTAGTTAACCTCACCGTCAAGGAAGTAAACGAACTCGCTACCATCCTCAAAGAGGAGTACGGCATCGAACCCGCCGCAGCAGCAGTCGCTGTAGCAGCAGGCCCCGCAGCAGGCGCACCCGCCGCTGAAGAGAAGACCGCCTTCGACGTAGTCCTCAAGAACGCCGGCGCTTCCAAGCTCCAGGTTGTCAAGCTCGTCAAGGAGCTGACCGGTCTGGGTCTGAAGGAAGCCAAGGAAATGGTTGACGGCGCACCCAGCGTCCTCAAGGAAGGCGTTGCCAAGGCTGAGGCTGAGGATCTCAAGAAGAAGCTCGAAGAGCAGGGCGCTGAGGTTGAGCTGAAATAAGCATCCCCTCGCCAGGCACCCTCTTCTGCTTTGAAGAGAAAACGGTTAAGCGACCGGGCTTGTCCCGGACGCTTAACCTTTTCCGTTTATAAAGCGGGGCGTTAACAAAGTTTCCGCAACTTTCCGAAAGTTTAAGAAACTTTAACGGCGCTTAACGGCCCGCGCCCCGCCAGAACAAACCGATAGCTATCAACAATTCATTTTATTGATGTCAACTAACTCCAAACCCCGCGTTAATTTCGCCTCGGTAAAGAACCCGCTTCCTTACCCCGACTTCCTCGAGGTGCAGCTCAAATCCTTCCAGGACTTCCTGCAGCTCGACACCCCGCCTGAAAAAAGGAACAACGAGGGTCTTTACAAGGTGTTCGCCGAGAACTTCCCCATCGCCGACACCCGCAACAACTTCGTGCTCGAGTTCCTCGACTATTATATCGACCCGCCCCGCTACACCATCGAGGAGTGTCTGCAGCGCGGCCTGACATACAGCGTCCCCCTGAAGGCGAAGCTCAAACTCTACTGCACCGACCCCGACCACGAGGATTTCGCGACCGTGGTGCAGGACGTTTATCTCGGCCCCATCCCCTATATGACCGAGAAGGGCACGTTCGTTATCAACGGCGCCGAGCGCGTGGTCGTTTCCCAGCTCCACCGTTCGCCCGGCGTGTTCTTCGGACAGAGCACCCACGCCAACGGCACGAAGCTCTACTCGGCCCGCATCATCCCCTTCCGCGGCTCCTGGATTGAGTTCGCGACCGACATCAATAACGTGATGTACGCCTACATCGACCGCAAGAAGAAGCTCCCCGTGACGACTCTTCTGCGCGCCATCGGCCTCGAGAGCGATAAGGACATTATCGACATCTTCGACCTGGCCGAGGAGATGAAGGTCACCAAGACCAACCTCCGCAACGCCATCGGCCGCAAGCTCGCCGCCCGCGTCCTCAAGTCCTGGACAGAGGACTTCGTCGACACCGACACCGGCGAGGTAGCGTCGCTCGAGCGCAACGAGGTCGTCCTGGAGCGCGAGGCCGTGATTTCAGAGGAGAACATCGACGACATCCTCGAATCCGGCGTCCAGACAATCCTCCTCCACAAGGAGGACGCGACCTCTTCCGACTACTCGATTATCTTCAACACCCTCCAGAAAGATACCTCCAACTCCGAGAAGGAGGCGATCCAGTATATCTACCGCCAGCTCCGCAATGCGGAGGCTCCCGACGACGCTTCCGCGCGCGAGGTAATCACCAACCTCTTCTTCTCCGAGAAGCGTTACGACCTGGGCGACGTCGGCCGCTACCGTATCAACAAGAAGCTCGGCCTGACGACCCCGATGGAGGTGCGCGTCCTGACCAAGGAGGACATCATCGAGATTATCAAATACCTCATCGAGCTGATTAACTCCAAGACCGACGTCGACGATATCGACCACCTGTCGAACCGCCGAGTCCGCACAGTCGGCGAGCAGCTCTACAACCAGTTCGGCGTCGGCCTGGCTCGTATGAGCCGCACGATCCGCGAGCGCATGAACGTCCGCGACAACGAGGTGTTCACCCCCATCGACCTGATCAACGCCAAGACAATCTCGTCGGTTATCAACACCTTCTTCGGCACCAACGCGCTGTCGCAGTTCATGGACCAGACCAACCCCCTGGCCGAAATCACCCACAAGCGCCGTCTCTCGGCCCTCGGCCCCGGCGGTCTGTCGCGCGAGCGCGCCGGCTTCGAGGTGCGCGACGTGCACTATACCCACTACGGCCGCCTCTGCCCGATCGAGACCCCTGAAGGCCCGAACATCGGCCTGATCTCGTCGCTCTGCGTCTACGCCAAAATCAACGACCTCGGCTTCATCGAGACCCCCTACCGCAAGGTCGAGAACGGCGTTGTCGACCTCGACAACAGCCACGTCACCTACCTCACCGCCGAGGTCGAGGAGGGTAAGATGATCGCCCAGGGCAACGCCCCGGTCGACGACAACGGCAAGTTCGTCAATCCCCGCGTCAAGGCCCGTCTCGACGCCGACTTCCCGATTGTCCCCGGCGAGCAGATCGAGCTTATGGACGTCGCTCCGCAGCAGATCGCGTCGATTGCCGCGTCGCTCATCCCCTTCCTGGAGCACGACGACGCCAACCGCGCCCTGATGGGATCGAACATGATGCGTCAGGCCGTGCCTCTGATGCGTTCCGAGGCCCCGATTGTCGGCACCGGCATCGAGGGGCAGCTCGTCCGCGACTCCCGCACCCAGATTATGGCCGAGGGTGACGGAACGATCGAGTTCGTCGACGCGACCACCATCCGCATCCGCTACGACCGCACCGACGAGGAGGAGTTCGTCTCCTTCGAGGACGCCGTCAAGGAATACCACATACCGAAGTGGCGCAAGACCAACCAGTCGACGACAATCGACCTGCGCCCCATCTGCAACCGCGGCCAGCGCGTCAAGGCCGGCGACATCCTGACCGAGGGCTACGCTACCGAGAACGGCGAGCTCGCCCTGGGCCGCAACCTGAAGGTGGCCTTCATGCCCTGGAAGGGTTACAACTACGAGGACGCCATCGTGCTCAACGAGCGCATGGTGAAGGAGGATATACTGACCTCCGTCCACGTCGACGAGTACGCCCTCGAGGTCCGCGAGACAAAGCGCGGCATGGAGGAGCTGACCTCTGACATCCCCAACGTTTCCGAGGACGCCACCAAGGACCTCGACGAGCGCGGCATCATCCGCCTCGGAGCCCACGTCGTTCCCGGCGACATAATGATCGGTAAAATCACCCCGAAGGGTGAGTCGGACCCCACCCCCGAGGAGAAGCTGCTCCGCGCCATCTTCGGCGACAAGGCGGGCGACGTGAAGGACGCCTCCCTGAAGGCTTCACCCTCGCTGAAGGGCGTCGTCATCGGCACTACCCTCTTCTCGCGCGCCAACAAGACCGGCCGCAAGAACAAGGCCGCCCAGGCAATGCTCCCCCGCATCGACGAGGAGTACGAGCTGCGCCAGGCAAAGCTCCGCGACGTGCTGATCAACAAGCTGATGACCCTCACGGCCGACCGCGTTTCCGCCGGAGTCAAGGACTTCCTCGGAACCGACATTATCCCCAAGGGAGCCAAGTTCACCGCCGGGGCGCTGAAGGATGTCGACTACGACACCCTCAACCTCTCGAAGTGGACCGACGACGACCACACCAACGACCTCATCCGCCAGACCCTCGTCAACTACCTGCGCAAGTCGAAGGAAATCGACGCCGAGATGCGCCGTAAGAAGTTCGACATATCGATCGGCGACGAGCTCCCCTCCGGCATTATGCAGATCGCCAAGGTCTACATCGCTAAGAAGCGTAAGATCGGCGTCGGCGACAAGATGGCCGGCCGCCACGGTAACAAGGGTATCGTCTCCCGCGTCGTCCGCCAGGAGGACATGCCCTTCCTCGCCGACGGCACTCCGGTCGACATATGCCTGAACCCCCTGGGCGTGCCTTCCCGAATGAACCTGGGCCAGATTTTCGAGACCGTGCTCGGATGGGCCGGCCGCGAGCTGGGCGAGAAATTCGCTACCCCCATCTTCGACGGAGCGACCATGGATGACCTCAACGAGTGGACCGACAAAGCCGGACTCCCCCGCTACGGCAAGACCTACCTCTACGACGGCGGCACCGGCGAGCGCTTCGACCAGCCCGCGACCGTAGGCGTGATCTACATGCTGAAGCTCGGCCACATGGTCGAGGACAAGATGCACGCCCGCTCCATCGGCCCGTACTCGCTGATCACCCAGCAGCCGCTCGGCGGTAAGGCGCAGTTCGGCGGACAGCGTTTCGGTGAGATGG
>CAJUFH010000085.1 GCA_910585755.1 uncultured Muribaculaceae bacterium | reverse complement strand
TTAGCCTGTTTAGACCATAAAAAGAGACTGCCCAAACTTGTTAGACAGTCTCTTTTTTTATCCGCGGCGCGAGCCGGGGCGGCGCGGTAGGCAAGGCTTTCAAGCGCTGAGCGGCGCGAAAAAGGCCCCGGAAAGGAAAAATCGCGTTTTTTTAGCGAATTATCGCTTAAAAATGTTGCGGTTACGGAATTTTTCCTAACTTTGCGATTAGGAAGAAAAACCAATCCTTTCATCCCAAATAACATACCTATAACACTCAAAGCAATGAAAAACTTAGTAGAAAAAGTTGCCGAGCTGAACGCAGCCTTTATGAAAGAAGCAATGGCACAGGTAGAGAACGGTAACAAGGCTGCCGGAACCCGCGCGCGCAAGGTGTCCCTCGAACTGGAAAAGGCCATGAAGGAGTTCCGCAAGCTCTCCCTCGAAGCCGCGAAGAAATAAGAGCCGCCTCTTTCAACACACACCTTCGGCCTCTCTCCTCCCTTCAATCTCTAAACGCATTGTCACGCCCTGTGCCCCCGGCTTCGCCGGGCCGCATAGGCGTGTTTTGCAATCAGACTAATCCAATCAGCACACAGAATAAACGCACCCTTGAAGAATATGCTTATGAAGAAATCACTACTCCTTGTCGCCGTCCTCGCTGCGGCCGCGTCATCGGCCTCCGCCGGCCCACTCGACAATTACCAGCCCTCCGTGATTCCGCCGCAGGTTCCCGTTGAAACCGCCCGGAAATGGCTCACGGGCACGCGCACCGAATTCGACGGTACAGTGACCACAAGAACCTATACCTTCAATGAGTCCGGGTATCCGACCGGTTACAGGCAACTCGTTGCCGCACCCGGAGGAGAACCGTCTCAGTCGGAAGCCGATGTATGCGTATGGGACGCGCAGGGCCACTGCGTGAGCCAGTCATACGGAGATTACCAGCTCGTTCAATTCGGCTATGATGAGTATGGAAGGGTCGTCTCATATAAGTTAACTACTTACGACACCTCGGGCGGAAACAAGGAAGTCTCCGAGCTGAGGACTGCGGAATACGCATATGACGACACGGGCAACATGACGCTTAATGCCACGAAAAACGAGAGATTCCAGCCTCAGTATTACGTTTACGGCTCGAAATGGGTTAAGACAACCGAGACGGCAGCCGAGGGCGCCGTCGTTGAGACGACAGTGTCGTATCAGTGGGACACGGAAGCCGGAGACTGGAAGATTGAAGGAAAGACGGAGAGTAAGTCAACGTACGAAGGCGCTACCCGCACAATTAACACGCATTCATACGGGTGGGATGCGGCTACTGCCGCGTGGAGACCTTCCGGAAAGGGCTTTGCCCGCTACAAGTCCGACCTGATTCCCGGAGTCGAAATGCCGCTTGTGGTTGAAAGCACTATGACTATCCTTGATGCGGATGGAAAAGAATTGTATCTGTATAGTTCCGTGACAGGAACTATGACCCCGAAAGACGGGGAATATGAGTATGCTTACAGATATTCGAGGTATAATCTTGATGCGGCGGAGAACACGGTTGAATCTTTTTCCGAATCCAGGACTAACATTTATGAAACCTATACCGCTGACGATGGCTCCACTCGCACGTTCGTGAAATTTCTTAGTTCCGTTCATAAAAACCGCGACGACAGCTCAGGCGAGATGGTCGTTACTTACCAGGTAACTGAAAACGGTTGCCGTTACGGGACCTTGAACCTGGAGCATATTTCCTCCTATATCGGCCAGAATACCAGCCGCCAGCGCTTTGAATATGCCTATGACAATCTGGGGCGCCAGACCTCGTCAGCCAACTACGGCGCGATGGGGGATGAGGAATACCGCGAGGAAATGCGTACCGCGACTGAGTATCTTGATGACACCCGCGCGGTCGCATCCTTCAAGAGATGGCGCTACTCGTCGTATGAAGGCGGCCTCGCTCTTCAGGAGGAGCATACGTACGAGTATGACCCCTCGGTAGCAGCCGATGAAGTCGTGGCTCTCCCCTCGCAGATTCCCGGCGACGGAACTCTCTTCATGGTAGTGAAGCATACCGGCCGCTATGCCGGTCTGCCAGAACAGGTTGACACATACACTTATGCCGACCGCTCCGAGATGGTAGGGGTGGAGAATGTCGCCGCCGACAGCGACGAGGCCGACTCCTCCCTTCCCGCTGAAATCTTCACCCTCGGCGGCGTGAAAGTCGGCGAGTTCGCCTCCCCGCGTGACGCGGGCCTCCCCACCGGCCTCTACATCGAGCGCCGCGGCACCTCCGCCCGCAAAATCCGTCTATAATCCGTTCCGCTCTTCCCTCAACCCCGGAATTTCCCAAAACAACGGCGGCATCCCCCAACCGGCATGCCGCCGTCTTTTATACCCCCGCCCAGAAGCGTTGTGAAGGGCATAAAATGCTTTAAACCTTGAAAAGGTGTGTTGAACTCCATCCGCCAAGCCTTGAAAAGGTGTATCGAACGCTGCCTGTCAAGCCTTGAAAAAGTGTATCTGGACTTACTAAGCCCGATAATGGAAGGCTGAACCAAACAATGGGTGGCATTACTCCTTCTCCGGCATCTTTTTCTACAAAAAAAGGGGCGGGAAGGGGCGCTTTTTGGAGTAAATTTCTTAATTTTGCCATCGTGAGGCCTTGAAAATGTGTGTTGAATGGACTTCATTAAGCCTTGAAAAGGTGTATCAAACGCTGTCTGTCATACCTTGAAAAGGTGTGACATCGCTCCTAACTTATAGTTATGCAATAGATTATGAAAAGGAAAATTTATAATCAGATTCTCCGCTGGAAACAAATATGGGACGGGCGTACCGCCCTGCTTGTCGATGGAGCTCGCCGTATAGGTAAAAGCTGGATTGTTGAGGAGTTTGCCCGCAACGAATATAAATCATATATCCTGATTGATTTTAACAATGTCGCAGATGGCATAATAGAGCTTTTTGAGCATCACCTGACTGATCTTGACGATTTTTTCAACCGTCTCAGCATATTGTCAGGAGTTCAACTGCATAAACGGGCTTCCGTTATAATTTTTGACGAGGTGCAGGTCTTTCCCAAGGCGCGTGCAGCAATCAAATACCTTGTTAAGGACGGGAGATATGACTATATTGAGACAGGCTCGTTAGTCAGTATAAACCATAATGTCAAGGACATAGTCATTCCGAGCGAGGAAACGAGAATCGACATGTTTCCGATGGATATGGAAGAATTTATGTGGGCTGTCGACAAGGGGATGTTATGGGATTTTGTCCGGGACTGCTTCAATAAGCGCAAGCCCTTGGGCCAGTCTTTGCACCGCCAGATGATGGAACTTCTCAGAACTTACCTGTTAGTTGGGGGAATGCCGCAGGCTGTCGCTGAGTATGTTGAGAAGAAAGATTTCCGTCGGGTAGATGCCATAAAGCGGAATATACTCGCGCTTTACCGCAACGACATATCAAAGTACGCTGGCCGGCAGGCTCCGGCGGTAACGAGAATTTTCGACAATATCCCATCCGCACTCCAAAAGCATGAGAAGAGATTCCGCCCGGTACAGATTCGCAAGGGTGCCAGGATGAGGGATTTCGCTGATGCTATGTTCTGGCTTGACGAAAGCCGTGTCGCCAATTTCTGCTATGCGGCGACGGAACCATCTGTTGCACTTTCGCTCAACCGAGACGACGCCAAGGTGAAACTGTATATGGGCGATACAGGACTGCTTGTGTCTATGTCGTTCAGCGAGGCGCAATTGGAGATTGGAGGTGTGTATGAGAAAATCCTGAGAGGCAAACTGGAGTTCAACAAGGGGATGTTGACAGAAAACCTGGTGGCCCAACTGTTGAGGGCTGCCGGTCATCCGCTATATTTCTATTCTTGTGCTTCGAGGGAGAATAAGGACGACCGGATGGAGGTTGACTTCCTCATTCGTAAGGAGGCGGTGACGAGCCGCCATAACATCCTCCCGGTGGAGGTCAAATCCTCTTCCAGGTTTACTGTTACATCCCTTGAAAAATTCAAGCGTAAATTCACATCGTATATCGGCGAATCTTATGTGATGCATATCGGCGATCTGGAAATAAAGGATGGGACAGTCTTTCTGCCCCTCTATATGGCCGGATTGATGTAAGTGTGTTTTTTTTAGTGCTAAGTCTCCTCAAATGTATCGACATCCGTAGTCTCGTCCAAAAAAGCGGGGAGGGGAGGGGCGCTTTTTGGCGGAAATTTCGTAACTTTGCAATAGCCCGGCGGTGTCGGGCTTTTGACGCATTATGCCAATGAGCGAGGAAACAAGACGCGACGACGACCTGCTGAGTGTCCGGGACGACGAGGACATGGAGCTGACGGAGCCGACCGGCTCCGCCGAATACGACGAGGAGGACATCAAGACCCTCTCGTGGAACGAGCATATACGCCTCCGCCCCGGTATGTATATCGGTAAGTTGGGGGACGGTACTTACAACGACGACGGTATCTACGTGCTCCTCAAGGAGGTGCTCGACAACTCTATCGACGAGTACATGATGGGGTTCGGCAACAAGATTACCGTCCAGGTCGAGGAGGGCACCGTCAGCGTGCGCGACTACGGCCGCGGCGTCCCCCTGGGAAAGATGATCGACGTCGCGTCGAAGATGAACACCGGCGCTAAATACGACAGCAAGGCGTTCAAGAAGTCGGTCGGCCTTAACGGTGTCGGTATCAAGGCCGTCAACGCCCTCAGCTCGCGGTTCGTGATCCAGAGCCACCGCGACGGTCTGACGCGCCGCGCCGAGTTCGCCCGCGGCGAGCTGGTCAGCGAGACCGAGGAGACGGCTACCGACGAGCCTAACGGCACGTTCGTCGAGTTCACGCCCGACAACTCCGTTTTCCGCGACTACCGGTTCAACATGGAGTTCATCGTAACGCTCCTGAAGAACTACACCTACCTGAACACCGGTCTGGCGATATATCTCAACGGAAAGCGCTACGTCTCGCGCAACGGACTGCTCGACCTCCTTAAGGCCAATATGACCAAGGAGCCGCTCTACGACATAATCCATCTCAAGGGTGACGACATCGAAATCGCCCTCACCCACGCCAACCAGTACGGCGAGGAATACTACTCCTTCGTCAACGGCCAGCACACGACCCAGGGGGGTACCCACCTGGCGGCCTTCAAGGACTCCGTTTCAAGGACAATCAAGGAGTATTTCGCCAAGAATTTCGAATACACCGACATCCGCAACGGCATGATTGCCGCGATCTCTATCAAGGTCGAGGAGCCGATTTTCGAATCGCAGACCAAAACGAAGCTCGGGTCGCGCGACATGGGGCCCGACGGCCCGACCGTCGCCAAGTTCATCAGCGACTTCCTCAAAAAGGAGCTTGACAACTACCTCCACAAAGACCTCGACACCGCCGAAATAATCCTGAAGAAAATCCAGGAGAGCGAGCGCGAGCGCAAGGCCATGGCGGGCGTGACGAAAATCGCCCGCGAGCGAGCGAAGAAAGTGAACCTCCACAACTCCAAGCTCCGCGACTGCCGCATCCACCTCAACGACCCCAAGGGGGACGAGGGGAAGAAGCTCGCCTCCTCGATTTTCATCACCGAGGGTGACTCCGCCTCCGGCTCCATTACCAAGATACGCGACGTCGAGACCCAGGCCGTCTTCTCCCTCCGAGGCAAGCCCCTCAACTCGTTCGGCCTCACCCGCAAGGTAGTCTACGAGAACGAGGAGTTCAACCTCCTCCAGGCCGCGCTCAACATCGAGGACGGAATCGACGGGCTGCGCTACAACAACGTCATCATCGCGACCGATGCCGACGTCGACGGCATGCACATACGCCTCCTGCTCCTTACTTTCTTCCTCCAGTTCTTCCCCGACCTGGTGAAGAAAGGGCACGTCTACGTCCTCCAGACCCCCCTCTTCCGCGTGCGCGACAAGAAGAGCACCCGCCGCAAGGCATCCGGCAAAGGGAAGAAAGCGGCCGAGGATGGAGCCGACCAGCCCCGCGACGTCTACTACTGCTACAACGACCAGGAACGTGTCGACGCCATCGCCGCCTTCGGCGAGAACGCCGAGATAACCCGATTCAAGGGCCTCGGCGAGATTTCGCCCGACGAGTTCCGCGGCTTCATCGGGCCCGACATGCGTCTCGACCGCGTCACCCTCCGCCGCGAGGACGCCGTCGGCGACCTCCTGGAGTTCTACATGGGCAAAAACACCTCCGACCGCCAGACCTTCATCATCGACAACCTCGTCATCGAGGACGACTCCGAAATCAGTTGAGAGCGGATTATACGCAATGAGGGCAACCTAATACCCTTGACAAATGAGATATGATACATATCTGGCTTGACGAAAGCGATAAACACGGAACTTATTATTCCAACTTCTACGGAGGGATTCTTGTGCAGTCGCAGCACCGGGAGGAAGTGTTGCGCAGAATGGAGGAGGTTAAGAATGAGCTGAATATTGTTGATGAAATCAAATGGCAGAAAGTCAACGCGTATCATTTCGACAAATATGTCCGCCTTGTTGACGAACTTTTCGAGATGGGCAAGGCCGGTCTCCTTAAGATAAGGATATTTTTCCGTCATAATCAGTACGAGCCGGAACTGACGGCAGAAAAACGCAAGGAAGAGTATCCAATTCTGTATTATCAGTTTATCAAGTATGCGTTCGGCCTTGTTTTTGCGGAAGATAGGGAAGGAATACGCCTGTATCTTGATGAAATACCACTCAATCAGGAAGATAAACGGAATTTTGTAAATCATCTCTATGGACTGAATAATGATTCCGACTTCAAGGCCAAGGGAATCAGGTTTGTAGACAAAGGTATTTCCGAAGTTGATTCAAAAGAGCATTTGCCTCTTCAATTTATGGATGTGATTCTCGGAGCGATATGTTTCAAGCTGAACGAAAAGGATAAATTAAAGTCCGATGGCGACGAACGACTTGGGAAACGGACGATTTTGAAATTGAAGCTGTACAAGCATATAAATGCGAGAATCCGAGAACTTTATCCCGACTTCAATATCGGAATCAGCACCCCGATTAAAGAGGATTCAGACCGTTGGTTTCAGATATACAGGCACTGGAGCTTCAAGCCTAAGCATCATACCCGCGACCTGACGCGGACCAAACGGGCAAAAAAATAGTCCTGCGTAACCTACACTTGTGAGCTACGCACTTTTCACGTAGCCGTTCAGTTACGACAGGATATTTTTCTGACGCAAAGGTAATACCTTTTTTGCTATCTTCAAAATTACAACGTGAAAATCGGATACTTGGTTCGTGCAACTACTGAACTGTAGAGTCCAAGGGCAAGTGCAATATTAGCGAAAATGCTTGAAAAATTCGATG
>CAJUFH010000084.1 GCA_910585755.1 uncultured Muribaculaceae bacterium | reverse complement strand
GAGGGGGCCGTCGATATGGACGCCATGGAGAAGGAGCTCGACGCCCTGGACGCCGAGGAGCGGGACCTCGACCGCCGGGAGGCCGCGACCCGCCGCCTCAATGGCGGGGCGGGCCTGGAGGGCCGGAACGGCCAGCAGGGCGGCCACGGCGACCGGGGATCCGGCGATCCTACCCCCGGCCCCGTGAACCCGATCGCCGGGGGCGGAGAGAACCGGAGCGGCCTCCCCGCGGGCGTGGAGAGCCGCGCCGCCTACCTCGCCGACCTCCAGGGGATTCCCCTCCAGGACGTGGAGGCCCGCGCCCAGCGTTTCGCCGCGGGCGGGACTATGGAGATCACAACCGACGCCCTTTGCCGCTCCCTCACCCTCACGAGCGGGAATATCGCCCAGCCGACCCGCGTTTCCGGGATCAACCCCGGCCAGAACATCGTCTCCGGGATCGTGGACATGGTCCGCGTCGTGGACGCTAACGGTATGGGAGAGGATTCCGTGGCCTACGAGGTAAGCGGCGGCCAGACGGCGGCCACCAAGAAGGACGACGGAACCGCCCCCGCGACCACGGACCCCGTCCTCCGTATCGCCAAGATTACCCCCGTTTTGATCTCCACTCTGTCCTATGTCTCCCGGAACATCCAGCGCACGACCCCCCTCAACTACCAGGGGCGGGTCTCCGAGGGCGCTTTGACCGCCCTCCGCAAGAAAACCGGGGGCCTCATTGTCACCGGGGACCCCGCGGCCACCATTCCCGAGCCGACGGGTATTCTCAAGGCCGCGGCCATTGAGGCGGGCTCCGACGTGGAGATCGGCAAGATCGACGAGAAAACCCTCCGCACGATTGCCCTCAAGTATGGCGGCGCGAACAACGTCGAGGGCGGCGGTGTTCTTCTCCTCAACAAGGACGACCTGATCGCGTTCGGCGACATTCGCGGGACCAGCGAGAAAAAGGCCGTTTACGAAATTGAGTTTTCCGAGAACAGCGCCACCACGGGCACGATCAAGGACGGCGGCCTCGCGGTGAAATTCTGCATTGTGGACGAGCTCCCTGCCCTCTCCAAGGCCACCTCGGCGGCGGGCTCCTATTGCATGGCATACGGGAAACCCCTGGCCTATCAGCTCGACTTGTTCGGGCCCTACACCGTGGAAGTCTCCCGCGACTATAAGTTCGCGGAGGGCCTCCTCGCCGTCATGGGCGAGGCTATGATCGGCGGGAATGTTATCACTGAAAACGGATTCCTCCGTATCAAGAAAAAGGCCAGCGCCGGGGCGTAAGGAGGCGGAGCATGAGCGAGAGCACGGGCCGGGGCCCCGCCGCCCGGGAACCCGCGGCGGACGTCTCGGAGGAGTATCTCGCCGCGGGGAGGCAGGCTGTACGAACGAAGTCGACAGCGTTTGACGGGGAGATCGTGGACCTGATCCGCGCCGCCCGGGAGGACCTCGCCCTCGGCGGAGTCCTCCCCGAGCGGGCCCAGGACGAGGCGGACCCGCTCATTAAGCGGGCGGTTATGAACTATATCAAGGCGGAGTTTGGCCTCGATAATGAGGACGCGGAAAAATTCCGGGCCGTCTATGAACGCCTCAAGGTCTCCCTCACTATGTCCTCGGACTACGTCGGCGGGGAGGTGTAGCCGTGTACTGGAGAGACGAGGCCGCCCTCATTCGAGAGGAAAAAAGGGTAAAACCGAACGGCTACAAGGAAACGGTCAAGACGCGGCGGGAGGTATTCGCCAACAAAAAGACCGCCACGCGCTCCGAGTTTTACACGGCAAAACAGGCCGGGGACAAGATCGCCCTCGTCCTGGAGGTGCGGGGTGCGGACTACCAGGAGGAGACCCTCGTGGAGTACGAGGGCCGCCTCTATGAGGTCGTGAGGGCCTACACCGAAAGCGGCGAGACCTACGAACTCAACTGTAAAGAGGCCCAGGAGCCGCCAGAAACGGCCCAGGAGGGGCCGGACGAGGAGGGGGCGGGGTGAGTATCAATGAAACCTTGCGGGCCGTCCTGGAGCCTATAGCGCCCGCAGAGGCGGACGCCTACGAGGGCAAGAAAGCGGTTTACATCACGTTCAATTACCACACAACCCCGATCAATTACGGGGACGACGAGCCGGAACAGGAGCGGGTCTCCGTCCAGGTCCATCTATACGCCCCTCTCGGCTATGACATTACCGCAAAGCGGCGGGCCGTTAAGAAAGCCCTCGCCTCGGCGGGCTTCACCTATCCGGCCTATACCAACGCCTCGGACAAAGATGGTCAGCACCATGTTTTTGAGTGCGAAACCGTCGAGGGCTTAGAGGAGGAATGAAAGAGAATGGGACGCCTCACCGTGAATGGGCTCGACGCCCTCTCCGACGATTTCGCCGCCCTGGCTCGCCTACCGGATAGCGTGGTAGAGGGTATCCTTGAGGCCGAGGCGGATGTTATTCTCCCGGCCCAGCGGGCGGAGATTGAAAAACAGTGGACCGGGCCGCACTCTTTGGGCATTTCCTCAAAATCGGTCAAAAAGGGGAAGGTCAAAAAGGACAGGGACGGGCGCTCCCTCTCCATCTATCCCCAGGGGAGCCGAAAGCGCGGCAAGCAGAGCACGAGAAACGCCGAGATCGCGTTTATCAATGAGTACGGGGCCCCGGGGCGGCACATAGCCGCCCGCCCCGCGATCGACGCCGCGAACAAGAAGAAAGAGAAAGAGGCGATAGACGCCGGAGAGCGGGTCTATAACCAATTTCTCGACAGCAGAAACCTATAAATTTTAGGAGGTTTTACTATGGCAAGTTTTGGGGCGAAATATCCCTATTTTAACCCCGTGGCGGAGGAGCCGGAGGGCAAGCTCCCGGTCTACAAGGACCAGGAACCCGTCCGGGTGGGCCGCCTCGTCAAGGCGGACCTCACCGTAAACCTCGCCTCCGGCAAGCTCTTCGCCGACGACGGCCTCGCCGAGAGTGTGGAGGAGTTTTCCTCCGGCTCTATCGCTATGGAGACCGACGACATGGAGGACCCCGTCGCGGGCGTCGTGTACGGTTGCACCGTAGAGGGGAAAATGGTCCGCTACAATGTCGGGGACGATCCCCCGGCGGGCGGCCTTGCGTACTTCAAGAAACTTATGAGGCGGAAAAAGGTCCTTTACAAGGGCTATTTCTATCCCCTCGTCAAGGCCGCCCTCGGAAACGACACCGCGCAGACCAAAACCGACAGTATCACATTCGGGACCAACAACACGACTTTTACAGTGTTCGCTTGTGAGACGGGCGACTGGAGGTTTACGGAGGAGTTTAAGACGGAGCCCGAGGCGATCGACTGGATCAAGAAACAGCTCCAGGGGAAGAAACGGGCCGCCACGCCCACGGCCACGCCTGCGGCGGGTGCGGTCGCCAGCGGCGCGACCGTTGCCCTCGCCACCACCACGCCGGACGCCGTGATCCGCTATACCACAGACGGCTCCGACCCGACCGAGACCTCCCCCGCCTATTCCTCCCCCATTGAGATTACGGAGGAGACCACGATTAAGGCGATCGCCACCGCTGAGGGATTCGCCGCCTCCGACGTGCTGGAGGCTCACTATACCCTGACGGAGTAACACACAGGGAGGCGGGACAACCCGCCTCCCTACAAGAATTTACAGGAGGGCGCTATGAAAAGCGTAAAAATCAACCTTGCGGGCCGGGTGCGATACCTCGCCTTTACCGTGGAGGCTATGTTTCAAATTCAAGAAGTTTTCGGCGGGTCCGGCGAA
This sequence comes from uncultured Muribaculaceae bacterium, assembly GCA_910585755.1. Classification (GTDB taxonomy): domain Bacteria; phylum Bacteroidota; class Bacteroidia; order Bacteroidales; family Muribaculaceae; genus UBA7173. The sequence goes on along the minus strand of CAJUFH010000084.1, from coordinate 3,592 downwards.
ATGATCGAAGCTATCAAGGGCGACACACGGGAGGGATTTTCCGCCGCTTGCAAGGCCGCCGCAATCCTGGCAGAACAAGGAGAGCTCGTCCGGCGCAGCCTCGGGTATGACCCGGAACCTATGACGGACGCCGAGACAATCGCGGCGACAATGGCTCCGAGTGAGATCGCCGCCCTCAAGGTTGCGATCCCCTCCGCCCTGACCCTCGGCTATGGCCGGGAGATTGAGGCCGACGCCGACGAGGTGGACCTCGGACTTGCGGAGCTCAGCACGAAAAAAAAAACGTAGTAACCCGCGCCCATTATATCCGCATGGGGACAGCGGGCGGCCTCTCAAAAAAAGAGACCCTCCTCTCCACACCTGGAGAGATCGGGGACCTTTGGGAGCTTTACCTCCAGGCCCGGGGTGTAAAGAAGGAGCGGGAGCCGGAGGACGAATAAAGCCGGAGGGGCGAACCCCTCCGGCGGCGGAATTATAAAACTGGCTTGAGATAGGCGTCCTCCCGGACACTCCTTTTTTTGCAAGTAGAACACTTGTAATTTTTAGCGCCCTTTGCAATTTTCCCGGAACTTTTACAGTAAGGGCAAATTACGTCGTGCATACCCGCGATATTAGAGAAGCCAGCGCCAAGCAGGACAACACCCGCAATCATGCTAAAAATTCCAAGCCCGAACACCCCTATAAACGGGATCGAAATTAAAATGATTGCGATACCAGCTAAAACCTCAATAACACCAATGGGAATATTTGATTTTGAAGGTTTGATTTCGGTCGGGGACGGCGGAGCAACGGGGGAAGTATCGACAGAGAAACGATAACCACAATGCGGACACGTTGGAGTAGAGTCGGAAATTTGTTTTCCGCACTCGGGGCACGAGATTAAAGCCACAAAAAACACCTCACTTTTTATATTGCGAAAATCGTCGCATTTCACAAGGGAAATTATCACCCGAAAATATGGTAATGTCAAGTAAAAAATTGATTATTGCCATAGAAAGGAGCCGCCGCGCATGGCAAGGACAATCTCGACAAAACTCGCCGTAGAGGGTGAGGCCCAATATAAACAGGCGATCGCCGCTTGTAATTCCGAACTGTCCACGCTCAAGTCGGGCCTTGCGCTCGTGGAGAGCGAATTTCGCGGAAACGCTAACAGCATGGAGGCCCTCACGGCCAAGGGGGCCGCCCTGGATTCCATGTATAAAAAGCAACAGGAGAAGGTCTCCACCCTGGAGGCCGCACTCCGCAACGCCCAGCGGGCACAGGAGGAATACTCCTCCCGGGTATCCACGGCACAAAGCAATATAGAGCGGTGCGAGCGGGCCCTTGAAACCTTGCGGCGGTCCACCGGGGACACCTCCAGAGAGCAAGAGGCCCTCACAAAGGAGCTCGACAAATGGAACGCCGAACTTGAGGAGGCACAGGCCGGACAGGCGGCGGCGGAGCGAGGCGTCCAAAACTGGCAAAAACAGCTTAATAATGCAAAGGTCGAGTTAAACGGTCTCTCCGACGAGATCGACAAGAATAATGGCTATCTCGACGAGGCCCGCAACAGCGCCGACGGGTGCGCGGATTCCATAGACGAATTTGGAAACGAAGTCGACAAGTCAAAAAAGGGGATCGAACAACTCGCCGCCGCCCTGGCCGCGGCGGGCGTCGCTAAAACAGTAAAGGAAATTGCGGACGCCCTCGCGGAGTGCGCCCAAGCCTCCGCCGGGTTTGAGACCTCTTTAGCAAAATTATCCACATTGATAGATACAAAAATTTATTCAATGTCGGATATAAAGGCGCAGTTATTAGATTTATCAAATGAGACAGGCGTCGCCGTGGGGGCCCTGGCCGAGGCGGCCTATCAGGCGAGGTCGGCGGGCGTGGATACGGCGAGCGTGGTCAATTTCGTCGCCACGGCTACAAAGACCTCGGCGGCGGGCTTTACGGAGGCGTCGACCGCCGTCGACGTCCTCACTACCGCGATCAACGCCTACAAATTGGAGGGGTCGGACGCTGAGCGCGTGGCCTCTATGCTTGTAAAGACACAGGACGAGGGAAAAACCTCCGTCGGCGAGCTGGCCGCCAGCATGGGCCAGATCATCCCATCCGCCGCCGCCTACCATGTGAGCCTTGAAAACCTGACGACCGCCTATGCCCTCCTCACAAAGAGCGGCACAAATACGGCCATTTCGACAACCAACCTCTCCGCTATGCTTGACGAGCTGGCAAAAAACGGCTCCAACGTGGCCGGGATTCTGGAGGACCAAACTGGAAAGAGCTTTTCAGAACTCATGGAGGGCGGGTCAAACCTCGGCGATATTATGGCGATCCTCTCCGAGAGCGTGGACGGGGACGCGACCGCGTTCTCTAACCTATGGAGTAGCACCACGGCGGGCAAGGCGGCCCTCTCCCTCCTCAATACCGGGGCGGAAGAATTTGACCGGACCCTCGGAGTCATGGCGAACAGCTCCGGGGCCGTAGAGCGAAATTTTCAGATTATGGCGGATACAACGGAGTTTGCACAACAGCGAATGACGACCGCCTCAGAAAATTTGAAAATTGCCATAGGCGACCAACTGAACCCCGCGCTTGAAAAGTTATATAACTCGGGCGCAGACGCTTTCACATGGGCGACCGATTTTGTAAATGAAAACCCGTGGATCATGGGAGCGATCGTTGGAGTAACCGCCGCCCTCGGCGCTATGTCCGCGGGAGTGGCCGCTCTGGCCGCCGCTCCGCAAATTATAGCGGCTCTAAAAGTGGCGCTTGGCCTCCTCGCCGCAAAGCCGGTTGTAGCAGTAACGGCGGCGGTTGTGGGGCTGACCGTGGCAATAGGGACATGGATCGCCGCCTCGAAGGAGGCAGACGAGGGAACAAAAACCTTTATAGAGTCCATGCAGGAAACAAAGGCGGCCTATGAGGAATTATCCGAAACAATGGCGGCAGAGCAAGAGACCACCGCCGCGACCGCCGCCTCTCTACAAGAGCTCCTCGCCGTAGAGGAAAAGTCGGCACTACAAAAGGACTTGATCGCCCAAAAGGTAGACGAGCTAAACGAGGCAATCCCAGAACTCGGCCTCGCCTACGACAAGGAGCGGGATTCCCTGGAGGGTCTCACTGAGGCGGAGTTAGCGTCCGCACTCGAACGGGCCGCCGCAAAGGAAGAATATGAAGCCCAGGTCTCCAGGTTGAACGAACTCGACGCGGAGCGGGCGGCGATTGAAGCACGGCTCACAGAGGCCCGTCTTGCACTGAATGAGGCCGAGGAGACGGGCGTCGGAAATACAAGGGAGCTTAATAATAATATTAACGAGCTCACCGCCGCACTGGATGAAAACGCCGCGGAATATGCGGAGCTTGAGGAGGCGTCCCGGGAATACGGAGAGAAACAGGCGGAGGCCGCCGCCAAAACCCAGGAAATGACCTCCCGCGTGGAGGATATAACCGTCAAAATGGAGACCCTCCAGGCGGCCTATGAGGAAAGCTATAACTCCGCTATGGAGAGCATAGACGGACAGCTCGGCCTTTTTAATGAGCTGGACGGATCGGCGAAAACTTCCATTGACAACCTGATCGGGACCCTCCAGGGGCAGGTCTCCTATAT
>CAJUFH010000083.1 GCA_910585755.1 uncultured Muribaculaceae bacterium | reverse complement strand
TGCTCTGCATGCTTACACACCACCTCTACGCGCTGTCAAAACCGGTCATCCCCATTTTGAGCGCCGCCTTCGGGGCGTTGTGAACGACAAAGTTACGCTTTTCGCCATTCACGCGCAAGGGTTGAGGCGCTGTTTTAACTAAATTTAGTCATTCTGCTTGTTGTTGAGGGTGATGCCCTGGAGGAGCACGACGTCGAACTCGTCTTTTTCCTGGCTCACGATCAGCATGTTGGAGCGGTTCTTGGCATTGGCTGGTGAGAAGTAGATGGTATTGAGCTCGCCGTCCTCGTTGTTCTGCATGGCGACTTCGTAATTGCCCTCTTTGACAACGCGGTCGATGTAGGGTTTGAGTTTCGCGATAGCGTCAGGCTTTTCTGCGCTTAACACTTCGATTGCCTCGAGCTTGCCGACGTCTACGCCAAATTCTTTGCCCATCTCGGCGTAGTCTTCTCCGGCGCTCCCCATGCCCATTCGGAGCAGGGTGCTTCCGATGTATACGGTTTCGACTCCGGGGATGCTGTCGGCTCCCTTGAATACTTTGAGCTGGCCGCAGGAGGAGAAGAAGAGGGTGACGGCCAGGAGTGCGGAAAGGAAAAATCGTTTCATTGTCTTGCGGGTTTATGCGGGTTTATGTTTGTTCGTTTGTGTTGTCGGAATCGGTTTGGTCCCGGGTGTCAGGCGGGGTCGGCTTCGGCTGTTCTGAGGCGGTCGCCTAACCGGTTGAGTATCTGCCCGGCCCGTTCGAGCCGCGTGTTACACTCGGAGACGCGCTCGTCGGCTGCTTTCTTAGTCTTGCCGACGATTCTGAGGGCGTTGGCGAGGTACATGGCTGCTTCGTCGGGGTTGTCGACTATGCGTGTCGGGGTTGTTCCGGCGGCAGGTAGGCTCGGTTTTGGCGATACGCGTTTCGGTTTGCCGGGAGCGGCGTTCACTGAAGGGGTTACTTGGGGCCTGGGTTCAGCGGGGAGGGCGGAATCAGTTTTCTCGTTGTCTTCCTCGTAAGGGGCCGGGTTGACCTCGGCGATAAGGTTGTCGTTCTGGATGGGTTCCCGGGGAGACTGGCGAAGCGCCGGAACGAGGAGGGCTATCGCAACTACGGCTGCTGCGGCGACGGAGGTCCAGGCGAGGCGGTTGCGGCGAAGCCTTGACTTGGCTTCCGCGGCTATTTCCTCTGCGGCGCGGCGGTCTATCGCGTCTTCCAACCTTGACAGCATCCCCTCTGTGGGCACCGGGACGGCCTCTCCGCGGCATATGGCGAAGGCCTTCAGGTCTGCTTCAAGTTCTGCCGGAAGGGACCCGGCGTTACCGGCGAGCGCTTCGATTTCAGCTTCCTCGGCGGGAGAGGTCTCTCCGTCGAAGTATCGGTTGAGAAGCTCGGTCAGGCGTTTTAGGTTTTCGGGTTTCATATCGTGAAGGAGAAAAAGGATTGTCGGTATAATGTTCTTTACGGTCGGCGGAGATGGCTGCCCATCAGTTGCCTTAGCGTTTTCCTCGCCCTCGAAAGCTGCTGCCTTACGGTCGCGTTGTTTATTCCGAGGGTCTGGGCTATCTCCTCGTTGTCGAGGTCGGCGAAAGCCCGCATGCGGAGTATTTCCTGTTGCGATTCCGGCAGGCGGCTGATCAGGCGGGAGGCGAGTTCGAGCTGGTCGGAGGCTTCCGTGGCGGCCTGCTGGGGGGAGACGGAGGCCGCGTCTACGGCGGTGCGGGTTGCGGGGTCGTCAACGTCGGCTTCGGGGGTGGCGGACCGTATAAGCTCCAGGCATCTGTTGCGCACGGCCCGGATAGCGTAGGCTTTTAGGGAGCTTACGGTTGCGAGCTGTCCGCGGTGGTCCCACAGGCGCAGCATCGTGTCCTGCACGGCATCCTCGGCCCGCTGGGAGTCTCCTCCGAGCATTGCCACGGCCACGCCGTACATCGCGCGGTAGTGGGGGATGACCTGTTGTTTAAACTCATTGCTGTCCATTATGCGGGGTTTCTGTAATGTAGATGCGGGAGTGGGGCTGTTTGTGACACGAATATATAAAAAATCGCATAAAATTTGTCGGATTTTATGCGATTATAGGGATGGACGGGTTGGATTTCAGTGCTTTGCGGGCTTCTTGCCGCTGTCTTTCGAGGTTTCGTCGGGGAATCGGTCGGGGTAGTCGATATGTACGCGTGGGCGGGTCATAGCGTAGCAGACCAGCCCTATTCCAATCAGTATGAAGGGAATGGAGAGAATCTGTCCCATGTTGAGAGTCATCCCGACCTCGAAATCAACCTGCGGGTTCTTGATGTACTCGATCAGGAAGCGCGACCCGAAGAGCCAGATGAAGAACACACCGAATATCAGTCCCGGACGCTCTCCGGCGTTCTTTTTCCAGTACATCCACATCAGGAGGCCGAACAGAAGCAGGTAGCACAGCGCCTCGTAAATCTGCGTCGGATGGGAGGGGGGAGAGAACACAGGTTCCGCCCCGGCCATCCACGGCCCGACGTTCGTCACGAAGCGGAAACCCCAGGGGAAGTCGGTCACGTGGCCGTATATTTCGTGGTTCATCAGGTTGCCGAAGCGTATCATTGCTCCGACGAGCGCTATGGGAATCACGAGGCGGTCGAAGGTCCAGAGGGGGGAGCGCTTGGTCGTGAAAATCGAGTATAGTATCACGGCGAGGATGAGGCCGATTGTGCCGCCGTGGCTCGCGAGGCCCCCTTCCCAGGTGTATAGGATTTTAATCGGGTGCTGGGAATAGTAGTCCCACTCGTAGAAGAACACGTGCCCCAGCCGCGCGCCGACGATGGTGGCGACCACGACGTAGATAAGCAGTGTGCCCATCCAGGATTCCGGGACTCCTTCGCGGCGGTACATCCGCTCGACGATTTTGTAGCCGAGGAAGAAGCCGATTACGAACATCATTCCGTACCAGCGGATCGTCAGCGGGCCGAGATGGAGGAAGACGGGGTCAGCCGTCCAGGTAACGAAGTCAAGCATATTTCTTATTTATGATATAAGTCACCCGCCGGAATCCGGGACGGCTCCGGCGGGTGGGTAGGGGTTGCGGGAGGTTTAGAGGCCGCGGCCGGAAACGATGGCCTCGGTATCGCGGGCGATCATCAGCTCCTCGTCGGTCGGGACGACGACGACCTTCACCTTCGAGTCGGGGGTGGAGATTATGGTGTCGGTGCCGCGGGTCTTGGCGTTGAGGTCCTCGTCGAGCTTGACGCCCATGAAAGCGAGGGGCTTGCAGACGTTGGAGCGGAGCCCTGTCTGGTTCTCGCCGACGCCGCCGGTGAAGACGATGATGTCCACTCCTCCCATCTCGGCGGCGTAGGCGCCGATGTATTTCAGGATGCGCTGTTCGTACATGTCAAGGGCGAGTTTGGCGCGGGGGTCGCCGGCGTTGACGGCAGCCTCGATTTCGCGCATGTCGGAGGAAACGCCGCTGACGCCTCCCACACCGCTCTCCTTGTTAATCACGCGCTGGAGGTCGTCGGCTGTGAGGTTGTGCTTCTTCATCAGGAAGGTAAGCGCCCCGGGGTCGACGTCGCCGACGCGGGTGCCCATCATGAGGCCCTCGGTCGGGGTGAGGCCCATGGAGGTGTCGACGCTCTTGCCCCCTTCGATAGCGGTGATGGAGCCGCCGTTGCCTACGTGGCAGGTGATGATTTTGACCTCCTTGGGGTCAACACCGAGGATTTCGCACACGCGCTGCGAGACGTAGCGGTGGCTGGTGCCGTGAAAGCCGTAGCGGCGCACGCCGTCCTCTTCGTAGTATTTGTAGGGGAGGGCGTACATAAACGACTTGGCGGGCATCGTCTGGTGGAAGGCGGTGTCGAACACGCCTACCTGCTTGATGCCGGGGAGGATTTCCTCTACGGCCTCGATACCGGTTACGTTGGCGGGGTTGTGGAGGGGGGCCAGGTCGTAGCAGTCCTTGACCTGCTGGAGCACCTCGTCGGTCAGCAGGACGCTCTTGGCGAACTTCTCGCCGCCGTGGACAACGCGGTGGCCTACGGCGTCAATCTCGCTGTACGACTTGATGCAGCCGTCCTTGGCGTCGGTCAGAATGTCGAGCACGGCCTTCACGGCGCCCTTGTGGTCGGTCAGGCCGAGTTCCTTAATGGCCTTGTTGCCGTCTTTCTGCTTGTATTTGAGGAAACCGTCGGGGAGGCCGATTTTCTCCACTCCGCCTTCGGCGAGAACCTTTTCTTCGGCGGTGTCGATGAGTTTGTATTTAACGGAACTGCTTCCGCAGTTCAGAACGAGAATCTTCATTGCTGTAAATGATTTAAGTTTCGCAAGTTTCCAACTTGCTCACCTTAAAGGTGAAGGGTGAAGGGTGAAAGGTGAAGGAGATACCAATATCGAGTGTTATCTTCACTCAGGCGAAGCCTGATTTTCACTTTTCACTTTGTTCACTTCAACTTGAGCTTGCGAAAGTTGAGTTGGTTATTTTTCGTGGATGGCCTGGTTGGCGGTCATGATGATTGTCTTGTAGATGTCGTGGGCGTTGCAGCCGCGGGAGAGGTCGCTGACGGGGGCGGCGAGACCCTGCAGCAGCGGGCCGACGGCCTGGACCCCGGCCAGGCGCTGCACGAGCTTGTAGGCGATGTTGCCGACTTCGAGCGAGGGGAATACGAGTACGTTGGCCTTCCCGGCGACGTGGCTTTCGGGGGCTTTGAGGGATGCTACAACGGGAACCATCGCGGCATCGGCCTGCAGCTCGCCGTCGAGTTCGAGCGAGGGATCCATCTCGTGGGCGAGGGCGGTAGCCTCGATAACCTTGTCGACGCGCTCGTGCTTGGCGCTACCCTTGGTGGAGAAGGTGAGGATGGCTACCCTGGGGTCGATTCCGGCTACCTCCTTGGCGGTCTTGGCGGAGCATACGGCGATTTGGGCGAGCTGGCGCGCGTCGGGGTCGGGAACCACGGCACAGTCGGCGAACACCATCAGGCCGTCGGTGCCGTAGGGGGAGTCCTTGGGGAGGATCATCAGGAACGCGCCGGAGACGGTGTCGATTCCGGGGGCGGTCTTGATTACCTGGAAGGCGGCGCGGAGCACGTCGCCCGTGGTGTTGATGGCGCCGGATACCATGCCGTCGGCGTCGCCGGCCTTTACCATCAGCGCGCCGAGGTAGAGGACTTTGGCGGTTGTCTTGCGGGCGTCCTCCATCGAGATTCCCTTCTTCTTGCGGAGCTCGTAGAAGAGGGGGGCGTACTTGTCGATGACGGCCTCGTCGGCGGGGTCGACGATTGCGGCCTTGTGTATGTTGGCCAGGTTAAGCTCCTTGGCTTTCTCTGTTATTTCGGTTTTGCTGCCGATCAGGATGATTTCGGCGAGGCCTTCGGCCAGGATCAGGTCGGCTGCTTCGAGGTTGCGCTGCTCGGTGCCTTCGGGGAGGACGATGCGGCGGGGATTCTCTTTTGCTCTGCGGGTCAGGCGTTCAAAAAGTTCCATGTTTTTCTTTGGTGATGCTCGCCGGGGCGAGACGGATGATTGGTTTGGTTTGTTACCGCGAAAATAGCAAAAAACTTCCGAACAGAGGAGCGTTATTGCGCGCTTATGGGGTAATATTGTTCAAAAAGCCGTAACTTTGACCCCTGAATGGAACAGACAAAGGAAAAAAACGGGCCGAGACCCCTGGAGCTGCTTGCTCCGGCGCGGGACGCTGAGACCGCCATCCAGGCGGTGCTCCACGGCGCTGACGCTGTATACATGGGGTCACCTTCCCACGGCGCCCGCCGCCAGGCTGCCAATTCCGTGGCCGACATACGCTGCGCCGCCGCGTTCGCCCACCGCTACGGGGCGAGGCTCTACGTGACGGTCAACACCCTCGTCTACGAGGAGGAGATTCCCGAGGTCGAGCGGCTGGTGTGGGACCTTTGGCGAGCCGGAGTCGACGCGCTGATCGTGCAGGATATGGGGCTCCTGAGGATGAACCTCCCCCCGATTGCCTTGCACGCCTCAACCCAGTGCGACACCCGCGGCCCGGCCAAGGCCCGCTTCCTGCAGGACGCCGGTTTTTCCCAGCTCGTGCTCGCCCGCGAGCTGTCGCTCGACGAGATACGGGCTGTTTCCGAGGCTACCGACGTGCCGCTGGAGGTGTTCGTCCACGGCGCTCTCTGCGTCAGTTACAGCGGCGACTGCCAGGCGAGCTACATGCTGACGGGGCGCTCGGCCAACCGCGGCGAGTGCGCCCAGGTATGCCGCTTTCCCTTCGACCTGGAGGACGCGTCGGGGCGCAAGCTCCTGCGCGGCAAGCATATGCTCTCGCTCCGCGACATGAACCGCTCCGCCCGGCTGGCCGAGCTGGCCGCCGTCGGGGCTTCCTCCTTTAAAATCGAGGGGCGGCTGAAGGATGCCTCCTATGTAAAGAACGTTGTAGCGGCCTACCGCCGGGCGCTCGACGCGGTAATCGACGCTAATCCGGCGCTTTACCGCCGCTCGTCGGCGGGGCGCGTGGAGCTTGCCTTCGACCCCGAGCTTTCCAGGAGCTTCAACCGGGGCTATACCTCGTATTTCCTTACGTTGCCTGACGCTCCCGGCAGGATGGCTACTTTCGGGTCTCCGAAATGGATTGGCGAGGAGGTCGGGAAGGTGCTTTCGGGGGCCGGAAGGAGGTTCAGCGTCCGTCTCAAGCCGGGCGTAACCCTTAACAACGGCGACGGCCTCGGCTTCTTCGACGCTTCGGAAACTTTCCGCGGCTTCCGCCTCAACAGGATAGAGAACGGTACTCTGTTTACCGCTAACGCCGTTGAAATTCCTTCGGGCGCTACACTTTACCGCAACTCTGACGCCGCCCGGCAGAAACTGATGGCGGGAGATACAGCCGTGCGCCGCATCCCCCTGAAGGCTGCGCTGCGCCTCGCCGGGAGCCGCCTCGTTCTCGACCTGGAGGACGAAAGCGGGCTGCGGGTCTCCGCCGCGGCCGACTATGAGCGGCAGACGGCGAAAACGCCCCAGGAAGCGGGGAGGCTGCGGGTGCTCGCCAAACTGGGCGATACTGTCTACTCTCTTGCCGCTGAGGATGTCGAGGATTCCCTCGGGGAATTGTTCGTTCCCGCGTCGGTGCTGGCACAGCTTCGCCGCGACGCTGTATCGGCGCTCGACACGGCCCGCGAGGCGTGTCACCGCTGCGAGCCCCGCCGCCCGCAAGCCGCATCGCTCCGATGGCCCGGCAGCGAACCCCTTACCCGCCACGACAACGTGGCCAATTCCCTCGCCCGCCGATTCTACGCCGAGGCGGGGGCCGAAGTAGGAGCGATGGCCGCCGAGGTCGAGCGTCCCGCTCCCGACACCTCCCGCGGCGAGGTGCGGGTGATGGAGACCCGCTATTGTCTCCGCCGCGAGCTCGGAGCCTGCCTCAAAGAGGGTGGCGCCGCAAAATATCCCTCCGAACTCTACCTTACCTCCTCCGGCAACCGCTTCCGCCTCGCCTTCGACTGCGCCCGCTGCCGCATGCGCCTCCTCCTGACTTCGCCACTCAAAAAAGCGCAATTTCATAATTGCCTAATGGTTAGA
>CAJUFH010000082.1 GCA_910585755.1 uncultured Muribaculaceae bacterium | reverse complement strand
GAGCGGCGGAGCCGCGGGGTAATTGTAGCCCCAGGTCGAGCGGCGGAGACGCGAAGGCCTGGGGTATCGTTCCGGCTTCGGGAAACGGCCTCGGCGAGGTCGTATAATTATGGTACGCGGTGGGCTAAATTCGATTAACGGACATCTCCGATGCCCCCGCCGCTCGTATGCCTACACCCCAGGCCATCGCGTCTCCGACGCTCGACCCGGGGCTACAATTACCCCGCAGCTTCGCCGCTCGCCGACGGTGTACTCCGCCCTGCGCTAAGGTTTTTACGACCTCATAATTAGAAACCGGGCTTCGGTATCTCGCCGAAGCCCGGTGTGTATGTTTGTCAGTTGTATGGAAGTATTAGTCCCAGTCACTGTCCATTTCTTGAGGAACTCCTTCAAAATGAAAATCTACCCAAACATTAGATTTGCCCTTTATTAATCCGCTATAATAACTATCATGTTCTAATTTGACATCTACGCCATCGATTGTTATCTTCTTACCGGAGATTTTGGCATCTATGTAATCGGATTTGTTGAAGTCATTGTTGTACACAGTAGCGGACTGACTATCTGAGCTTTTGTAATCTAACTTGATTTCAAATTTAAATTGCGGATTGTGGTTGCCATTTACTAACCCAGCATTAAAAAGCCCTTCGCGGTCGAGAGATCCGTCGGAGTTGAACTTCATAGTCAGAATTACCTTGTTGTAAGTTTCTTTACGATCCGGGTCTTGGTAGTCTGCGTCGCTGTAGCCATTCAAAAAGAGCATACCGTCAGAGTGTAGTTCCGCTTCGAAGAACTTGAAGTTGTACTTTTTGCCTTCGATTTCGACCCAGCCGGTCATTGCGCCGTTGTTGTCGTCATCGTCCTCATCGTCGCTGCAAGAGGCGAAGCTCAGGGAGAGGAAGGCCGCGAGCATCACCATCAACGTTTTCTGTAAGAGCGTTTTCATTGTTTTTGTTGTGTTTTTAAGTAGATGTGATTTGTTTTAGTCTTTTTGTGGTATTCCTATAGATTGGTGCTACGAAGTTACTAAAAACGAGTCAGTTTACCCCCCCCGATGGTTAAATGATGTTAAAATGGCGCTTTCTGTGTATCAATGCCATCTAATGGGGAATATGCCATTTGCTGACATTCTACGATAATTACCTAAAACAAACAGACTTGCGCATCGGGTATAATGGAGTACCTTGGGAGCGCAAAAGGGATAGTGGGGGCTTAGGTACGAAAAGGGTGTAGGGGGTGTTCCTCAAGGACGCCAAGGGTCTTCGACCCTGAGCGTCCTAACAGCTAATGGCTGTATATGGTGAGCGGCGGAGCCGCGATGAAATTGTAGCCCCAGGTCGAGCGTCGGAGACGCGAAGGCCTGGGGTTTCGTTTCGGCTTCGGACAACGGCCTCGGAGAGGTCGTATAATCGTGATAGGCAATGGATTAATGCTATTAACGGACATCTCCGATGCCCCGTCCACTCGTACGCCTACACCCCAGGCCATCGCTCCCTGCGGTCGCACGCCCCGGGGCTACAATTGCACTGCGGCTCCGCCGCTCGCTATGGCGGTTTTTGGGTTAGTGGAGGCGGGCGGAGAGGTAGCGGCGGAGGGGGGTGTCGTAGAAGCGGAGGGCGAGCCACGCCATGAAGATGATGCCGACGAAGAGGGCGGCGCAGATGGGGAGTGCTTCGCCGAGGGTGATGCCGTTGTTCCAAACCCAGGCGTAGAAGAGGTACATGACGGGGTAATGGATTATGTAGACGGGGTAGGAGAGCTGGCCGAGAAACTCGCAGGTGTTGGTCGAGAAGCGGTCGCTGGTCGCTCCGCACGCCCCGACGTAGACGATTGCGGGGAAGAGGAAGAGAGTGCATACGCAGTCGTATACGCCGTTAAGCACCGACACGTTGCCGTCAGTGGTGACATACGGACAAGAGAGTATGAGCGCGATGGCTGCCGCGCAAATCCAGAAGGCGCCGCGGATGTTGGTTTTGCGGAAACAGCGCGACATAAGCAGTCCGGCGGAGAATGAGAAGCTCAGGCGCAAGAATCCTCCCAGGAAACCGAGGCCTCCGGCGCTCCATCCGACCCCTACGTGGTATGCCCCCGAGACGTTCCCTAAGATTACCGCTGCCAGCCCTATGCCGGAGAGGGCAGTCACCGCCGCCAGTGCTTTTTTCGACAGGCGGTGGAGGACTATGGCGTAAAGTATGCTGCCGATATACTCGAAAAACAGCGACCAGCTCGGGCCGTTAAGGGGGAACATCTCGCCGTTGCCCCGCACCTCGGCGCTCATTCCGGGGAGGACGGGAATCAGAAACAGGCCGAGCAGCAGTGCCAGCAACAGATGCGGCAGGGGAACAGGGGTGCCGTCCCACCGCACGCTCCCCTGCAAGAGGTAGGCCACCGCCCCGAGCATGACGCTCAGCACGACCATCGGGTGCAGACGGATCACGCGCCGCAGCATGAAGCGCCCGGCGGTCATCCCGCGGCTCCATCGCCCGTCGTAGGCATAGCCGATCACGAAGCCGGAGAGCACGAAAAAGAAGTCAACCGCCAGATAGCCGTGGTTCATCATCTGGTCGACCGGGGAGGTCGCGAAGCCCTCTCCGAAATGGTAGAGTATCACTAAGAAGGCCGCGACGCCTCGGAGGCCGTCAAGCAGCTCGTATCGCGGTTTCGCCTGGATGGCGGGAGAAGTTGAAACGTTCATTTTTCTGGGTTGAATCGGTTATGAGAATGGTTGCCGCGAAGTTAGCCGTTTCCCCTCTAAATAAAATTGCCCTGCGTCAAAAAAAGCGTCAGCGGCAACCCCTGATGCGGCTGAGGGTCGAGGGGGTGATTCCGAGATAGGAGGCGATGTCGCCCAGGCGGGCGCGGCGGCATACCTCCGGAAACTGCCGGGCGAAAGCCTCGTAGCGCTCGCGGGCCGGGAGGGTAAGCCGCTCCTTGTGGGAGCGGTGGAGGCGGCGGTACTCGTTCTGGTGGATCACGCGCCCCCAGTTGGCGAGCTCCAGGTTTTCGGCGAACAGGCGCCTGAGGTCGTCGAGGGTAATCGCGTACGCTTCGAGCGGCTCGACCGCCTCTACATACTCCTCGCTCTGCCGGCTGTAATAAAGCTCGTCCATGCTGAACACGATTCCGCCGTCAATCGAGAACGACGTGGTGATCTCCTGGCCGTCGACAATCCAGTAGCTGCGGGTCATACCCTTCTCGACAAAATAGGCGAGGCCGTCGGCGCGACCCTCGCTCACGAGCAGATGGCGCTTAGGGAACGCGCATGGCCGCAGACAGGCCGCGAGCCGGTCCAGCGCTTCTTCGCCGACCGGCCAAGCCTTTCTGACGGTCGCGACGATTGTAGGTATCATTTCCCGTGTAACCATTTCATCCGCGAAGTTACTCAACAATCCCGGTTTCCGCAAACGGGGCGCTTCATGACAGCCCGCATTCCGGCTTAATGAAAAATACCGGGCTTCGACGCGATGTTCGAAGCCCGGAGTTGGAATAGCGAAACGCTTGCGTGTGTGGCAGCGTATTAGAGTAGAGGCGTGGCTGTGGGTTCTGACTGTTAGTCGAAGTCAAGCCATTCCGGAGTCCCGGCGAAGTGGAAGTTGACGGTGGTCTTTGGGTCGTTCTGGTTTACGCCTCCTGCCCCTTTCGCGGAGTAGCGCACCTCGACGTTTTTGCCGTCGATTGTCAGCTTGTCGCCCGAGCGGGTGGCCGTGATTCCGGCGTAGGATGTGCTGTGATTGCAGTACATTACCATGTCGGCGTTCTCCTTGCTCTCGTTGCAGTTGAGCTCGAACTCGAAGTTGATGGTGGGATTACCGTATTCAGAGTCGAGTGTGCCGTCCGACTTGAAAGCCATAGTGAAGGCGGTCATGTTGTAGTTGTCGCTCTCCTTCAGGCTGTAGGGGTTCTTGTTGAAGCCGGTAAACGATACTTCGCCGCCGTCGTCATTCTTGCCGCCGTAGAAATACTTGAAGTCGTACTTCTTGCCGTCGATTTCAACCCAGCCGCTCATCGAGCCACCCTTACCGGGTTCGTCGTCATCGTCGTCGGAGCATGCCGTGAAGCTCACCGAAAGGAACGCGGCGAGCATGACCATCAGGACCTTTTCAAAATACTTTTTCATTGCGTGGTTTTTGCTTTTTTTGTGTGATTTTACCTTGATTTTTTGTGTTTTGGGAAGCGTTAATCGCTTTTAACATGCGAAGTTACAAAATATAAGACGTTTTACCCCCCCGAATTGTTAAATCAAGTTAAAATCAATTCAATTCTGTTTCCTCTTAACCTTATAACCAGTCGCGCCAGTGGTCGCAGGAGCGGCGGATGAATCCGGCGGCTGTGGTCAACGGGTATTTGAGGATGATGGTTTTGGGGTTGTTTAGCAGCAGGTGCGCCCTGGCGCGGGCTTCGTCGGAGGTCAGGGAAGCGAGGGCGGTGTCTACGTCGCGCCGGTAGCGTTCCTGCATCCGTTTATAGCTGTCTTTTCCGAAACTATACAGGAAGCCAAGAGGCCGGAAGGTCTCTTCCCCGTAGTCAAGCGACGGATCGAAGCGGGTGCTCGGCCATCCTTGCCAGTACTGGGTAAGGGCCCAACTTTCTCCGAAGGAGTTGCGCACTCCAATCGCATATTCCAGCGCCGCCAGGCCGCGGGTGTCGGAGTCGTTGGCCGTGCGCGCCAGGCGGCCGAGCCGCGCCATCTTGTAGGCGAAATTCAGCTTGGGGTTGTTCGCTTCCGGGAGGTTGAGCCGAACTTGGTCGGAAGAAGCGGTTGCCCATTCCCAATAACCGTTGAAAACATCCCTGTCGGGATAATTGAAGAAGGGGTCGCGCGAGAGATAGCCGTATGTGTTAAGGCTCTTGATATAATCCGGCGAGACTTTCGAGAGGTAGCTGGCGGCTCGTCCGTAGTTCTCCTCGCGGAGGGCGATGGTGCCGATCAGCTCGTTGAGATAATCGTCGCCGGTCCAGGCGTAGCGAGCGAGAAACCGATTGAGCCGCGAGCCGTTGTTGATACTGTTCTTCACCGCTGCCAGACGCTCAGAGGGGAAGCTGTTCATAATCTGGAAAGTGAGGCCGCCGTAGTTGGGGCCGTCGGTACGGCACTTACTGTCCTTCATATGCTCTGCATAGCCGGTAAGCAGCACGGCGGTTGCATAATCCTTCCTTTTGAGCAGGGTAGGGAGCCAGTGGACGTAGGCTATGTTCTGCAACAGCCGGCTCCATTCATAAGCCGCAGGGTTGGCCGGGTCGATTATCTCCTCAATCCAACGCAGGTCGTCAATCAGACGCGAACGGTCGCCCCGGTCTCCGTCAATCGCCATACGGTAGGCCCGCGCATGGTCGCGGAGACTTTCTGAGGAGAATTTGCAGCGCATCGCCCGCTCGATATGTCGGCGCGCGTCGGAAATGTCGCCACGGAAATGGCCGGAGGTATAGGCTAAGAGGAACTCCCAGTCGCCGAGGTTTTTAGCTTTCTTCTTCTGGATTATTTCTGTGGCGAGAGGGCGCAGCCCGAGCAGCAAAGTGGTATCTCCGACATTGGAAAGAATATGGCGCATCAGTTGCGGGGCATCGGGGTTGCGGTGCGTCACATAGGCTACCGGGTCGGCGTCGCGGATGGAAGAGAGGTCGCCGATTTCGGCGAAGTATTCGTTGGCTCTATCCTGTTCCCCGAGCCGCGCCCAGCATCCGGCGGCGTACCTCTTGGCCATGCGTTTCAGAAGGTTGCTGTCGGATACTTCCGCGAAGTTTTCTTCGTAATATCTGATACACTTGTCGTACTGGCCGGAGGCGAAATAGGCTCTGACTCCCTGCAAAGCGTAGCGCTCTTTCAGCCGCGAGTTTTTGTTATTCTCGCAGTTTTCAATAATAACCGCAAGGTCTTCCGGACGGTATATTTCTTTTTCCGAGGCCGGGTAATACCACGGTGAGTTGACCTCCCGGCGGTACTCTTCAAGATCCTTCGCGGTCGAGAGGAGGTCGATAATGTCGAAGCGCCGCATGTTGTTAATCCAGGCCAGGAATTGGTTGCCGTGTGCGGTTATGTCGCAACATTCAGGGAATTCTGGATTATAGCCGATGAATTTCCATACATCGTCCTCGTAGACAACCGCCCTGATGTCTGCCAACGGGATCGATGGGGAGGTCTCGGCTTGCCATAGGAGCAGGTTCTCTTTCTCAAGGTCGAACTCTGATTCCTCCGTATCGTCGGAGGTGAAATAGAGCGGGGTAGGAATCAGGTCGTAGAACGGGCCGCACGCCGTGGCGGTGGTCCAGATTCCAGCGATAGTTAAGGCGAGGAGGCTAACGAGCGCTTTTGGCGTATAATGAGTCGATTTCATTGTCGGTATAGTTGGAAAGGTTACGGGAGTCGAGGTGGTAGATGATGTTTGAGTGTGGTTTCCCGGCGAGTTCCTTTTCGATTCCGCGCTTCACTCGCAGGATTTCGGCGATGTCGGACTTCTCGTCGCGGAGCACGTCACCTTCGTAAATCACGCGGTCGCGGTACGGGAAATCCTGTCTGACTATGAACGCGTTGTCAGGCCCCGGGGCGAAGAGGGTCGTGTCGGAGGTGTCCAGCCCCGACATAATCCCGGCGAACCGGGGCCCTCGGAAGAGCAGTTGCCAGGAATATGCCGGGTAGGCCACATCGAGAGGGAGGGGGTATTTATCGAGATATTTAAGATAAGGTTTTACATCCTCTTCGTCGATTATAGAGTTGCGGGCGCGGGGATTGTCGAAGCTGCCGGTGTTGTAGACCATCAGCACGCCGCGGTCTACCCGTGGCGGCTCGCGTCGCAGTTGGTGGAGGCGGATTGTGGAGCTGAGGCCCCAGTGGAGTTTGTGATTCTTGATTTTTGCCTTGACCTCGTCGCATAGTCTGAAATAAGAAGGCTCTGTCGAAGAGGTCCAGTCGCAGTCGAGCTGTAGCTCCTTGACGTTGGGGATTTCGTTGTAGGAACACATATTTTTCGCCCTGAGCACGATTTTCTCAGCCAGCTCCCCCTCCTTACCCTCCATCGCTTTCAACGCATCGAGGGTGATGTAGACTACCGGCACAAACTCCGTCCGGTTGAGCAGGGCGCTGGAGAGACTGTCGCTCCCGTGTTTAAGCGCTTTGTCTACGACGGAAGCGTTCGGCACCACGGTCTCCTCTCCGGGAGTGGCTCCCCGGTTTTCGACCACGTCGAAGAGGCGAAGGTAAACGCGGCCGACCCGGTGGTCGCGCAGAAAGGCAATCTCCGCCGAGTCGGGGTCGAACACGGTTTTCCAATAATAAACCGCGTTGGTTTCAGTATGTGATGGTTCTGCGGGAGTTTCTTGCTTTTTGTCGCGGGCGCAGGCCGCCCCGCCAACCGCTGCCGCCAACAGCAGCCACATCAGACAATTCAATTTCGGACTTTGTCGCTTCATACAAATTAGAGAGTAACACGTGGGATGAAACCTATCATAACCACTACGAAATTCACCTAAAAAAGCGAGACTGTCTAACAAGTTTGGGCAGTCTCTTTTTATGGTCTAAACAGGCTAAAA
>CAJUFH010000081.1 GCA_910585755.1 uncultured Muribaculaceae bacterium | reverse complement strand
AAATGCTCTATGTGGACCTCGCCAACACATTTGAAATTAATCAGGACGGCATAGCCAAACCATTTTATGACAATAAAATATATACTACCAACGACAGCCATTCTACAGGAGGCTCGCTGAATCTCGGCGCTGTCGCAGGAGCGGTAGGTATTGGGGGAGCGGTAGGAACCCTGGCGAGTGGAATTTCCGTAGGGGGAGGTAACTCAAAAGGCACGACAGTGACTGAATCCCAATCCGCCGTACTTGCGATTCCGCCTCATTCTTCAAAATACATTCCCTGTGAGAAAGTCCTATTTGAAGGTAATTACCGGGAAATGCCTCTTTGCATGTTCTTTATCACTGCCGGTAAAAATATCAACAACAAGCTCGCCTTTGGTTATCAACACGAGTTCCTTAAAAAGTTAATATTCTGGGACGGAATTTTGCCAATTGATAATGAAAATATAACTGGCGAATCAATAGGCCTGCCAAAAAATGGGTATGTCGCGTTTGAGGAAGAGTCTGCTCCCAAAAGAAGGGACTTCACCATTACCTATTCCGACACCCCGCAATTCTCAACTTACTATCAGTTGCCCTTAGGATTCTATATCAAGGGATTTTTCGGAGGCAAACTTGCTGATTTAACCAAGAAATGCGATGTTGACGGCAATGGTTTCCCAATGTTCGGAGTAGGCCATATTAAAAAGAAATAATAAAGCTGGGAGTCTTTCGATTCCCGTAAGCGTATCGGATGTCGGGTGGAGTGAGCCGCAGGCGAGCGGCTTCCCCAAACCAGGCATCTCCTTCACCTTTCACCTTGAGTGCCCGGAACGGGGAGCAGCCCCAGTTCCGCTTCAGCGAAGCGGAGCATCAGGTCGCGGGCGGCGGCGTGGTCGTTGGGGATTTCGCCGTCGAGGATGGCGTTCTTGATGCGCTCCTTGATGATGCCTACCTCGCGACATTCCCCCAACCCGAAAGTCTCCATAACCTCCAGGCCGTTTACGGGGGGCTGGAAGTTGCGGATGCGGTCGCGCTCCTCCAGCTCGACCATTTTCCGCTTGACAAGCTCGTAGTTGGCGCGGAAGCGCTCTACTTTCTCCCGGTTTTTCGAGGTGATGTCGGCCGAACAGAGGATCATCAGGTCGTCGATGTCGTCCCCGGCGTCGAACAGCAGGCGGCGCACGGCGGAATCGGTCACCTCCTCCTCGACAAGCGCGATCGGGCGCATATGAAGGTCGACGAGCTTCTGAACGTACTTCATATGCTCGTTCATCGGGAGCTTCATCTTGCGGAATATCCGGGGCACCATCTTGGCTCCTACGGCGTTATGGCCGTGGAAAGTCCAGCCGAGCTGCTTGTCGAACCGCTTGGTGACAGGCTTCGCGATGTCGTGGAGCAGCGCGCCCCACCGCAGCCATACGTCGTCGCTCTCGGCGGCGACATTGTCAAGCACCGCGAGAGTATGGTAGAAATTATCCTTGTGGCCCACGCCGCGGACCACTTCCACCCCGCGGAGGGCGGCCAGTTCCGGGAATATGAGTTTGAGAAGCCCTGTCTTCAGCAGCAGCTCCCACCCCTGCGACGGGCGGCGCGAGCGCATGATTTTCATCAGCTCGTCTGCGACGCGCTCTCGGGAGATAATCGAGATACGCCCCGCGTTACGGCAGATGGCGTTGAACGTGTCCTCTACAATCGTGAATCCCAACTGGGTCGCGAAACGGATTGCGCGCATCATCCGCAGGGGGTCGTCGGAGAAGGTCACGTCCGGGTCGAGTGGTGTGCGAATCAGACCGTCGCGCAGGTCGGCCATGCCGTTATACTTGTCAATCAGCTCGCCGAAACGGGAAGCGTTGACGCAGACGGCCATAGCGTTGATTGTGAAGTCGCGGCGCGCCAGGTCGTCGTCGAGCGTCCCGTCCTCCACGATCGGTTTCCGCGAGTCGCGGTGGTAAGACTCGCGCCGCGCCCCGACAAATTCCAGCTCCGTGCCGCGGCTCTTCACCTGCGCCGTGCCAAAATTCTTGAAAACGGCGACATGCGCCCTCGGGAGCTTCCGCCCGACAGCGCGCGCCACCTCGATTCCGCTCCCGACGGTCACGAAATCAATGTCCTTGGACTCGCGTTTGAGAAACAGGTCGCGGACATATCCGCCGACCGCGTAACACTCGCGGCCAAGCTCGTCGGCAACAGCGCCGACAGTATGGAAAACAGGCTGGTCAATCTGCTCGACAATCATCTGTCAGTCAAGTGATATGATTTCCTCGGGAGCGTCGGTCGCGCACTCGGCTCCGGCAGCCCCGATTATGTAAGTGTTCTCGATTCCGACAGCGCCTACCCCGGGAATCACGAACTTCGGTTCCAGGGCGACGACATTGCCGGCCTCCAGTATGTCGCGGCTGCGGGGAGCGATTACCGGCTGCTCGTTGATTTCGATTCCGACGCCGTGGCCGACGAAACCCGCGTGCTGGGTATGCCCCATGAAATATTTCTCGAAACCGCGCTCGCGGGCCATCCCCTCGGCCATCTCGTAGAGCGCCTTGGCCGACGCTCCGGGAACAGCCAGGCGGCGGAACTCCCGGTGAATGTCGATGGAGCACTGATGCGCGTCAAGCGCCAGTTTCGGAAGAGTGCCGAGCGAGTAGACGCGGGTCATGTCGGTCATATACCCGGTGAAATTGCCGTTTACGTCGACCATCACTGTGCACCCCGGGCGGATTTCCTCCCCGGAAGCTCCGACCGGGAGCGAGGGATCCATCCCCTTGCCCCCCATGGCGAAGTCGTAAGGGGAGGGAGCGTCGGCGCTCTCGCCGCTGATAACGTTCCCCATGAACAGCTCCATCGAGGAACCGCTGATTCGGAACTGCCCCAGGCACCCTTCCTTGCGCGACAGATACTCGATCGCGATCTGCAGCTCGTAGTCGGTCATCCCGGTAGTGTAGAGCGACGGGATGCGGGAATAGACCCCGACATGCTTCGCGCCGGAAAGGCGCACCTTGGCAAGCTCCTCGTCGGTCTTCACCGAGCGGGCCGCGCGGAGCGCCCCCGAGGCGTTGACACACTCCGCGGCGGGGAACACACTCTTCAGCCGCTCTACCAGCGAGTATGAGCAGAGGTCCATCTCAAGCCCGAGCCGCGAAGGGGCAGCGACGCCGAAGCGCTCAAGCCATCCCGGAATCTCCTCCGGCTTGCGGATATGGCACACGAGCTCCCCGCCGAGATGCACGGGGCGCTTGACGAACCACACAGGGTCGTCCGCCACCGAGATAAGAGCGAAACCGTCGAACACGCGGCCGGCGAGATAATAGATTGTCGCGAAATCGCAGGCCAGCAACGCGTCAAATCCCGCGTCGGACATCGCGCGGCGCACCTTTTCCACGCGCAGGAAACTTTCCCGCGGCTCAAGCAGACTCAGAGGTTCCATATATTCACAGAGTATCTTTAAATCATTGATACCAACATAACAACCGGCGGGGTCATTTTGTCGGGATAAAGAAAAGGCCGACGCGCTCGACGCTCCTGAGGGTATCCTCACGCATTATGTGGCGCACGGTAAACGGCGCGCCGGAGCGGTGGCGGAAAACAGTGCGGGCGGTATCGGCTACCTGGAACGACGTGCCGATGCCGTGTCCCTTCCAACGGCCGTTGCGGTCGGCGAGCCGGAGGCAGAGGGTGTCGCGGCGGGCCGTTCCCTCTTTCCCCGCGGAGGTAATCTCCAGCCACAGGTCTGAGAAGGGATATTCCCCGGTGTGGGTCACGCCGACAGCCACCCGCCCGGAGGCGAGGGTGTCGGTATGGGTAATCGGGAACGACAGGGTGTCGCTGTAACACCATCCCTCTTCCGGGGAGAGCACCTCGTAGCGGCTCCCCTCGTTGCCGGGACGGCCACAGGAGGCGACGGCCGCCAGGAGGGCGCCGGCGAATGTCAGTCGGATAGCGCCGCGTAACATCACTGGGGCTGCGAAGCGTTCGGATGGTTGCTCTTACCCCCCTCGGGCTTCTGTCCGTCAGGCTTCTGTCCCTGGGGTTTGTGCTTCTTGGGGCGGTTGCGGCCCTGCCGGTCCTGGCCACCGGGACGCGCCTCCCCCTGGGGTTTCTCACCCTGGGGCTTCTCACCCTGGGGCTTCTCACCCTTCGGTTTCTGGGGCTTCTGGCCTTCGGGACGGGGTCCTTTAGGCTTCTCTCCGCCCCCCTTCTGCTGGTCAGGCTTCGGGCCCTCCTTCTGGGCGGCGGGAGCGCCCCCTTTCTTCTTGCGCTTCTTCTTTTTGCTGTCGAAGCGCGTCAGGGAGTCCTGGCCGATAATGTCGCCGTATTCCGACGGCGCCTTTTCCCCGGCCTCCACCTCTTCGGCGAGCTTCAGCGGCTTCTCCCCGGCCTTGTTCATCGCGATTACCTCGAAGGCGCGTTCGGCGCTGAGGGTCACGAGGTTTGCCGGCACGTTCTTGTCGGTCGAATAGGTAATCTCGCGCTTGAAGATATCAGCCTTGAAGTAGAAGTAGGTAGCGTCGGCGGTCTCGAGGCGAGTGTCCTTCGGGGGTAGCTTCTTCGAGGCCTCGATATAGGAGTCAATCTCGAAATTGAGGCAGCATTTGAGCTTCGCGCACTGCCCGGCGAGCTTCTGCGGGTTGAGCGATATATCCTGGTAGCGGGCGGCGGAAGTGCTGACGCTCACGAAGTTGGTCATCCAGGTGTTGCAGCACAGCGGGCGGCCGCACGGGCCGATGCCCCCGATGCGCCCCGCCTCCTGGCGCGCGCCGATCTGCTTCATCTCGATACGCACCTTGAACTTCTCGGCCAGCACCTTAATCAGTTGGCGGAAGTCGACGCGCTCGTCGGCGATATAGTAGAAGATGGCCTTGTTGCCGTCCCCCTGGTACTCCACATCGCCGATTTTCATGTTCAGCTTCAGGTCGGCCGCGATCTGGCGCGAGCGGATCATCGTCTCGTTCTCGCGGTCCTTGGCCATGCGGTAGCGCTCCATGTCGGAAGCCTTCGCCCGGCGGAACACGCGGCGGGTCTCGGCGTTGGGCTTGACGTTGGCCTTGCGCATCTGGAGCCGCACGAGCGCCCCGGTCATCGACACGCGGCCGATGTCGTGCCCCGGCGCGGCCTCCACGGCGACCCAGTCGCCGATTTTCAGAGGTATGTTGCCGGAATTGAGGTAGAACCCCTTGCGGGTGTTCTTGAACTGCACCTCGACCATGTCGTCGTCGGCGAAGCCCCCGGGAATATCCTCGAGGTAGTTGAAGCTGTGGAGCTTCATGCGCACCTCGCCGCACCCCCCGCAGGTCGCGCAGGGGGAAGCCCCCTCACCCTTGGAGCACGCCGCGCCCTCGGCCTCCCCGCGGCGGTTGGGACACGAGGCGCATCCCGAGCCGCAGCATCCTCCTCCGGCTTTCGCGGTTTCATTGTTCTCTGCCATAGTAAACAGTTTTGGTTAAACGGGTTACCTGGCAGCTTATTTCGCGAAGCTTACGGCGCGGGTTTCGCGGATTACGGTAATCTTCACCTGGCCGGGATAGGTCATCTCGTCCTGGATGCGCTTCGCGATTTCGGTCGAGAGGTTCTCGGTCTCGGCGTCTGTAATCTTGTCGGCCCCGACGATGACGCGGAGCTCGCGGCCGGCCTGGATGGCGTAGGTCTTGATTACGCCGGGATAGCTCAGGGCGAGCTGCTCCAGGTCGTTGAGACGCTTGATATACGCCTCGACGATTTCGCGGCGGGCGCCGGGACGGGCGCCGGAGATGGCGTCGCACACCTGCACGATGGGGGCCAGCAGCGTCGTCTGCTCGATTTCGTCGTGGTGCGCGCCGATGGCGTTGCAGATTTCGGGCTTCTCCTTGCAGCGTTCTGCGATTTTCATGCCGAGCAGGGCGTGCGGCAGTTCCGGCTCCTCGTCGGGCACCTTGCCTATGTCGTGGAGCAGGCCGGCGCGGCGGGCCTTCTTCGGGTTCAGGCCCAGCTCGGAAGCCATGATGGCGCAGAGGTTGGCCGTCTCGCGGGCGTGCTGCAGCAGGTTCTGGCCGTAGCTGGAGCGGTACTTCATCTTGCCGATCATGCGTATCAGGTCGGGGTGAAGCCCGTGGATGCCGAGGTCAATCGCCGTGCGCTTGCCGGTCTCGACAATCTCCTCCTCGATCTGCTTGCGGACCTTGTTGACGACCTCCTCGATGCGGGCCGGGTGGATGCGCCCGTCGGCTACGAGCTGGTGCAGGGCCAGGCGAGCGATTTCGCGGCGAACGGGGTCGAAGCCGCTGAGCACGATGGCCTCCGGAGTGTCGTCAACGATAATCTCGATACCGGTCGCGGCCTCCAGGGCGCGGATGTTGCGGCCCTCGCGGCCGATGATGCGACCCTTGATTTCGTCGCTGTCGATATGGAAGACGGTCACGGAGTTCTCGATCGCCGCCTCGGTGGCGACGCGCTGTATCGTCTGCACGACGATTTTCTTGGCCTCCTTGTTGGCCGTCATCTTGGCCTCGTCCATGATTTCGTTGATGTAGGCCGCCGCAGCCGTCTTGGCCTCGTCCTTCATCGACTCCACGAGCTTCTCGCGGGCCTCGTCGGCCGACAGGCCGGAGATATGCTCCAGGGTGTCCTGGGCAGAGCGTTTCAGGCGGTCGAGCTCCTCCTGCCGCTGGCCGATGACGGCCTCCTCGGCCTCCAGGCGCTGGCGGTAGAGGTCCAGCTCGTTACGCTGGCGCTGGTTTTCGCTCTGCTGCTGGTTGAGCTGCCCCTCGCGCTGCTTGGCGCGGGCCTCGGCGCTCTGCACCTTCTGCATGCGCTGGTTGGCCTGGCGCTCAGCCTCGTCCTTGATTTTCATGCCTGCCTCGCGGCCTTTGAGTTCCTGCTTCTGCCGGATTACCTCCCCCTCGCGCATCGCCTCGTCGATAATCGTCTTGGCGCGGCTGCGGGCCAGGGAGCGCTGTACCAGTATGGTGGCAAGCGATCCGATGGCGATAGCCACCACTGCCACAGCGAGATATAAAAGAATGTTCATTGTATCGGTTAACTTGTGATGTATAGATGTGTTAATAGTTGTTCAGACAAAAACCGCCGCAACCGGCCGCTGGCGCCCCCTGCGGGGACTTGCGGAAGGTTTCGGCGTGCGGGAAGGTCCGATGTATGGGAAAAGCCCGGGGCGTCCGCGCCGCAGTGGCGTCGGCGCCCTGAAGATGTCAGCCGCGGCCCGGGTCCACGTCGAGAAGAATCTCGTCGAGGTCGGCCTCGAACTTCGCCAGCTCCGCCGCCGCACGCTCCTGCGAGCGTGTCTGCGTGTAGTAGAGCTGTGCGAACTGATATGCCACCATGGCCAGCACCTCCATCCGCGACTTGTTGCTGAAGCGGTCGCTCCATAGGGAATTGAGGCGGTTGACCTGGTATTCCGCCGTGCGGCACACCTCCTCGTCCTCCCGGTTGATCTGGAGCGCGAGCGGGGCCTGCCCGGCTATACGGATTGTTATGTTGAGCTTGTCAGTCAATTGTTGAGATCGGCTATGCATGCGTCGATTTCCCGCACTAATGAGGAAAGAAGGACCCGAGTCCGCTCCACGTCGGAACGCTCCGGGGCGATTGTCGTCGCCGTCCGCAGGAACTCCACCTGCCTCCGCAGGTCAAGGATTTCCCGGTCGCGGCGCCGCAGCTCCTCTTCCAGAGCCTCCGCCCGTTCCAGAGCCTGGTCGCGCTGCTGCTCGATCAGCTTGTAGCGCTGGGCGACGATGCGGGCCTTGCCCGCCACGCGCTCTAAGGTCTGTTGGAACTCGCCGGCCATACTTTACCAAATTTCCCTCAAAGTTACAAAATACTTTCCTTCTCCCCAAATCCCCCGCCCCTTTTTCCTCCCTTTTCACCCCTTTTCCGCCACCTTTCCCCTCCTTTTTCGTAATTTCGCGGCATAAAACAACTTAGAGCTTATGAAAGAACTGATTCCGGGATGGGCCGACGACGTGAACTGCGCCGTGACCGTATGCGACGCCGAGGGCGTCATTCTGTACATGAACGACCGCGCCCGCGAGGTGTTCGCCAGCCACGGCGACCTGGTCGGCAAGAACCTTTTCGACTGCCACTCCGAAGCCTCCCGGGCCAAAATCCGCCACATGCTCGCCACCGGCGAGAGCAACGCCTACACCATCGCCAAGAAGGGGCAGCGCAAGATGATCTACCAGACCCCGTGGCGCCGCGACGGCCGCGTCGCAGGCATGGTCGAAATCTCGATGGTTATCCCCGAAGACCTCCCCCACTACATCCGCTGACCCGCCCCGCCGCCCAGTCCCGCAGACTGTCGGGTGGAGCGAGCCGAAGGCGAGCGGCCTCCCACCCCTCCCATCTCCTCCCATCCCT
>CAJUFH010000080.1 GCA_910585755.1 uncultured Muribaculaceae bacterium | reverse complement strand
CATCGAATTTTTCAAGCATTTTCGCTAATATTGCACTTGCCCTTGGACTCTACAGCGGTGGGTTTTGTTGGGTTCTGTGCCATATTTCCTATATTAGTTTGCCGTTATGTCGCCGATTTTTCGTAACTTTGACGGCTGTTAATTTTCTAACTCGCTGCAAAGTTCGTAATAAGTTACGAATTACGCAAGAAAATATCGGAATATTTTACGATGGAGGATAAAAAAATACGAAATACGACTATCCACGAGCGTATCAAGATGCTCGTGGAGGCTTTTGCAAGCGGCAAAAATACTGTATTTGCTCAATCTCTGGGTATAAGTGAGGCTAATATCAGATCTTATATTCGAGGGGTAGTGCCTAAAGCAGATGTTTTAGAAAAAATCGTAACTACTTACGATATAAACGCGATGTGGCTATTGACGGGATTGGGCAATATGACTATTCCCAACCGTGTGGAGGTTGCTGTACCAATTACGTCAGACGTCACCATTAAGGATTTTTTTGCTCAGTTCGAGCCATTCTTAAAAGGAAAAGAAGACCTGATTATTCAGCAGGCTGAGGAAATCGGAAGACTGAAAGAGCGCAACGCTCAGTTGGAGCGGGAGAATATGGATCTCCGGACTATTTCCAATAGAAATATTGCCCCCCAAGATGTGCAGCAGGTTTTCGTCGAGCCGGAAACGGTACAAAAGGTCTGATACCGGGTCTGCTGCCCTTTTGCCTCAACTGACCGACCTCTCACGTGGCCGTTTTTTAAATGCTTTTCAATTATTTTTGAGGGTATTTTGCCCTATTTACGCCAATACGCCGCTATATATCAGCAACTTAAACACTTAAACGTACCTCGCAAAACCCCGTTTTTCGTGGTATTAAAGGGGGTGCTATCCTTGAAAATCGCCCGATTTTTGCCCGCATTTTGTCCTTATAGGGGTGTTTATCGCCGTTTAAGTGGTACCGAAAACTAACCCCAACACTATCTCCAACACTATCTCCAACCCTATTTAATACAGAAATTTTGTATTAAACCACGAGTGCCGGGTTTCCGCCGGATCAATCCTCGACAGCACCGTTCAAACGGCGTTTAAGGGGCGGCTAACCATCGCTCAAACGGCTTTTAATCGACCGCCGCTCAGCCCCGCCCGGCATGACCCCGCACAACGCCCGCAAACGGCTCGATTTCCGCGTGTTTAGCCGCGCCGCGACATTCTACCGTCCGGCAATCTGAACGCCGCCACACGCCACGAAACGGCCTCATGCAGACACACGGGCAAAATAAAAGGCCGCGCCACAAGCACGACCGCAGTCAATCCAACTTCAACCCAACCAACCCTCCAACCTCACGCGCTCAAAATCCAAGCAAAATCCAAGTAAATGTACTTTTCGTTTTGCAGACCCCTCACCGTCCAATCACCACTAACTAACTGAACCGTCGGCACTTCCAACGCAATCCGGCTCACTCAACATTGCACGTTTCGTTTTTCCGCCCATAGAAATCCGCTATTTCAACAATTAACGCGTCGCCAAGAGACTGGCCGCCTACGGCAGTCGAACGCCATTTCGCCAACATCCTGCGAAGCGCGTCCCCGGTCATCAGTTGCGACTGCTGGCTGAAACTTACCCAGGGAGAACTGCCGTCGATTGTGTCCTCTATATGGTCGGCGAATCGCTTTACAAGTTCGTGTTTGTCACCGACCGACTGGGCTATATGGTTCCCGGATTCGATAATGGTGGTCATCGGGAGGACCAACAGAGCGCCTTGCTTGATTTCCTCGTCGATTTTATCGTGGGTGCGCTGATAGTCCCATCGGTCGTTATCCGGCCCGCAAGTTTCTTTACCGGGGACGCGCAGCCATGCACAGAGGATACTTGTGTCGATAATTACAACTTTCTGCTTCATTTCAGGCGAGGGGATAAAAGTCCGTTGGTCATAATGCCTCCGGGGGTATAGTTGGAGAGAAGTTTAAGCAGATGAGGCACTTCCTCGAGGAGCTTTATCTCACTCGCTCCGGTTTCCGTTGAGCGGGTGACGTAGCTTATGAATGGCAGCATATGGGGCCCGAGCGCGTCAATCAGGACCGGATTGTGGGTGGTGCAGATAATGTCGATATTGCGTTTTTCCCCGATTTCTTTTAGGGCAATGACAAGTTCCCCTGTTCGTGAAGGATGCAGGCCATTGTCAATTTCTTCAACAACAATTGTAGAACCCTCAGGCATCGTAAGCAGGGCGGAGACAATCGCAACAAAGCGAAGTGTGCCGTCAGACATATATCTCGCGTCAAAAACAGCTTTTGAGCCGGGAACCCACTCCTCTTCGCAATACAGCATCGCGTCAGTCTTGAACAAGCCTACGGGTTCGGCCCAAATCCTGATCAGGTCGCGCTCGGGCAAAGGGCGTACGTAATTGGTCAGTTCTGTTTCAAACTGCTCTTTCCCCTCTTCTGACATTCCGGCGATTACCCCCGCGATGTTTGACCCGTCGGAAGCGAGTCTGTCAGCCAGGGGAGTATAGTCCCTCATTTTTTCTGGCTTTGGGTCAAGCACAAAGATAGATAAAAGTGCGCCACAAACGGCGTCGGCTCTGTCTTTAATGCTTTTTAGTACATTCAGAGTCGCTACCTGTGACAATATCGAAATATCTCTTCTGACATCCAGTCCTTTCCGAGGTCCTTTTTTGTCTTTTTGGAATCTCGCTGTAATTTGGTTAGTCGTGGTTTCAACAGCGTCCGTATAGAAAAGGACGTTTTCCTTGCCGGTAGAGGTTTTTACAATAAGGCTCTCTCCGCAAACAAGTAATTCCTTCCCTTCCAGGCCAAACGTGATTTCATATGTGTACTCGTCTTTACCTATCAGAAGAATGATTTTAAGGGTGCACTGCGTTTCTCCTCTACGAATCACGCCCTCGATACCACCTCTTATTTCTTTTTCAGAGAAATCAGACAGTCGTTTGCTTTGGGCGATTAGGTTGAGGAAGGCCATCGCGTCGATAATGTTGGATTTCCCGGCCGCGTTTGTGCCGATGATAAATGTCAGGGGGTCAACATACAGTTGCGCGTGGCTTATGCTTTTCCAGTTTGTTAAAGAGAGCTGTTTTATCATAATGGTAAAATGTTTCGCAAAGATAACTAATTATTTTTTAAGGTGTGATTTTGCAAGAAATTAAATGAAGGACGCCCTTCATTTGAGTTATTATAACAAAGTTTAACGTTTGCCCCCCCCGATGGTGGCGATTCTCAATATTTGTTGAGGGAAATGTTGGGGAAATGTGTTAACTTTGCGGCGGAATCAATACAATGGTAAATCGCCGTTGGCAATTGTCCGTAATAGTTCATCCCCAATTCGTCGAAACGTTATGCTCAGAGGTGTTATAGCTTTTGTCAAGGCAGTGCTTGTGCTGGTCGCGTCTCTGCTCGGTGCGACCGTACAATTCGTATAACCAATCATACACTTTTGCATGAACATACCCCTCGCAGCGACTGCCGGGGGTGTGTTTTTTATCGTGTTTACGGGGTAAATTTGACTATCGGCCTTTTTTTATAGGCGGAGACGCAATGGATTAGGATTGGAATTGTTAAATTCGCCGGGTGGAAAACCTATGCGTCGAAATCCTTAATATTATAATACCAAACAACCGATCTTATTTACTCTTATGACAAGGACTTTTATGAAAGTTGTCCTGGTGCTCGCGTGCCTGCTGGGAATCCCGGTGGCCCGTGCCGAGTTCCGGGATATCAGGATTGACCTGACCAACGGCAATCTTCTCGAGAGCGCCGAAAAGCCTACGGAGAACAGCCCGATGGTTTCGTTCGGGGTAGCCGTAGCGGCTGACGGGAGTGTCAGCCGGGTTGCCTCGGACGACGCGTCCGCGGCGATTGTGCTTAACGGCAAGTACCATTCCAATGAACACGGCTGGGGCAATTTCAGCTCTACCGTCAAGGTCGACGGACCCGTCAGAATCTCCATGGGCACCTGCGCCTGGGGCGGCGACGTGACCGTCAAGAACGCCGCCGGAGAGACGGTAGCTACCTTCAACACCAACACCGGTGTCTGCTACCATCAGAACAAGGCGGAAAACATCGCGTCGACCATCTACAAGGGTGACGCCGCGACGCTGACAATCAGCGGCGGCTCATATACCCCGTATGTCGCGGTCGAGGCGGTGGATCCCTCGGAGCTTGTCGAGGATGTGACCGTCAGCTATTCTCTCGGCGAGAGTGGCGCGGTCGCTACCCTTCTGCCTGCCGACGAGACCGTCGAGAAGGGCGCTTCGGTTACGATTCCGGCCAACAAGACTGTCTATCTCGCAGGCAAGACGCTTACGGGCTGGACCGACGGGACGAACACCTATCCTGTCGGCTCGACCGTGACGGCAAGCGAGAATCTCACACTCACGCCGGTTTTCGCCGACAACACCGTTTCGCTGGCCGACCGCACGGAGGCGCTGACCCTTCGCTGGGACTTCCAGCGCTGAAACGGCGCGCCCTCTACCGGCGGCATCCAGAACAAGGATGGGCTCGTATGGGTGACCCAGGCTGTGATCGGGGGTGAGACAATCGACGTCGCGCTCCCCTTCTCGACAACCAACGGGGGCAAGTTCGCCAACGCGAGCTGGACCGACTGGGCGCAGCTCAACGCCGGAACCGCCTTCCAGGTACCCTCCTGCAAGGGCGCCGTGGTTTCCCTCGAGTCTTACAGCCCGACCACTACCACCACTATCGACGGCCAGGTAATCAACCAGGGACTGAACACCGCCTCGTTTACCTGCGGCTCCGACGCTGACCCGGTAGAGGTCGTGATCGGCGACGGAAGCTACTTCCGCTATATCCAGGTAGTGCTACCCGTAGTCGCCGCTCCCAATCCCGGCGGCGAAACCTTCACCGACGCTCCGGCATCGGTAGTCTGGGCGTTCAACTCCGCCAATTATATGGAGGATGTTACAGCCACCCCCGAGAATGGCTTCTCAGTCAAGGCTTTCGACCTGGGCAACTGCGCATTCAAGGGTGTCGGCAGCACGACTATGTGCCCTGACATCAATTTCGTGCGCATCAAGTCGACCACAGGCGAGAGCGACATTGTCACCTGGAGCGTGAAGCCGGCCAAAGGCCTGACGTTCACCCCGACCGCTGTCAGCTTCTATATCGCCCGCAACGGTACTGACGGCGTTGAGAACGCCGTGACCGTAAGGGCCAACGTTACCGGGGGCGAGTCGGTGACCTTCGGATCCATCACCCCGCACCGCAACAGCAAGACCCAGGCTGAAGATAAGTTCGGCAAATCTTCCTCATATACCGTTAAATACGAGTACACCCTGACGGAAGCCCAGCAGCACGCTCTGACTTCGGGCGAAGGGTTCAACCTCGTGCTCAACAACGGTTATGGCACGACGAAGGACTGCATGTACTCCGACGTACAGATTCATGGCAAACTCAACGGCACGTCAGAGGCGGTCGAAGTGTACACTCTCGCTATCGCTGCCAACCCCGCCGAGGGAGGAACAGTATCGGTATATCCCAATGCCGATGAGTTCGAGGCCGGAACCGAGGTCAAGCTGACCGCGGCGAAGAACTTCGGTTACGAGTTCGTCAACTGGACCGACGCGTCGGGTGCCGAGGTTTCCTCCAACGCTGAGTTCACCTACGCTGTGAACGCCGACGCTCTCCTGACGGCCAACTTCAACAAGCTCACGACTTACGAGCTTACGTTAGGGGTTTCCGGCGGAGCCAATGACTACCAGGTACAGCCCGTTCCGGAAGGAACTATGGTCGACGGCCACCGCATGTACGAGGCAGGTACGCAGGTAACCGTTACGGCTTCCTCCAACCCCGTGGTTACCTTCGCAAGCTGGGACGACGGGCAGACCTCGAGCGAAATCCGCGTCACGATGGATTCCGACAAGGCGCTGACGGCCAACTACGACGCTAAGGACTATATCGTCGGATGGGACTTCATGCGCGCCGGGAACAACGGCCGCGTCGCCGACTTCTGCTCGGCCGACAATGACGCCGCCGCTCTCAACCTGCGCAACGCCGCTGGCGACATCCAGGGGTGGCTCGACAAGAGCCAGTTCGGAGCCGGCGGATATGAAGGACGCCCCGCCGCGGTCAACTGGCGCACCACCGGGCTTGGCGACTACTATTGGCAGACGATGGTCAACGCCGAGGCGTTCACCGGAATCAAGGTCATCACGGCCATGGCGCTGAACTACAACGCATATTCCCGCCAGAACGTCGAGTACTCCCTTGACGGCGAGACCTGGACGAAGGCCGGTACTGTGAACATTCAGGGCACCAAGAACTGGGCCGACGCGACAATCTCCCTCCCCGCAGCCGCCGACAACCAGCCGACCCTCTACATACGCTGGATTTCCGACAAGACTTCCGACGTAGTAGGCACGACCTCCAACAACGACGGTATCGCCCTTGGCGCGTCGTTCATCGTCGGCACCTCCCGCCCCGTTGACGACGGCGTGGCTCCCGTGCTTGTGTCGCAGGTACCCGAGGAAGGCTCCAACACCGCTTCCATCAACGGCAAGGTTGTGCTTACCTTTGACGAGAAGGTGAAGGTAGCCGAAGGAACCAAGGCCACTCTCGGCACCCTCGAGCTGACCCCCTCCGTGACCGGCAAGACGGTTATGTTTGATTACAAGAACCTCACCTACGGCACCGACTATACCTTCCGCCTCCCCGCGGGAAGCGTTTCCGACCTGGCCGGCAACGCGATGGCTACCGCTATCGAAATCAACTTCACGACCAAGACGCGTCCGGCAGTGGCCAAGGCGCTTTACGACGTGACGGTGAACACCGTCGATGAGCTTGTGGCCGCTATCAACCAGGCTAACACCCGCACCGACAAGAGCGCCCGCTTCCGCATCTTCATCCACAACGGAGAGTACAAGCTCCCCGCGAGCGCTACCCTCACGAAGACCGGCACCGACGGAGTGGCTTATCCCGACCCCACGACTTACATCACAGCGCCCAACATCTCGTTCATCGGCGAGAGCCGCGACGGCGTGGTAATCACCAACACGGTTCCGACCAACAATGTTGCCGGCCAGAACGAGGCTTCGGCCAACCCGCTGGAAGGCATCGGCAAGGGTGACGTGCTCCGCATTGAGAAGGACGCTGCCAACTGCTACTTCCAGAACCTGACCATCAAGAGCGCCATGGGCGACAAGAAAGGCCGCGACATCGAGGTTAACGACAATTCCGACAAGACCGTCATGAAGGACGTATGCCTCTGGGGCTACCAGGACACATATGTCTCCAACAACCAGCGGAGCCGCTTCTACTTCGAGGGTGGCGTTCTCCGCGGCCGCACCGACTTCCTCTGCGGCAAGGGTGACGTGTTCTACAACGGAGTGACCCTCCAGATGGTTGGCGCCGGATACCTCGCCGTTCCGTCGCAGCCCAAGCAGTACGGCTACATCTTCAAGGATTGCGAGATTGTCGGCGAGCTTGACAAGGCCGACGGCAACACGAACCCCGACGGCAACTATAAGCTCGGCCGTCCCTGGGGCAGCGGAACGCCGATCGCCCTGTTCATCGACACGAAGATGACCGTCCGTCCCTCGGCAGTGGGATGGAACGAGATGGGCGACGGATGGCCCGCGCGCTTCGCCGAATACAACTCGGTAACCGCCTCCGGCACCGTGATCGACCTGAAGGACCGCAAGACCGACTTCAAGGGCCACGCCAACAATCCGGCCCTCACCAAGGCCGAGGCTGAGGCACACTCGCTGGCAGTGGTGATGGGTGGCGACGATGACTGGGATCCCGCATCGCTCGCCGAGCAGGCTCCGATACCTACAACTGTCGTGATTGATAACGGCATCCTGACCTGGGACGACAATGCGTACGCTTCCCTCTGGGCAGTATGCGCCGACGGCAAGGTAATCGGTTTCACTACCGAGAACACCTACATGGTAGAGCCGGTTGTCGGCCGCGCCACTGTCGTTTATTCCGTCCGCGCCGCCAATGAGATGGGCGGTCTGGGCGAGGCAGTTGTGGCTTCGGCTTCTACCGACGTTATCAGCGTTGAGGCTGAGGGCACCGATGCCGCCGTCTACTACAACAT
Source organism: uncultured Muribaculaceae bacterium (assembly GCA_910585755.1). Taxonomy (GTDB): domain Bacteria; phylum Bacteroidota; class Bacteroidia; order Bacteroidales; family Muribaculaceae; genus UBA7173. The sequence goes on along the minus strand of CAJUFH010000080.1, from coordinate 480 downwards.
GCAGGGAATCCGCGTCGAGAATCCCGCTCCGGGTGTCTACATCCGCCAGCAGGGTGGCGTGGCTACCAAGGTCGTAATCCGCTGATAGCGCCCTCCAGTCCGGGTACAAAATAAGGGTGTATCAGAATTTGATACACCATCATCCGGCCCGGGAAACTATCTATAATATAGGTGGTGTGCCAGTCAAGGCACACCACCTTTTTTTGCTCTTCGCGGGGGGAGGAATATGCGTTTTTGAACGTATATGCACTTATAATTATTCGTTATATCAGGGCTGGCGGATAGGAATGGTTTGTCGTTTTTGGTTTTTGGTTTTGCTATTTAATGAAAAATTGCTAACTTGCGCCCGATTTCCGTCCGGCACGTGTAGCGGGCGTAACCGCGGCCTCTGTTGAGAGAGGGCCGTAGTCTTTCAATATCTATCGACACTACTGTCCACTAAAAATGGACGGGTTAAAAATTAAATAAATTCGGTTCACT
>CAJUFH010000079.1 GCA_910585755.1 uncultured Muribaculaceae bacterium | reverse complement strand
GCACCTCTCTTCTCTGATGATTTTTGGGTGACACGTTGACGAAGTCAGGAAAAAGGGCGCATGACCCCTCAAAAGGACTTTAACCGACGAACTTTAACCAAATCATACACTATCTAACATGAGAAAAATCTTTACTCTCATGCTGTCGCTGCTGGCTCTCTGCCTCCCGGCGGCAGCGCAAACCGCACAGCCCGATGTGACGCTGGAGTTCCCGAATGTTTCAACTGCCAATGAAAGTACAGCGTTAACATCTGCTACGTTCAAGTCGACTTATAAAGCTGCAAGCGCATATATCAGCGAAATTTCTACCATTACAAAAGTATATGCGACTAAGAATAAGGGGATGAAACTTGGCGCGTCCTCTAATGGAGGAACCTTGAAGATTTCGTTAAATGCCGAGAATCAAAAAGACATCGAGAAAATTACATTGGTTGGTCAGTTGTATAACTCGAGCAAATCAGCTGCAGTTACAATAAATGATTTCCCTTCCAAGGGCAGTTTGAGCGGGAGTGAATCAGAGATCTCATTTACTTTCACCAGCAATGTGAATGGAAACAGCCTTACAATTGCTTCTTCAAAGTATGTTTGCATAAGGTCGATTTCGATTTACTTCAAGCCGGATAAAGACCCGGTTGCGCAGCCGGTAATCACCTGCAGCGACAACATGGTAACAATCGCCTGTGATACAGAGGGAGCGTCGATTGTTTACTCCCTGGACGGTGGCGAGACTTGGCTGCCTTATGATGGGGAGTTTTCCATCACTGAAAGCTGCACTGTCAAGGCTAAAGCCACTAAGGATGGAATGGCCGACAGTGAGGTTGCTGAACAGGAATGTGTGTACGTTGCTCCCGCGGTTAAGCCCTCCAAGCCGGTTGTGACTATCGATGGCGAGGTCCAGGCTGAGGAGGAGTTTGCGGTTGACTACGGGAAGAAGATTGCTGTAAGCTCTGAAAACGCGACCTCGCTTGAAGTTGAGTTTACGACGACAGGGGTTACGGAAACTTACGAAGGCAATGAGCACGAGTTTGCAGCGACAGAGGTAGAAATTTATACCGTTACTCCGGTGAACAGCAAAATGCCGGTTGGCCAGGAGAAGGGAGAATCGCTTGTGTTCTCGGTCGGTATTAACGCCCCTGAGATTCTGTCGGTGATGAATGGCGACGAAGCTATCGAGAAGTTCGGTTCGATTGTTGCCAAGGCGGGAACTGAAATCACGGTTACTGCAAAGAGCTATGCGGAAATCGCGGTTGAAAACGAAGGTCTCGCCGTTGACGTTACCGACGGCAAGTTCGTCATCGGTAACGAGAAGAGCTATATAATAACTGTCTCCAACCCCGCTTGCGAGGAGAAGGCCGAGATGATGTTCTCTGTTACCCACCCCGAGGAAACGGAATACGAGGCCAACGAGACGCTGAACTGGGAATTTACCGGCGTTGCGACTTGGAGTAAGGACAACAATGGTATGTGCGATACCGATATCAATAATGATGAAAATAGCGCATCAGGAATTTGGCATGCCTACAAAGAAGGAGTATGTAATGCCGGCTCATATAACGGTGCCAATTTTGGCTCAGGCGCTACATCATCGTTTAAAAACGGTACTGTTACCCTGACTGAGTCAAATATTCCTGAAAATGCTAAAATTACATCTGTAAGTCTTAAAGGAATACCTGTTAAGTCTGCAGGGACAGTTGTAAAATGGGGCGTTTCGGTTAACGGAGCCAATGCGGAGGGAACCTTGGACTTCCCCGCAGATGGTAGTAATTATTCTAAGTCAAGCCATCTGACAAAAACCATCAGTAATTTAAATCTGACAGGCAATCAGATTGTGTTTACAATGCTTGAATCTACAGATCAAAAAGGGTTCTATCTGTCGGGGATTTCTGTAAGCTATTATGTTCTCGCGGAGGCGGCAGCGCCGGAGTTCGAGAAGCCCCAGACGATTAGCGATGGGACTGAGATTGTCTATACAGTCAAGCACGGCAAGCTCCATTACAAGATCGAGGATGCCGGGGCCGCGAAGAGCCCGATGATGCGTGTCAGCGAGCCTACGGCAGACTGGACGGTAGCCTGGGAAGACGCGGGCAAGAAGTTCGTCTACACCTATGCCAGCGGCAACAATCACAACATCTATGTGAAGAATGTCGTAAACGGTAAGTCGGTTGAGGGCGAGGCCATCAATGTCAAGGAGGGCGTGCTCACCGGCGTTGAGGAGGTAGCTGCCGAGGGCGCCGAGGGTGCGCGCGAGCTGTACAACCTGCAGGGCGTGCGCGTCAGCGAGGCCGAGGCTGTTCCGGGCGTCTATGTGGAGCGCCGCGGCGGCAAGGTCGCCAAGGTCGTGATCCGCTGACGAATATTTTCAGACAAGCCAATGAGGGCGCGCCGACCGGTGCGCCCTCGTTTCGTTTGACGGGGCATTTTCGAGGCGGTTTAGGGAATTTTAGGGGCGATGTTTGTTATATGAGAGGAATAATGGCTAACTTTGCCGATTAACAAGGAAAAAAATTAAGTTAAGAAAGATATTATGGAAAAGATTGAACCTGGAAAGTATGTGGAGATGGGCTATGACCTCTACCGTGTCGATGCTGACGGAACAGAGACGCTTGTTCACCAGACCGACACGGAGGATCCGGAAAAGATTGTTTTCGGCGTTACGCGCGGTATGATCGTGCCGTTGGAGAAGGCTATCGAGGGGCTTGAGAAGGGTGGCGAGTTCGACGTCAAGGCGAGCGCCGAGGAGGCTTTCGGTCCTTACGACCCCGACCAGGTCGCTGAACTTGAACGCGACATTTTCCTCGTCGACGGGAAGTTTGACGAGGAGGTTATCAAGCCGGGGGCGGTGCTTCCGATGATGACTGCCGACGGCTACCGCATCAGCGGGCTCGTCAAGGAGGTTACGAAGACCCACGTCAAGCTGGACTTCAACCACCCGCTGGCGGGGAAGGATGTCCGTTTCCGCGGGCGCATCCTGGAGGTGCGCGACGCTACGGCGGAGGAGCTTCGCCCCGCGGGAGGCTGCGGCTGCGGAAGCGGTAGCTGCGGCTGCGAGGGGGGAGACTGCGAGAGCGGCTCCTGCGGTTGCGGCGGCTGCGAATAAGAGGGCGTATCATAACGGCCCATCTGGGTCGTCGCTTGAAGGTTCGGCCTCGGTCACAATCTTCAGATTGCTCCCATCGGCCTCACCTCCAAGCTCCTACCATCTGGACCATTCTGATAGCACCCTCCCATCCGGGTACAAAAACGGGATGCATCGAAATTTTGATACAATCCAACACGGATTCAGGGCTGCCCGTCTGAAATTATAAGTATTTGTTTATGAGAAAGTTACTGATAGCGATAGCCGCCGGGGCGGCGGTGGCGGGAGTTGCCGCCACCGGGGCCACGCGGAGCCCCAAGGGGGAGATTTCGCGGAACCTGGATATTTTCGCCTCGGTCTACAAGGCGTTGCAGACGAGCTATGTCGACACGGTCGACGCGGAGAAGTCGATCAACACGGCTATCTCTGCGATGCTCGACGAAATCGACCCGTACACGGAGTATTTCCCGGAGAAGGAGCAGGAGGAGCTTCTGACGATTTCCACCGGGGAGTACGGGGGCATCGGTTCCTACATCCAGCAGCGCGACTCGTTCACGATTATATCGGAGCCGCGGGAGGGCTCTCCGGCGCAGCGCGCGGGGCTCCTTCCGGGGGACAAGATTCTGATGATCGACGGGGACAGCGTCAAGGGGATCGGGAGCGACAAGGTGTCGAAGCGCCTGAAAGGGCAGGCCGGGACGGAGGTCAAGGTGACCGTCATCCGGCCTTACTCCGGGGCGGACTCCGTCAGGACGATTGCCGTGACCCGCGAGAAGATCGAGGTCGACCCGGTGCCGTACTACGGCGTGCAGCGGGGGGACATCGGCTATATCCAGCTTGTGACTTTCAACGAGAAGACCTACGAGAAGACGCGCGATGCGCTGCGGGAGCTGAAGGCCGACCCGCGGGTGAAGTCAATCGTCCTCGACCTGCGGGGCAACGGGGGCGGGCTGCTTGAGAGCGCCGTCAAGGTCGCAAGCCTGTTCGTGCCGAAGGGCACGGAGGTAGTGCGCACGCGAGGCCGCGGGTTGCTGAACGAGAAGATTTACAAGACGACGACCAAGCCGGTCGACACGGAGATTCCCCTGGCGGTGCTTGTCAACAGTTCTTCGGCGTCGGCCGCGGAGATTGTCAGCGGCGCGCTTCAGGACCTCGACCGTGCTGTTATTGTCGGGGAGCGCTCGTTCGGCAAGGGGCTCGTGCAGTCGACCTCGCAGATTCCGTACAACGGGCTGCTGAAGGTCACGATCGCGAAATACTACATCCCTTCGGGGCGCCTCATCCAGGCAATCGACTATTCACACCGCAATCCCGACGGGAGCGTGGCGCGCATCCCCGACTCGCTGACGACGGTCTGGCACACCCGCGCCGGGCGCGAGGTGCGCGACGGGGGAGGCATCACCCCCGACGTGAAGGTAGAGTACCCGGAGGGGAACCGCCTTGTCTACAATATCGTCCGCGACAACTGGAGCTTCGACTTCGCGACACGCTACGCGACGAAGCACCCGACGGTGCCCTCGCCGGAGGAGTTTGTCGTGACGGACACGATTTTCAACGAGTTCAAGTCGTTTATCGACCCGAAGAAGTTCGAGTACGACCGCCTGTGCGAGGTCGTCATGGAGCAGCTTGAGAAGGCTGTGAAGAACGAGGGGTATATGAACGAGAAGGTACAGGCGCAGCTCGACACGCTGAAGGCTTCGCTGCGCCACGACCTCGACCACGACCTCGACCTGAACCGGGAGCTGATCAGCCGCTATCTCGCGGGGGACATCCTGCAGCGCTACTATTTCAGCCGCGGGGCGACGATCGAGGCGCTCAAGCACGACCAGGACCTCGACAGCGCGGCGGCGGTGCTCCAGGCTCCGGCCAGGTACAAGGGGATTCTCAAGAAATAGGGTTAAAGGGCCTTCCCTTCGCTCGGCTTACGCCTCGCGCACCAATAGGACGGGAGGCAGCGCGGCAGCATCGGGGCCGCGGCCCCTCACACCCGGCACAGAACCCATTCGGCTTGAAATCCAGGAGGGCGCAAGCGGAAAAAGATTTATCTTAACAGCCCGGCGAGACCGGGCCTAACCCCTCAACCCTAAACACCAAACTTGCGAGAGCGACCCGAAAAGGGTCGCTCTCGCAAGTTTGGAGGGGAAAAGTTCGCGGGATTAAGGGGAGAAAGAGGGGAAAAGTTCGCGGGATTAGGGGGAGAAAGAGGGAAAAGTTTGCGGGATTGCGGGGAAAAACGTATCTTTGCGCGCTAATATGCTTATATTGACGAATAATATAAAAAAACAAAATAAACCGTTTGTCATTAGATGTCAACACTTGAATCAATCCGCCAACGGCCCGTCCTGATTATCTCGATTCTGGGCGTCGCGCTGTTGCTGTTCATCCTGACGGCTGTTGACCGTCCGCAGGAGCTCTTCTCCGACAACCACACCGTCGTCAAGGTAGACGGCCAGAAAATCGACTACATGGAATACCAGCGCCGCGTGGAGGAGCAGCAGGAGCAGCTCCGCCAGCAGGGTTATACCAACCTTGACGCGGCCCAGGTACAGCAGTACACCCTTCAGCAGATGGTCAACGAGACCCTGATGAACCAGGAAATCGAGCGCCTCGGCCTGAAGGTCACCGACAAGGAACTTACCTCGGCCCTGATGGGAGAGACTCCCCACCCCTACGTTGCCCAGATGCTCCGTCAGATGGGGGTACCCTCGGCGCAGATGCTCTACGACTACGCCTACAACCCCTCGAAAAACGGCGTTGACGCGCAGCAGGCGCAGCAGCTCCAGCAGATGTGGAAGGCTCTCGAGCAGGATACCGAGAAGCTCCTGTTGCAGCAGAAGTTCATGAGCATGTTCACCGGCGCTCTTACCGCCAACAAGCTCGACGCGCAGGCCGTCTACGAGGACAACGCCTCGACTTCGACCATCGCCTACGCCAAGGCCGACTTCTCGCAGCTCAAGGACGACGATTTCCCCGTCAGCGACAGCGAAATCAGCGCCCTCTACAACCAGGAGAAGAACCGCTACCGCATCATGGAGCCGCAGACGGTGATTTCCTACGTCACTGTTGACATAGCTCCCTCCGAGGCCGACCGCCTCGCTGCCGAGAAGGATGTCGAAGGCGCCGTAGCCGCCCTCAAGGCCCAGGAGGGTACGGAGGGTATCGCCGCCGACTCGAAGTTCTACGTCAACCGCGTCAGCGCTACCGCCTCGAAGCTCGCGACAAACCTCAAGAACAACCTCGAGAAGCTGCAGGCTGACACCGTAAGCGTCATTTCGACCTACGACAACCGCTATACGATCGCGAAGCTCCTCGGCACCACGACCTCCGTTGACTCCGTGCTGCTCGACCTCGCCTACCTCAACGAGGGGGTTAACGCCGACAGCATCATCGCCAGCCTCAACGCCGGCGTTGACAGCATCGCCGAGGTAGCCCAGAAGAACGACAGCGTCTGGGTATCGCTCACCGACCCCTCGATGACTATCCTCCGCGACGAGATTTCCGCCGCCGAGACCGGCCGCTTCTTCGCTCCGAAGAGCGCGGGAGCCAACCCCAACATGGGTATCCGCGTCCGCGCCAAGAAGGCCCCCGTCACTGTCTACGACATTGCCGAGGTAACTTATGACGTGCTTCCGAGCAACGCGACCGTCAGCAAGCTGAACGACGACCTCCGCAAGTTCCTTGCCGAGAACAAGACCACCGCGGCTTTTGAGGAGAACGCCACCAAGGCGGGTTACAGCGCCCTGACGGCCGTGGTTACCCCTTCGAGCCTTTCGGTCAACGGTCTGCCTGAGAGCCGCAACGCGGCGAAATGGGCGATAGGGGCCAAGAAGAACGAGGTTTCCGGCGTGTTCAAGGACGACAAGGACAGCCGTCTGATGGCCGCAGCCGTCAAGGATGTCTACACCGGCGACTATGTTCCCGCCACGAACCCCGAGGTCCGCACGTACCTTACCAACAAGATCCGCAACCAGAAGAAGGCCGAGAGCCTCGTTGCCAAGTACCAGGGCAAAGGGAAGAGCGTTGCCGAATATGCCGCCGCGATGGGCGTGAAGGCCGATACCACCCAGGTTACCTTCGGCCAGGGCTATATCCGCAACTTCGGCATGAACGAGCCGGCGCTCGCGGCCAACGTTTCCGTTGCCAAGCAGGGCGCTCTCTGCGGCCCGCTCGCGCTTAACAACTCGGTAGTTGTGTTCGACGTGGTTTCCGTTGCCAACCAGGGCCGCGAGTTCAACTACGAGAACGACGCGATGGTGTTCAACCAGCGCGAGGGCGTGCAGACGTTCCAGAACCAGCTCTTCAACGTGCTGCTCGGGAACAAGAAGATCGATAACAGGATACAGAAGTTCTATAGCGAACGATAAAGCGATAAATAAAGGCTTTCGAGAGGAGGCCGCTCGCTTACGCTCGCTCCACAGAACGGAGATACTTTCGCGCCGCCCCATCCGGGCGGAAAGCGGACGAGAAGCGCTGAAAGCGCGGAATACTAACAGGCCCCGCCAACGGCTGCGCAAGCGGCGGTTGGCGGGGTTGGTTTTATAAGAAATTATAAGAACTTAGAAGGAATTTTGAGCTGAAAAGGCTTATTGGAAATCAAGGCTGAATGGAAGATATGGAAGAGGCTAAGCAGGCGGTTTTCGAGGAGGAGTATTTTCTGACTCCGGCGGAGTGCAACCCGCAGGGGCGGATGCCGATTACGTTGCTTATAAACCGGCTGATCGAGGTCGCGACGCTCCACGCCAACCAGTTGGGAATCGGTTTCGCGTCGCTTGTCGACCGGCATGAGACGTGGGTGCTGTCGCGGGTGGCGGTCGAGATGGGGCGCTATCCGCGTTGGAACGAGCGCTACCGGATCGCGACGTGGGTCAACTCGATCAACAGGCTGTTCTCTGAGCGCGACTTCGAGATTCTCGACGGGGAGGGGCGCGTCATAGGGCATGCGCGGACTGTCTGGGCGGTGATGAACACGGACACGCGCCAGGTTGCCGACATAAGCCATATGGAGTGGGTCAGGGAGTTTATCCCCGAACGGGAGTGCCCGGTCGCGAAACCGGGGCGCCTGCGGCCTCTGACGGCTTTTGAGAGCCATCCCTACCGCTTTACCTACTGCGATATGGATTTCAACCGCCATGTCAATTCCTCGCGCTACATAGAGCTTCTGCTGAACCAGTGGGACCTGGCGTTCCACGACAGCCACCGCCTGACGCGGTTCGAGATCGCCTACCTCCGCGAGGCGGTCTACGGGGAGGAGGTCGAGGTCCGCATCTGCCCGGCAGATGCGGAGACCTACCTGGCGGAGCTTGCGCACGATGGTGAGGGGCTTTGCAGGGCGCTGCTGCGCTTCCGCGAGACCGAGGGGTATGTTCCCCGGGTCGGGGGCTGAAATGCGGCAGAGGGCTTGGGAACCCCCTCAGACGGCGGAATTGAAATAAAGAAAGAGGCTGTCTAACAACCAAAGTTAGGCAGTCTCTATTTTATACACAAAATCA
>CAJUFH010000078.1 GCA_910585755.1 uncultured Muribaculaceae bacterium | reverse complement strand
TTTTAGCCTGTTTAGACCATAAAAAGAGACTGCCCAAACTTGTTAGACAGTCTCCATACCTAAAACCAAGTGGGATAATACCAGATTAATTCTGGAGATTGTATCAAAATCCGATACACCCTGTTTTTGTACCCTCTTAAAATCAGGGTACTATAAGTTTCTCGACCACTGTCCGCCCGGCGGAGTTACGCTTGCAGACGATATTAACGCCGCGCACGGGACACGGGAGCGAACGGCCGTGGATGTCATAGACGGCTACAATCTCGAAGTCATCGGCGGGAGTTTCCTCAACTCCGCTCATCGAGGTCGTCCCCTTGGCGGAGAGCCCTCCGAACTCGTTGACAGCCTGCACAGCATAGCGGTCGGCGTTCGCCGGAGAATCTATGTTAGCGGATGTAGAGGTAGTTATGTCAACCACGGTGTCGCCGTTGGTGACAACGTAGCAGATGGCATAAGGAACAGCCTCCCAGGAGAGCGTATTGCCGTTGACCATAGGAACGGGAGCGGCGCAAGCCTCGGTCTTGATGACAGGCTGCCAGGCGTCCGCCCCGGAAAGCACGTTTGCGACGGTGTATTCAGCGGCTTCCTCGTCGGTCAGGCGGTTCTTGGCTTTCGCGTAAACCTTCTCGCCGTTCTCCATTCGATAGTAGGTGTCGCGGCGCTGCGAAAGGTCGAGGAGGTTCCCGTTAGCGTCAGTGGTGTTCCAGTCAGCCCAGATCGCGGGAAGTCCGCCCATCGTCTCGTACCAGCCGGTCGCGGGAATCGTTACCTCGGCGCGGGTGTTCAGGAAGACGGTCTTGGGATAGTTGTGCCAGGGGCGGCCGAGCCATACGGTGGTCTTCGAGGGGTCGCCGGGAGCGGTGATGACGCAGTCGCGGAACACGTAGCCCCAGGCCACATCCTTATCGTGTGAGGGGGCGACGATGTAACCGCCGGAATCGCGGGTTATCAGCAGCGTCGTGTTCTCGATGTAGATGTCGCCGCTGTTATAGATGAAGTCGACAGCCCCCTCAATCAGGGAGTTCCTGACATACGCGCGGTATGCCGAGCGGCTCGGGGTAATCCAGGTGTCCTGGTACGAGAGCATCGCGACATTGTTGAAAATCGTGCGGTCACCGGAAGTGTTGAGCGCGAGCGCCTGGGGACCGTTCTGCTGCTCGTGGCCGTAGGAGTTCTCGAGGGTGATGTTCTCGAAGAAGCAGTCGTTGGAGTTCACCACCACGGTGGCACCGACACTGACATGCAAGGCGTTGTCTCCTCCACAGAGACGGTCGTCAAGCACAACGGTCTTGTCGCGGTCCTGGCCGATGATATGCATGAAAGGCTTGGTCGAGGGGATGTCGATATGCTCCTTGTAATTGCCGTTCTTGACGAAAATCAGCCAGGGCTTTACTCGTCCCGCGGGAGCGGCGTCGATAGCGGCCTGGAGCGAGGCGTAGTCGCCGGTGCCGTTGATGTCAACGACGGCGTCGTAAAGCCGGGCCTCCGGCTGCACGCGCTCCATGGTGGTGAAGGTCAGGCTGACGGCGGGAGCGGCGTTGCCGCTACGGTCGGTAATCGCGCCGGCGGGGAGGGTGAAGGTATAGGTCGTGTTGTAGTCAAGGCCGTTGTAACGGAACACGGCGCTCTTGCCGGAGATGGTCGGAACGATTGATGCGCCGTTGAGGGTCGCGGAACCGGTACCGGCAATAATCTTCTCGTCGTAGGTCAACACTACCGAGCCGTTGACGGATGCGCCCGTGGCGTTGTCGGCGGGAATCGCGGTAGTCAGTTTCGGGGCCACGTCGTCGAAAGCGGCCACGGGGGAAGCGAGAACGTAGACGTCGGTAATCGCCAGACCGTCGTAGTCGGTCTCGTTGCCGATCAGCTCGGAGTCAAAGTCGGGATACCAGCGCACATAAACCCGGTCGCGGTCAGCGGCCTCCGCCGGAAGGGGGAACTCGGCGTCGGTCCACACGCGGTTGCCGGGCGACATCTCGCCGAGCTGCTTGTATTCCTTGCCGTCAAGCGAATACTGCACGAAGAAGCGGCTGTATGTGTTATAGGAGCAACTGAGCGCCGAGGCAATCTTCGCGTCAACATACCCCTTGGTGGAGAAGGAAGCCTCGAAAAAGAGCTTTGAGGTGCGGACTTTCCAGATACGGGCGGCGTAACGGCCGTTCTCGTCGCCTCGGTTCACGCCGCGCGACAGCCAGGAGGAGGTTTCGCCGCTCTCGTTGTGGAGCGACATCAGTCCGGCGTTGTCGCTTTCCGCCTTGAAGTCGGCGGCGCGTTCGGCTGCCGGCTCGTCATTGCGGAAGTCCCACCCTACGATAAAGTCGTCGGCTGAATAGGTCGCGGTAACATTCTTGGCGGCATCCATACGGATTTCGCGCTCGGCGGAGGTCGTGTTGTCCTCCCAGTTGGTAAAGGTCAGTATACGGTTGTTTGCCGCGGAAAGCACAACGTCGGTTCCGGCCTCGTAGTAACGGACCCCGTCAATCATATGCCCTTCGGGGGAGACGGTAACCATATAGTCGTTCGCCCCACCCTTGACAGCGAGTTCGAGCGGGTAAACGGTCAGTTTGTCGTATTCGGCGACCAGGGCGAGATCGGCGGCCGCGGCGAAGGTATAGGGATTGTCTGTTGAGAGGGTTTTCCCTCCGGCAGTCCAGCGGGAGAAGCGGTAGCCGAAGTTCTCGGTAGCGGAGACAGTCACCTCGACATTCTCCTCGATTGTGGAGGTATTGGGGGTGATAGTCACTGTTCCGGCCTCGGCGATAGAGGGCGCGGCGGTAATGGTATATACGGGGACAGCAACCTCCTGGCCGGAGACCTCACCCTCGACAACAACGTCGTGGATGGTTATCGTCTTGGTATTGCCGAGGGCATAGATGCCGATGCGGAGAGTCATCGTATTATTATATACAACCACACCGTTTACGTCGAACTCGAAGAATTTCTGCTTGCCGTTGGCCGCATCGTTATTGCGCACGGGAGCCAGGTCCTTGCCAAGCTCGGTGACAGCGCCCCCGACTTCGAGGTTGCAGGCGAGCTTGCCGCCGTCGGTACCGTTGCGGGTCGCGTAGAACGAAACCTTTTTGGGCTGGAAGGTGATTCCGTTTTTCGGGCGGAGAATCAGCGACAGGGCTGCGTTGTCGCTGTAAGCGCTCTGGTTGTTGACCGTCGGCTGGTACATTGTGCCCGTGCGGTCGGCAGGTTTGCCCGTACCGGTAACCTTGAGATCGGAGCCTACGGAATAGCTTGTGAATGAAAACGCGTCGCTGGTAGTGTCTGCGGTTGTAGGGTTGGAGGCCCCCTTGTCGAGAGGCCAGGAGAGAGTGACGTCGGTAGCCGAGTTTTGAGCGTAGCCGTTGATTGTCACGCCGGAAACGCGGAGCGGAGCGCCGGAAACGCCGGTCTTGGTCCAGGGATAAACGCGCAGGAGCAGCGTCTCCCCCTCCCCTACATTGATAAGGTCGATAGTCTCGGCGGCGTTCATAACCCCCTGAGCCATAGAGGAAGGACTGTAGAAGGTCTTGGGTGAGCCGAATCCGGCGACAGTTGAGTAGCTGGCATGGCACTGCATAGCATCGGTAGCGAATCCGCCGAGATTAAGCGCCAGCTTATTGATTTGCAACGCCTTTCCCTGCGGAGCCTTGATGCCGAACTCGACATAACGCGAGGGGGATTCGTCGATGTCCCCCTCGGGCCATACGCCCCCGGTCGGAACGAGGTTGATAGCGCCACCCTCAAAGCCCAGGGATTCGAGTCCTACGAGATTCATCGAGACTACCTCGGCCTCGCCGTCGAGCGTATAATTAGTATCGGATACCAGAGGCCACGCCAAAGCAACAGAGCCGCTTCCGGGGATAGCTGTCCCGGTGGCTGATACAGGAACGGTAGCCGTAGAGTTGGATGCGGAAGCTGTCAGGGTCCCCTCAAGCACACCGGGCGACTTCAAGGCTGCCTTCACATAGAAGGTGCCGATCAGCGTGCCGCCGTCATAAGCGAGGCTGACATTGTCGGTCCAGCGGGCCTTGTCGGTTGAAAGCTCGAAACCGGCGGATGCGGAGACAGTAACACTGCCGCTTTCGGGTGTGAGGCCGAACCCTGTGATTGTGAACTCCTTGGTCAGCACGTTTCCGACATACGCTTCCCCGAGGTCGCCGGAAGCGGGGGAAATGCTGAGTCCCGCGTCGCTTACGTTGATTTTATCGGCGAGAATCCCCTGCGCGCTCATCATTTCGGCGCACTGGCGGGCAATCAGCGCGGCCCCGGCAACACTGAGGTGCGTGGAGCCGTCGCCGTCGGAGAGAATCTCGTGGCATTTGGCATCGCCGTATTTAACGAACAGTTGCCGGGTCGACTCGGTCATGTCGAAGAAAGGCACGTTAAGCTCCTTGGAAAGCTGCTCCATCTGCCAGCGGTAGTCCATCGAATGGTCATCGGCCCCGACCTTGTTGCCGGTTGTCGGGCCGTTGGCTGTCAGGACACTGAAACTGTCCCCCAGGTCGTGGCGACCGTTACGTTTGATGTCGCCGTTGGAGAAATACATACGGCAAATCGAGGAGGCAAACAGGGGGATTGCCTGTTTCGCGCGAATCTCCTCAACGAGCTTGCGGAGAGTCTTGACGTAAGTGTCGTGAGGGATGGAGCCGCGCTTGTCGACCGCGGCAGCCGCGGTCTGGTCCCCCTTGGCCACATAATAATCATAGAGCTGCTGGCCGTCCATACCGCCGTTCTTCTCGTCGTTATGGGCGAACTGGAGAAGCACGTAGTCGCCGGGCATCAGGTTCTTCTTAATCGTGGGCCAGTAGGCATCGCTGGTATAAAAGCCCTGCACATCCATACCACCCTTGCCGCGGTTTATCACCGTCACGTCAGGGCTGAAAAAGGAGCCGAAATACTGACCCCATCCGCGGGTCGGCGTGGAGCCGTCGGTCGCATAGTCGGCCATGGTGCTGTCGCCACAGGTGTAGAGCGTCTGCGCCAACATCCCCAGCGGGAGGACGGCGACGGCAGCCGACAAAAGATAACGTTTAAGTCTTTTCATGGTTAACGCCATTTTAAATTGGTTTTCCGCGAAATTAGACACGCGGAGACCCCGCAAGGCGGTAAAATTTGGCGCTCGAAGCGGCGAGAATTGCCGCGGGAAAATGTAAGCCTTAATTACTTACATCTTTTTCCGATGCCTGGCGGCGTAATCCTTGGGGGTCATGCCGGTCTGCTCCTTGAAAACCATCGCCATATATTGCGGGGTTCTGAAGCCGCATCTGTATGCCGTCTCGGCGACATTATGCTTTCCTCCGGCAAGCAGCGAGGCCGCGGCGCGCACGCGCACCATGCGGACAAAATCCTCCAGCGAAATACCCAAGACACCCTTCACATCGCGGCGCAGCTCGTTGCGACCCACTCCAAGCTCGCGGGCCATATCCTCGGCACGCAACGCGCTGTCGGCATACCGCAGTCCTACCTCGCGGCAGAATCGGGTCATCACATCCGAATCTGTCTCAACGACCGATACACCATCCCCTTCCGGCTTCTCCCGCGCTTCAAGAGCAAGGGATATATATCCTTCAAGGAGATGCCGCTGCTTCCGTCGGCGATACTCCCGGCGGACAGAGAAGAGGATGCCGCCGAGCATCAGCAGCAGGCAAAGCCCGATCGCGCAGTCTCCCGCAATTTCTCGGAGTGAGCGGGGCACCTCGATTTCCATAGAGAAAGGGGTGTCGGTCCACGCCCCATACGCGTCAGTCCAGCGCAGCCATAACCGCGTGGTGCCCGATGGCAGACTCGGGAGCCTGACAACCCTCTCGCGCCCGAGCGGAATCCATTCGGAATCGTCAAGCCGGTAGGCGTACATCACGTTGGAAGCTCCGGCGAAGTCAAGCGCGGCGAAACGGACAACCACGTCGCGGTCGCCGCGCGGAAGTTTCAGCGGGCCGTCGCCGGGGAGGCCGTAGAGTTTCCTCCCTCCGGCCTCCAGTCCTGTTACGGCGAAACGGGAAGTCGCGGCGGAACTGATAGCCGAAGGGTCGATAACCATAATACCGCCCCTCATGCCGAAAGCGAGCCTTCCGCCCGGGACGTGCTGCGGCTCGGCCTCGGTCAGCAGGAAGTCGCGCCCGGCGTTTCCGGCGTTATAGGTCGCGAGATGCCGCCAATGGCTGTCGTAGCGCGACACTGCCTTGTTTGATACCACCCAGAAACCGCTGTCGGCATCCTGCGCGACAGAGAGCACCGGGTCGACATCCAGGCCGTCGCGGATATTCCGGTTAGAGAAACAGGGCTTTCCGGAGACAAGGGCGCCGACCGAATCAACCCGGTCTATTCCCCCGGAAAACGCGGAAAAATACAGCGAGCCGTCAGCCGCCCGGCATATGTCGAGAATGTCATTGTTGCTTAACGCGCTCCCCTCGGAGCGTTCGGTGTTATACCATCTGAAAGCTGTATCGCCTTTTGAGCCATCAGGGTCGAAGGCAACGACGCCGCGGGTGGTAGCCGCTACCATGGGGCCTTCGGGCGAACGGTATAACCGGCGAACCCTCCCAGCCTCCTTTACAGGGTATCCCGCGGGGAACTCAAAAGTAAAACGTCCGTCAGAACCCTCGACAGCCCTGGCCACCCCGCCTCCGAAGGTCGCGAGCCACATATTCCGGGCCCCGTCGGCTGCGAAGTCATAAATATCTCCGCAACGCAACCCGGCCTCCCCTTCACGGTATAACGCGATTTTATAACCATCTGAGCTTTCAGGAGTCAGCACCGCGAGCTGTTTCTGTTTGGTTCCGAGCCACAAACGCCCCTTAGCGTCTGTAGCTAAGGCGTAGACCATCAACCCCGAACGCGCAGCCGGGTCCCGGACAAGCCTTCCGGCCGGAGACAGATTACCGAGCCAGCGCCCTGTCGCAGCGTCATAGGCCATAACCCTGGTATCGCGTGAAGCGGCCCACAGCTTCCCGTCGGGAGCGGCATAAAGAGCATGGATGTCACGCCCGACCGGTTCAAGCGCCTCGCTTTCTATAAACCGGAACGCACCCGGAGCCGCCGTAACAAAGTCTACCCCGTCGGTCTTGCGGACGAGCCACAGATTGCCGTCGCGGTCGGCGAAACTCAGCGGAGTGTCTACTACAAGAGCCGCCAACTCGCCCCTGACCGGATTCACAGGGCGCGGGAGTGAGAAGAACCTCAGACTGTCGGCGCTCGACGCCACCGAGAAACGCCCCGTCAGCGGGTCGAGCCGGTAGACCCTGAAAGTATAAGTCATAACCCACATCCGCCCCTCGGAATCCTCCGCGACCCGTTCGATACGGTTATTGTCAAGCATCACGGAGTCACCCGAGAACGAGCGGTAATTGCGGAACTCGTAGCCGTCGAAGCGGTCAACCCCGGTCCATGTCGCGAACCACATATAACCCCTCGAGTCCTGGGTCACGTCGCGTATATGCGTGTGCGCCAGCCCCTCTTCCGGCCCGAAATGCCGCACGACAATATCCGACGCTGGTGCCGTCATAGCCGCACAAGCCGCCGCGACTGCCACAAGCAACCGCCGCACGCGTTTCAGAATCAAGCCGTTTCCCGAGAAGTATGACAATTTCGGACTCATTTCCCGCAAAGGTAGGAAAATGCGCCGACAAATCAAAGCGACAGCCCGATGCCTCCCCCGTCAATCAGGCTTCGGAGCCGGATACTTCCGATAGAGGATGAAAAGTGCCGCCGCGCCGACTGCCGCGAATGGAACACCGACGAGCGCCGGGGATGCCAGTCCAAGCCCCTGGTGAATCGCGATTCCGCCCAGGGAAGCCGAAACAGCATTTGAGACATTGAACGCAATCTGAATCCCCGCGCCTCCGAGCATCTCCCCGCCCTTGGCATACCGCACGATCAGATACTGCAACGGGCCTCCGAGGCCGAACAGACACGCCGGGGCAATGAACGCCAACACCACCGACGGGACCTTGTACGGAGCGAGGAAATAAACCGCAGGCATAATAAAAATCAGTAGGCCGGCGGTAATTCCGGTGACGAGCGCCGCAGGGTAACGGTCTGACAACTTGCCCGTTGCCGCATTACCGATAACCATACCGAGGCCGACAATAACCATAATCCAGCTCATCGCCGCCTGAGGGAAGCGCGCGACCTCCGTCATTATCGGCGCGATATAGCTCAGCCAGCAATAGACCGAGGCCTGCCCGAAGAACACCCCGGCGTAAATCAGCCAGGGAGCCGCCCCGCACAGGAACCGGAACTGCCCCTTTATACCTGTATCGGGAAGTGAGTCAAGCACGGGTACCCAGGCCCGTATGCACCAGAACGCCACCAGGCTCCCGAGGGCCACCGTCGCGAACGCGAGGCGCCAGTTGAGCATATTCGCCAGGAAGGTCGCGAGAGGCACACCGACGACATTCGCCACCGTCATACCCCCGACCATCACCGCAACGGCCATCGCCTTCTTTCCGTCGGGAGCGATACGCTCGGCAACGATAGCGCCAGCGCCGAAGAAAGCCCCGTGGGGTAGTCCGGCGAGAAAACGGGAGCAAAGGAGGGTAATGAACGAAGGGGATAGCGCGGCGCAAGCGTTGCCGACGCACATCACGGCGACAAGAAGCAGCAACAGGCGCTTCATTGGCCATCGCCTGAGCGCAATCAGTCCCGGAGCGCCGACCGCGACACCGAGGGAGTAGGCCGAAATCAGCCGCCCTGCCTCCACGATGCTAATGTCAAGCCCGCGGGCGACATCGTCGAGGAAGCCCATCATCCCGAACTCGGCGATTCCCAGGCAGAATGTCGGGACCGCCAGAGCGACAAGACTTTTCTGTATCATCTTAATACCAATGGAAATAATTAATACCTAATAGAAACCAGGAGACTGTCTAACAAGTTTGGGCAGTCTCTTTTTATGGTCTAAACAGGCTAAAA
>CAJUFH010000077.1 GCA_910585755.1 uncultured Muribaculaceae bacterium | reverse complement strand
GAGGGTCGGAGCTGGGAGGCGAGGCCGACGGGAGCAAACTGAAGATTGTGACCGAGGCGGAGACCTCCAAGCGACGACCCAGATGGGCCGTTATGGCAGCGCCCTAAAATCAGCCGGGGCCGCTTCTCGCGAAGCAGCCCCGGCCCGGCATATGTATCATGGATTACTTGATTTTCACTTTCAGGGTCGCCAGATCGGCGGAGTCGCTGGAGGAGCCGACCATCAGCTCGTAGTCCCCCGGCACGACCCGCATGCGGCGCTCAGCAGCGTCCCAGTTCTCAAACGCCTCGCGGGGCATCGGGAGCGCCACCAGGCGCTTCTCGCCCGGCTGAAGCTCGACCCTGGCGTAGCCGCGGAGCGACTTCGAGGGGCCGTCGGTATCCGACGGGCGGCGCATATAGAGCTGCACGATCTCGGTTCCGGCGCGTTTCCCGGTATTCTTCACCTCGACGGTCACCATCCCGTCGCGGTATTTCGGCTTTCCGTAGCTGAACGTGGTGTAGCTCAGGCCGTAGCCGAATGGATAGAGCGGTTCGGCGGCGAGGTAGCGGTATGTGCGCCCGGCCATGTTGTAGCTATCGAACGGAGGGAGCTGCGAGTCGTCGGCGTAGAAGGTCACCGGGAGCTTGCCCGAGGGGTTGTATTCCCCCGTCAGTACCTCGGCGACAGCCTCGCCCCCCTGCTCGCCCGGATACCAGGCCTGAAGAATCGCGTCGCATATCCCGTCCTCCGGCGTGAGCGCCACGGCGCTGCCGCTGCAATTGACGAGCACAACCCTCTTCCCCGCCTCATGCAGGGCGCGGAGGATGTCGCGCTGCGCCTGCGGCAGCTCGATCGACGTGCGGTCGCCGTTGTCGAAGCCGGGAAGCTGCACCCTCGCCTGTTCGCGCTCGAGAGCCGGGGAGATACCCCCTACGAAGATTACCGTCTCGACCCCGGCGGCGCGGCCGACGATTTCGGGAATCGTCAGAGAGCGTGCGCGGCATATGTCGAAGTTGAGGGTTGCCCCCTCGTCGAGCTGCATATAGTTGATTTCTATGTCGTAGGTCTTCCCCTTCTCGACCTTCAGCTTCTGCGAGCGGAAGTTCAGGGCCTCCGCCTTCCAGCGGTTGTGGATTGTGTCACCGTTGACGATGATGCGGAAACCGTCGTCGTTGTTGAAGAGTATGTCAAGCTCCTCGGTAGCCGGGGCGGTGAAAGAGCCGCGCATGCGAGTCGTGAAGTTCGTCAGCTCCACCCCCGGGGCGAAGACGGTATTACCCCCGTTGTCGAGGGTCAGCGCCGAGGTATAGTTGGCGGTAGCGGCGGTGTCTCCCTCCATCGCGAGGTTGTTCCAGTAGGTAGCGCGCATCCCCGGGCGCCCCTCCGCGTCGGTGAAGAGGTTGAAGATGCTCTCCTTCTCGGTCAGGGAGGTTATGTCGCAGGAAGGGGTGTATTCCATTCCGGGGAAGCGGCGGCGCATGGCCTCCAGCACCGTCACGGTATGCCCCGGCTGGCCGTAGTAGATGCCCCACTGCATCGTGGAGTCGGCGGCGTTAGGTCCCATCAGCATAACGCGCCCCATCTCCTCCTTCCGCAGGGGAAGGATTCCTTTGTTCTTCAGGAGCACCATCTGCTCGCGGGCAGCCTTGAGCGCCAGCGCCTTGTGCTCCGGCGAGTTGACTACCGACATCGGGATGCGCGTCCACTCCACCAGAGAGTCGGGGTCGAAGTCCCCCAGGCGGAAGCGCTCCGCCAAGAGCCTCCTGACGCTGCGGTCGATTTCCTCCTCGGAAATGTCGCCGCGACGCACAGCGGCGGGGAGGTTGCGGTAAATCTGTCCGCACTCCACGTCTGTTCCGGCACGCACGCCGAGGGCCGAGGCCCCCTCTGCGTCCTTCGCCACTCCGTGGCGCTTCGGGAGGTAGAAGTCGTTGATCGCGCCGCAGTCGCTGACAACCAGGCCGTCGAAGCCCCACTGCTCGCGGAGGATACGCTGCAACAGCGCCGAGGAGCCGCAGCACGCCTCCCCCTCGAAACGCTGGTAGGCGCACATCACCTCGCGGACGTTACCCTCCTGTACCAGCCGCTTGAAGGCCGGGAGGTAGCTCTCCCAGAGGTCGCGCTCGGGGAGCATGGCGACATCCATGCGGTGGCGCTCCTTTTCCGGGCCGCTGTGCACGGCGAAATGCTTGGCGCAGGCCAGCAGCTTGTTATATTTCGAGGCGGAGTCACCTTGCAGGGCGCGCACGACGCGCAGCCCCATGCGCCCGTTCATATACGGGTCCTCGCCGTAGCTCTCCTGGCCGCGGCCCCAGCGCGGGTCGCGGAAGATGTTTACCGTCGGGGTCCAGTAGGACAAACCCTTGTATTTGCCGGTCTTACCCTCGGAGCGGGCGAGGGTGTTCTTGGCGCGGGCCTCGTCACTGACAACGGTGAACACCTCCGTCAGGAGGTCGTCGTCAAACGCGGCTGCCATCCCGATACAGGAGGGGAATACCGTTGCCAGGCCGTTGCGCCCTACCCCGTGGAGCCCCTCGCTCCACCACTCAAAGGCTGGAACGCCCAGGCGCTCTACGGGGCGCGAGCCGTTCATCATCAGCCCCACCTTCTCTTCGAGCGTCAGCCGCGAGCAGAGGTCGGCGGCGCGCTCCTCGGGAGCGAGGCCGGGGTCGTTGAAGGGATATACGGGAGCGGCCATTGCCGACACCCCCGCTCCGAGAGCCAGGGCCGCCGCGGCGCCGCGCAGTATGTTCTTTAAGTGATTCAAGGCGTTTTATGGTTTAAGGGATAACGAACCGGTGTTTGATTGTTTATGGCGCGAAGATAGGCCATCGCTCCTATCCCGGCGGGTAATTTTTAGCGGAATTGGCGGAATTGCGGGGCGGGGGAACCGCCGGGCGGTGTAGGGACGCGGCGTGCCTCGTCAGGTTTGGCCCCACCGATAGGAAGCCGCTCGCCTTCGGCTCACTCCACCCGACATCCACCCCCGCGGGATTGAGGATGCCGGGCGCTCCCAAAAACTGCCCCCGCGACCGCCGCCCATCGCCTCAGCTCCATGGACTGAGCGGCGAAGCCGCGGGGTAATTATAGCACCGTATCGAGCGGCGGAGCCGCGAAGGTGCGGTGTTAGGCGCGGGGGGAGGAAACGGCTTCGGAGAAGTCGGTTAATAAAATAGATTGAAATGATTGACACACAGATTTCCTAATGGCGCAAAGCGCCATCCACGGATGCGACGGATTAACACGGATCAAAAAGGAGGGTTGAAAACAGAAATGGATGTAAAAAAATCGCAATAATGCCAATGGCCAATGCCCACTCTCGAAAATCTGTGGGAATCCGTCGCATCCGTGGGGAGCGAAGCGACCTTAAAAATCTGTGTGTCAGCCATTTTTATTATAGAACCTCTCCGAGGCCGTTGCCGCCCCCGAACCACAAAGACCGCGCCCTCCGGGCGCTCCGCAGGGCATATTCAACGCGGCACGCCGCGTCCCTACAACGGGGCAGCGGGGTTGGGGTGAGGCCTCCGGGGGGAAAGCGGGAGCCGCGGCCCATCGCGGGTCGCGGCTCCGAATGTTTGTGAATCAAAGGCTTTATATTGTTATTGTTGTATACTGCAACTTATTTGTTGTAGACCTTCTTGCCGTCGACGATGATGAGGCCCTTGGTGGTCGCAGGAACCTCGATGCCCTGCAGGTTGTAAGCGCGGACAGCCTTGTTGGCGTCGATGGCTACTTCCTCGATGGCAGCGTCCTCACCGTAGTTGTCGCCGATGCCGAACTTCATGTCGAGGATATTGATGGTGTACTTGTTCTGATTAGGTTCCTTGAAGAGGATGTTGAGGTACTTGCGACCCTTTGTGAGGGTTACGTCGTCGTAGCGCTGCTCCTTGAACTGGAACCACTGCTTGGTAACCTCTTCGGGAGCGAAGGTCTTTGCCCATTCGGGCATTGCGGCGGTAGCGTCAGCATCATAAGCGTCCTTGTCGAAAATCTGGAAGGTCAGGGTCGGAGCCTCATCAACCTTTTTTTCTTTCCAAGACCAGTGGAACACGAAGTTGTAAGTGCCGGCCTCGGTAGCGTTCAGCTCGAAACGCTCGGAGTTGCCGTTGCGGTAGTTGCCGAGCCAGGGCACACTGCCCGGAGCGCCTTCGTGGAGGATATCATATTCGCCGCTTTCGGGGTTGTAGAACTTAATCTGGTGGGTATCATACTGTACGGCACCCTGGCCAACGAGGCGGGTGTTCTCGAAGTTCACGTAGCCGGGAATGTTGCTCCACATCTGAACCTCCTCGAACATGGCGGTGATGTCGGTCTCATCCTCGATGTTGAACTTGTAGGGGTTGGTGGTGAATACAGGGTCGATGCCGTTGTCCCAGCCTACGAACTTGTAGCCGGTGTTGGCGATAGCCTGGAGGGTTACCTCGGTGCCGGAAACGAACTGGGTGCGGGAGGGCTTCACAGTTACGGAGCCACCTTCGGCGGGTTCGCAGTAAACGTTCAGGTTAACGGGCACAACCTCTTCGCGGGCCTCGAAGGAAATCTGGCAGATGCGGAACGAGGGAGCCAGGGGGTCTTCCTGGTGGAAGTTGATTCTGAAGAGATATTCGCCGGCGGGAATTGTCTCGTCAACGTAAACTTCGGAAGTGAAAAAAGCGTAGGAAGCGGTAGCGGTGGCAGCGGCTTCGAAGGTCTTTTCCCATACGGAGTTCTCGGTAGCCTTGTCGAGGAGCTGGAATGTGCCGGATGCTCCGGGGGCGTCGTTCTTGCTTGAATATGCGAAACGGATTATGTAGCAGGAAGCGGCTTCGCTCTTAACGGCCCAGGTAGCAGACTCACCGTCGTGAGTGTTGTTTACATAAATCGGTGCGGCCTCAGGGTTATTGCTGTATGAAATTTTCTTTCCATCGTCGCCGGTTACCGATACCTTACTGGGGTTATAGGTGAAGTGCTCGATGGGTTCGCCGGTAGTGGGGTCGTTGAGGAGCACCGGGTCATAATCGACAGCGGTCTCGGAAATCTCGAGGTATGAACCCTCGGCTGTCGGGATGTTCTGCACGGTCTGGGCGCTTGCGAAACCGAAGGCCAGGAGTGCGGAACCAAGGAGTAACTGTTTTTTCATGTCAGTCAGGTTGGTTTGTTGGTATTAGGTTATTTATTATATGCGTTGTTATGTCGGGGAGCGGACAGCCGCCCCTTTTGATTGGTGCGGTAAAGTTACAACCGCGGCGGAGGTTTGCGGGGGAAAAATCGTCACTAAGGGTGTAAAATCTCCCTCAGCAACGATTTTTCATTCACAAAACCTAATAATCCGCTATTTTACGAGTACCTTCTTCCCGGCGTGGATGTAGATGCCGGGAGTGGTGGGGTTTGGGGAAACGGGGATTCCCTGAAGGTTGTACCAGGGCGCGTCATCCCCCTCCGGGCGGGCGGCCTCGACAGTCTCGACAGCGGCGGCCTCGTCGGTCGAGAGGATGATTTTCCCGGCGGCGACGTTACCCTTGAAGGTAAAGGTGACCTGGCCCTTCACCGGCTTGGGGAACACTACCTCGAACGAGCCGGTTTCCGAGGCCGACTTGGGGAGCGTGTAGGTTCCCTGCTCGAATTCCTGGCCGTTAAGCTCTACGAGCGAGGCGTCGGAGTAGCTGGCGGTGGTGCGGAAGCCGCGCCCCTCGAACTTGATTTTGCTTATAGCCGCTCCGGCGGGGAGCCAGAGGGTATGCTTGCGGTTTACGGGCATCTGGAAGTAGCCGTTCTCCTCGCAGTCGACATAATTGCCGCCGGTGAGCCAGAAGAGGCCGTCGTTGAAGTACCATCCGGCACCGTCCTTGGTGTTCATCGAAACTTCGAAGGTCTCGGGGAGCTCGTAGGTCGAGCGGTAACCCTCGGTCCATCCCTCGGCCTCCTGGGCGGCGGTGATGTCCTCGACGAGTTCGGCGAGATAGAGTTCGAGCATCGTGTAGCCCGACTCGTCGCAGAGGTTGCGGTCGGAAGCGTCGTTGGGGTTCAGGCCGCGGGCGGTCTCCCATTCGTCGGGCATGCCGTCCTTGTCGGTGTCGACAGGAGCGGCGGTGGAGTTGAGCACGGGCCATGCCGACCAGTCATCTCCCGCCCCGCTCGGCTTGTTGTCCTCCTGCGAGTTGACCAGGCCCTTCGAGAGGTTGCGGCCGGTAGCGGTGGCCTTACCTTCGAGGGTGTCGTCGATCATCTGCCGGTCGACCCAGTCGTAGGAGATGGAGCATCCGGCGTAGGAGGTCACCAGGTCGTAAGCCTTCTCGGCGGTATGGGTCGTGGTAGCGGGGAAGGGTACCGGCTCGGAGCGTTTGATTTTGGCCTCAGTCTCCGCGTTCCAGGTGCCGTCGGTCGCGGAGGCCGACTTGTCAATCTGGTCGAGGAAGCCTACGCCCCAGTTGTCCTTCGCCACGTCGCTGTACTTGGAATTGACGTTACCCTCCACGAGGTATGTGCCCCAGAGATGGAGCGCGGGAGCGTAGGCGGGGTAAGTGTTGCAATAGCTGTTCGTGCGGATTCCGACACCCGCAATGCGCTTACCCTTCTTGTCGCCCGGGGTCGCGGGGCCCGGCTTGTAGTAGTTATTGATGATGTTGACGTTCATCCCCTCTCCGCCGTAGCATCCGTTGCCGCCGAAGTTGTAGATGACGTTGTTACGCATATCCATGCGCTCGTCGAGCTGGGTCGAGACGCGCGGGCCCAGGCGCGGGGTGCGCGAGCCGTGGTGGGCTACCAGGTTGTGGTGGAAGGAGGCCCCGCTGCCCCCCCAGTTGCCGCCGTAGCCGTGAGCTCCTTTGGAGTGGCCGGAGTTGACGAGGCTCTGCGAGACGATGCTCCACTGCAAGGTAGTGTTAACATTGCCGAGAATCGAACAGCACTCGTCGATGCTCCAGGAGACGGAGCAGTGGTCGACGATTACGTTGCGGCCGTCCATCGCCGTCAGGCCGTCCCAGCCGTCGGCACCCCCCTCGAGGACATTCTTGTTGCCCAGGCGGAAGCGCATATAGCGTACGATGCAGTTGGAGCCGATAGTCACGGGATAGTCGGCGATACAGATGCCGTCGCCCGGAGCTGTCTGCCCGGCGATGGTTGTATATTCGGGAATCTTGAGGCCCGATTCGAGATGGATGGTTCCGGAAACGTCGAAAACGATAGTGCACGGGCCGGTTTTAGAGAGGGCCTCGCGGAGGGTGCCCGTGCCGCGGTCGCCGAGAGAGGTCACATGGTAGACATAGCCGCGGCGTCCGCCGTCGACATAGCGGCCGAAGCCCTCGGCCCCGGGGAAGGCCGGGAGCCTTTCAAGCTCGATGCCCTGGGCGGAGGTCCCCCCCAGGAGGGCCGCCAGGAGCAGCGTGGCCGCCGAGCGGCCTGAGAGATCAAACTTCATGGTATGAATCGGTTTTTGTGAAATCGGTTTAAGGAGGGGAAGCATCCTGCCTCCCACGCTGCAAAACTACCGCGAAAATCCCTAACAATGGGGTAAAATCTGACGAAAATGGCGAAACCCGCGATAGGGAGCCAAAGAGCGGGCGCCCAAAGCAAGCCGCTCGCCTCCGGCTCACTCCACCCAGGGTCCTTCCTCCTCGGAGCCTCCCAGGGTCGAAGACCCTGAATGTTAGTAACCCCATCATTAGCCGCCGTGGGCGGCTAATGATGGGGTATTTCTATGGCGCGACTATGGAGAAAGGTCGAAGATCTTTCTCCCCAGCGGATAATTTCCGTCGGCCCCGCGATGCGGCGGAGCGGCGGAGCCGCGGCGTAATTGTAGCACCGTGTCGAGCCTCGCAGAGGCGAGGCGCGGTGTTTGTGGCGGTCGCATTATGACGGCTTCGGAGAAGTCGGTTAATAAAAATGGATTGAAATGACTGACACACAGATTTTCTTGGTCGCTTAGCTCCCCACGGATGCGACGGATTCCCACGGATTTCCGAAATATGAAACAATCAACCAACAAAAGGCGAAGGGAATAATCTGTGTTTATCCGTCGCATCCGCGAATGGCGCTTTGCGCCGTTAATAATCTGTGTGTCAAATACATCCTATCCCCACTTTATTACAGGGCCTCTCCGAGGCCCCTCCCTCCACCGATCCACGAACACCGCACCTTCGCGGCTCCGCCGCTCGATACGGTGCTACAATTACACCGCGGCTCCGCCGCTTACCTTCGGGCTTTCAGCCCTTTCGTCTGCTTCTGCGCAAGGCAGCGCTGTGCGGGGGAGACCGGCGGGGAGGGCGGGACGCGGGTGGGAATGTCGGGTGGAGTGAGCCGGAGGCGAGCGGCTTCCTATCTATGCGGGCGCTTAGCGCCGGGCAAAAGAAGCCCCGCCGGGCGGGAGCCGTCCGGCGGGGCTGTGTAGGGACGCGGCGTGCCGCGTCATGTTTGGCTTGTGCGGCCAGGAGAGCGTCGGTGTCACAGCGTCTTCGGGATTAGTCGAGGAAAGTCTTGGAGACGGAGCGCGAGCCATCGGGGGCGGTCTCGACCTTGATGACGGCACCGCGATAGCCCTCGGCAACCGGCTGGCCCTGCAGGTTGTAGTACTCAACCTTGGCAGCAGCGTCAGCCCCGACGGTCTCGATGCCGGTCGGGTTCTGAGAGGTCATGGCGAACGAGTGGGCGCTCATCGTTCCGTTAGGCGAAATCGCACGGATAGTGTAGGAAAAATCCTCGTCGGCGCGGGAAGCGACCTTCTTGTAGCTCGAGTTGGTCGCGAGGTCGAAGTGGTCGTGGTCGCCGGGAGCGTAACCCAGGTACTCGCCGTTGTTGTAGATGAGGTAACCGGCGGCGCCTTCAACGGGATACCACCAGAGGTGCGCGTTAGAGGTCTCAGTCTGTTTCTCGTAGGCGACACCCTCGGGGGCAGCTATTTCCCCGACAGTCTCCTCCGTAGCGAGCCAGGAGTCATCCCCGCCAAGCACGTTCTCAACGGTGAACTCCGCAGCCTCCTCGGCAGTCAGCACGGGGTTGTACTTGTTGGTGGAGGAAGGAGAGTTGCCGCGGCCCGAGAGGTCGAGGGCGTTGCCCGAAGCGTCCATCGAGTTGTACTCATAGAAGTGGGTGACAAGGTTGCCCATCTTGTCCCATCCATTAGCAGAGCAGTTCGCTTCCATAGTGGTGTTCAACCAGTAGCAGCGCGGCTCGTTATCCCATGGACGGCCGAGGTTATATCCCGAGATGCCCTTTATTGTGCAGTATGAGAACACATAACCCCACTTCTGAGCTGCGGAAGTCGAGGGTGCTGCGACAACCGAACCCTTACGGGTTGTGACGAAGGTGCAATGGTCATAGAAGTGGTTGCCACCACCGCAGATAAAGTCAACCGAGCCGTGGATTTCGCAATTGTAATAGTAGCCCTGTTCGCCGGTCACCTGTGTATCCTGATTGGACTGCAAACGCATGTTGACCATAATGTCGCGTTTACCACCATAATGAGCCACGCCTACACCGACTCCGTCACCATTGCCCTCGGCATCGAAGCAACCCCAGTCAAGGTCGTTGCGGATGGTGAAATTCTCCATATAGATGTTGGTCGAGTTGCGGGTCGAGAATACGGGGTAAGAGATGCCGGATATATTTCCATGAACGATGACATTGTCGCGGTCTTCGCCGATAATCGAGACATTGCATGTTTCGATGTATAACATCCATGATGCTGTATATCAGTAGATAATCATTATTAAAGCGTACTAAAAATGTACTTATTGCGATAATAAGAGGAAATAGAATAAAGCGATTTATGGATTTTTAAGGTGTGTTGGTTATATTTAATTGCCTTTGTTTTCTTGTTGTATGGTAATAGAAAAAGCCGCCCGGATTAAGAGCGGCTTCTGGATAATGTTTGAAAAATATTGTTATTCTTTGATAGAATTGAGGTCGCGGAATAGTTTTATGTATTGTGGCCACCTGACTTCGCCACTCAAAAAAGCGCAATTTCATAATTGCCTAATGGTTAGA
>CAJUFH010000076.1 GCA_910585755.1 uncultured Muribaculaceae bacterium | reverse complement strand
GAGCATCAGCTTCCCAAGCTGAGGGTCGCGAGTTCGAGCCTCGTTTACCGCTCAAAATTGACTACAAGCAGTCAGCCCCGGCTGATTGCTTGTAGTCGTTTAAGGACAATCGCATGATAACCAGTTCAAACTGTTGCTTATGTCGGTCAACAAAGTGATACTCGTGGGAAACGTCGGGAGCGACCCGCAGATTTCCTACATCGACTCCCGCCCGCTGGCGACATTCTCGCTGGCCACCAACGAGCCGGGGGCGCCCCTTCCCGACGGAAGCCGCGGCCCGGAGCGCGTCGAGTGGCACCGCATAGTGATGTGGGGCCCCGCCGCGGAAACCGCCGAGCGCTACATCTCCCGCGGCACGAAGCTCTACGTCGAAGGGAAGCTCCGCACCCGCGTATGGGAGGACCGCAACACAATCAAGCACCAGGTTACCGAAATCTACGTCGATACCTTCGACATCCTCTCGCGCCCCCGCGCCGGCGCTCCCGGCGCCTAAGTTACCATGGCGAGGCGTAAGCCGAGCTCCCTCGGGCGAAAAGCCAACCCCGCAACAAACAAAACCAACCGATAAATGGAAAAAGACAACAAGATTCCGACCTCGAAGGTCGAGGGTGTCTGGCAGGACGCCGACCCCGCCGAACTCCCGGAAAACGCGTTCAGGGAACTCGGAGCCGACGAGCAGTTCCGCCCGATGATGCATCCGGCGCGCGAATATGCCGAAGTGACCCCCTACTCCGTGATCATGGGCCTGGTACTCTGCGTGATTTTCTCCGCCGCCGCGGCATATCTCGGCCTGAAGGTAGGCCAGGTGTTCGAGGCCGCGATTCCTATCGCCATCATCGCCGTCGGGCTCTCCGGGGCGCTCGGCAAGAAAAACGCCCTGGGGCAGAACGTCATCATCCAGTCGATCGGCGCATGCTCGGGCGTGATTGTCGCCGGAGCCATCTTCACCCTTCCGGCGCTCTACATCCTCCAGGACACCTACCCCGAAATCACCGTCAACTTCTTCCAGATTTTCCTCAGCTCCCTGTTAGGCGGCGTTCTCGGCATACTGTTCTTCATCCCCTTCCGCAAATATTTCGTGAAGGACATGCACGGCAAGTACCCCTTCCCCGAAGCAACCGCGACCACCCAGGTGCTCGCTTCCGGCGCCTCCTCCAAGGCTGAGAACGGCGGTCAGGCCAAGACCCTGGTTATCGCCTCGCTCATAGGCGGTCTCTACGACTACATCGTCGAGACCTTCGGATTCTGGGCCGGGACCCTCAACACGACCCTCACATCCTGGGGAGCGGCCATCGAGGAGAAGACCCGCCTGGTACTGAGCTGCAACACCGGCGCCGCCGTGCTCGGCCTGGGATACATCATCGGACTGCGCTACGCCTTCATCATAACCGCCGGATCGCTCTTCGTGTGGTGGGTAATCATCCCCCTGCTCGGCACTTACGGCAACGCCGAACTGGCGGCGCTCTCCTCGCAGGAGATTTTCAGTAACTACGCCCGAATGATCGGCATCGGCGGTATCGCCATGGCCGGCGTGATCGGCATCGTGAAGTCCTGGCCCATCATCCGCCAGGCCGTCGGACTTGCCGGAAGAGAGTTCAAGGGTGGAGCCGCCGCAGCCGAGAAGCCCGTCCGCTGGCAGCTCGACATCTCGATGAAGCATATCGTGTTCTTCATCGCCATCGCCCTGGTGGCAGTTCTCTGCTTCTTCTGGTTCGGAGTGATCCATAACTGGTGGCAGGCGCTCGTCGCGTGGGTTGTCGTTGTCTTCATCGCCTTCCTGTTCACCACCGTGGCGGCCAATGCGATCGCGATTGTCGGCTCCAACCCGGTTTCGGGCATGACGCTGATGACCCTCATCGTGGCCTCCGCGATTTTCGTCGCGATAGGCCTCAAAGGGACCTCCGGCATCGTGGCCTCGATGGTAATCGGTGGCGTTGTCTGCACGGCGCTCTCCATGGCCGGAGGCTTCGTGACCGACCTCAAGGTTGGCTACTGGCTCGGTACCACCCCTAAGAAGCAGGAGCAGTGGAAATTCCTCGGCACACTGGTTTCCGCCGCCACCGTCGGAGGCGTGATTCTGGTGCTTAACGACGTTTACGGATTCTCGGGCCCCAACGCCCTCGTTGCCCCGCAGGCCAACGCCATGGCGAAGGTTATCGAACCGCTGATGATGGGAGGCGAGACCCCCTGGATTCTCTATATGACCGGCGTCGTGCTCGCCCTGCTGCTCAACTGGCTCGGCGTTCCGGCCCTGGCCTTCTGCCTGGGCATGTTCATACCCCTGTCGCTCAACGTGCCCCTGCTCGTCGGGGGCGCCGTGGCCTATTTCGTAAGCCACAGCTCCAAGGACGAGGCGGTCAACAACGCCCGCCGCGACCGCGGTACTCTGATTTCCTCCGGCCTGATTGCCGGCGGAGCGCTCTTCGGCGTGTTCGCCGCCCTTACCCGCTTCTTCGGCTTCGAATATGTCTGCGGCCTTGACGTGACGACCCTTCAGATTCTCGGCGTCGTAGCTTACGCCCTGCTGATTGTCTACCTCTACTTCGACAGCCTCAAAGCCAAAAAACTCTGATGAAACTCTCCGGCCTTAACCGGAAAATACTGGCGCTCGCCATACCCTCCATCGCGGCCAACATCACCACGCCCCTCCTGGGGCTGGTCGACACGGCCATCGCAGGGCATATGGGGAGCGCCGTGTTTCTTGCAGCCATCGCCGTGGGGAGCGTAATGTTCAACATGGTCTACTGGTTCTTTTCCTTCCTCCGCGCCGGGACTTCGGGCCTCGCGGGACAGGCTTGCGGAGCCGCCGACACCCGCGCCCAGTCGCTGATTCTGCGGCGCTCGCTGCTGGTAGCCTTCGGAGCAGGAGTGGCGCTTATCCTTCTCCAACGGCCGCTGGAATACGGGCTGCTGTGGCTCGCGTCGCCCGACGCGGGAGCCGAGGCGCTCGCGAGGCAGTATTTCAGGATTCTGATTTACGGCGCGCCGGCGATGCTGGGGACCTACGCCCTCTCCGGCTGGTTTCTCGGCATGCAGAACTCGCGGGTGCTGATGTGGACCTCCCTGGCGGTGAACCTGTCGAACATCGCCGCGAGCCTGACGCTCGTCTACGCCCTGCGGATGGGGATTCCGGGGGTAGCGTGCGGCACGCTGACGGCGCAATGGGTCGGGCTGGCCGTCTCATTACTGTTTCTGCGCCGCTACCGCCTGCAACGGTGCGGATGGAGGGAAATCGCGCGATGGGATGAACTGCGGCGCTTCTTCAAAGTGAACTTCGACGTGATGCTGCGCACGGTATGCCTTATGGCCGTCACGATGTGGTTCACCCGCGCCGGAGCCTCGCAAGGATCGGTGATTCTCGCCGTCAACACCCTGCTGATGCAGCTCTTCCTCCTCTTCTCCTATGTCATGGACGGCTTCGCCTTCGCCGCGGAAGCCCTCGCCGGGCGTTTCACCGGGGCCCGTGACCGCCGCAGCCTCGACTCGATGATAAAGGCCACGATGGGCTGGGGCCTCGCCCTGGCACTGGTCTTCACGGCCATATATTTCCTCGGCGGTGAATCGTTTCTCGGCATCCTGAGTTCCGACAGGGACGTGCTCGCCGCGAGCCGGGAGTATGCCCTGTGGGCCGTCAGCATCCCCCTTTGCGGCTTCGGAGCCTTCGTCTGGGACGGCGTCTACATCGGCGCGACCCTGACGCGCCGCCTCCTGCTCAGCATGGCCGGAGCAACCGCCATCTTCTTCCTCCTCCAGTACCTCCTCTTCCCCTCCCTCGGCAACCACGCCCTCTGGCTCGCCTTCATCTCCTACCTCTTCGCCCGCGGCGCCCTCCAGACCCTCCTCTACCCCCGCTCCCCCAACCGCCCCGGCCCCGGCCCCCGCGCCGCTCGCTAAAGCTCGCTCCACCCGACAGGCTCCGCGCGAAAGGCAACGGAGAAAAGGGAAAAAGAAGGGAAAAGAGAAAACAAGCGGATAAAGAACGCGCAGCCTGTCGGGTGGAGCGAGCTTTAGCGAGCGGCGCGTATTAATCGCCTGCGGGGCGGCCGCCCGTTTTGCCCGTTATCGAGCGGCGCGGCTTGAACCTGGGCGCGGCTCCCGCCTGACCGCTAGGCTCAAGCCGTTGGCGGTGACGAGCGCCGCCAGTTCGTTCATCGCCAGGCATTGCTCCCGCGATACAACCGTTTTCCGGGTATCGTATTCAACAGGAGCAATTAGCAGCAACCGCCCGGCAGCGCAAAGTTCAAACTCTCTGCCGGAGGGCTTGAAACGCTCGGGGAAGCCATTGGGCAGAATATGGATTATACCCGCTCCTCCCTCGACCGCCTGTCGGAATACCTCTTTTTCGCCGGGACTTATGAACGGAGACACAAGCACTCCCCTGCTCCTGACGGTCTCACTCCAGGCACGTTCACGGCTGACTGTCTCTTCGGGAGTCAGCGACCTGCTGACTTTCACAGCGCACTTGACGCAATGGCGAAGCAACAGCAGATTCCCGTATGCGGCCTGTTCCCTACCATTTATCATGATAATCCGGCAACGGTCGAAATATTCGGGATGATGTTTCCGAAGGTAATACCGCTTGGGGTTATCAGCCACATAGCGGCAGAAGGCATCCGCCTCTCCCTGCCCACGCACTATCCTGTCGTTGAATCCCTTAGCAAAGAGGCTTCCTCCGGCCAGGGATAACTGCGAATCCGGGAAGCTTTCCCAAAACGCTTTGGTACACCCGGCCTCAAAGGCGGCGACAATCCGGGGCAGACTTGTATCTGTCCGTTCTTTGATGAAAATAACGATATGCAGATGGTCCGGCATCACGCAATACGCCAAGACCTTAACGACCCGATAACGCTCCGGCAACCGAACAATTTCCTTTTCAATCAAGACCCCTGCGGGCAGTAGTCTAACCCCGGCCGAGATTCCTTTCCCATCTGTCCAGCCCGTGACTTCGGAAAACAGCGGCGCACCAGATGCCGCCGACAAGGTTACCATATAGATGCATCGCGAGCGATAATCGTGCCAGCGGGCACGGGACAAGAAATCAGGATTCTTCCGCGTCCGATGGAAAACGACAGGCCGGGGCCGCATATCTTATAGGCGGGATTAGTTGGAGCCGCGGAGGAGGCGGGAATAGCGCTCGCGGTCGTTGATGAGGTCGAGGGCCTGGCGGTAGGTCGGGCTGAGGACGGGGTTCACGACCTTGAAGTAGGTGGAGGTCTCGAACAGGTCGCGGCCGATGATGCCCTTGACGATGGTCTCCATCATCTCGCGTGAGCGGTTGAACTCCTCGTCGTTATACTTCACGCTGTCGGCTACCCCCATCTCTACTATCGAACGCATCATCTCAGGCTTCACGCGGAAGTTGTCGAGGAAGTCGCGCTCGGTCAGGTACTCTTTCTTGAGCTGCTTGCGGTTGTCGTCGACGTATGTGATGCAGTAGCGGTTGAGAATCCCCTTGGCCACCAGGTCGCGGTAATAGTCGGAATAAGCCGTGGTGTCAATCGGGACAAACAGGTCGGGCATTATGCCACCGGCCGCGTAGACAGGCCGGTGGTTGCGGAGGGTCTCGAAGCGTAGGGAGTCGGGGAAATGGATCGAATCGGCGGAGGAGAACTCTCCCGCCTGGTAGCGGTGGAGCATATCGGCGCGGTATTCATCCTCGTCGCCGGGAGTGTAGGGCTTCTGTATGCAGCGCCCGGAAGGGGTATAGTATTTCGAGACCGTCAGGCGTATCATCGAGCCGTCGGGGAACGGGAAGGGGCGCTGCACCAGTCCCTTGCCGAACGTGCGCCGCCCAACTACCAGGCCGCGGTCGTTGTCCTGCACCGCTCCGGCGGTAATCTCCGACGCGGAAGCGGAATACTGATTCACTGTAACGACGAGGCGCCCGTCGAGGAAATAGCCGTCGCGCTCGGCCCCGTAGACCTGGGTCCCGGTCTGCGGGCCGTCGGTGTAGACTACCAGGTCGCCGCGCTTGAGGAACCGCGAGGCAAGCTCGTGGGCCGCACCGAGATAGCCGCCCCCGTTATCCTCCAGGTCGAGTATGAGGTTCTTCATCCCCTGCTTCTTGAGGTCGAAGAAAGCCTTGTCGAACTCAGCCGCCGTTTCCTCGGCGAAGCGCGAGATGCGTATATAACCGGTTTCCGGGTCGGCCATATACGCGGCGTCGACGGAATAGATGGGAATGTCGTCGCGCACTACGGAGAAGATTATCGGCTCCTCGACCCCCTTGCGGAGCACCTTGAGGTTGACCCGCGTGCCCTTGGGGCCGCGGAGTATCTTCAGGATTCGCGAGTTGGGGCTCTTGACACCCGAAATCACCGAGTCGCCTGCCTGGAGTATGCGGTCGCCCGGAAGGATTCCGACCTTCTCCGACGGGCCGCCGGAGGTAGTCTGAATAACGAACAGCGTGTCATTCAGCATATTGAACTGCACCCCGATTCCAGAGAAGTTCCCTTCGAGGGGCTGGGTCAGCTCCTTTGTCTCCTCCGGGTCGGAGTAGGATGAATGAGGGTCGAGGTTTTTCAGCATCGCGACAATCGCGTCCTGAACCAGGCGGTCGGCATCGACGGTATCGACGTAATAAGTCTCGATAATCTTTTCGGCGTAACCCAGCTTCTGGGCGGGCTGCATCTGCGGGATTTCCTGTTTTCCGCGGTTGGAAAAGAACTGGCCGAACGCCATGGTCGCGGCGGTAAGGAGGGAGGCCGTTATGATGAATTTTCTCATTGTCGTGTGTGTCGCGTTAGGGAATATAGGGGGAGATGTCGCGGCCGAAAGCCGCCAGCTCGCGCACCATTGAAGAGCTGATTGCCGCGTGTTCGGGCAATGTATAAATTAAAACAGATTCCAGACCCGAAAGGTTGCGGTTGATGTCGGCCAGCGAGCGCTCATACTCGAAGTCGGCGACAGTGCGCGCCCCGCGGAGCAGGAACCGCGCGCCGTGGCGGCGCGCCGCGTCGACCGTCAGGTCCTCGTAGACCACCACCTCTACCTTCGGCTCCCCGGCATACACCCGGCGGATCGCCTCAAGACGCTCCTCGACCGGCTGCCAGGGGCGCTTCGCCCGGTTGACCCCGATGCCGATCACGATTTTAGAGAACAGCGGGAGCGCCCTGTCGACCACCGACTTATGGGCCACCGTGAACGGGTCGAACGACCCCCCGAAAAACGCACATTCTCCCATATTCGTTGACTCAATTAAAAAAGTTAACCGCCATTGCGGGAAACAAATTTACCACAAAAAAACGGGAATATAATCTATTTTACTTAATTTCACATTTGTATTCAAAATACACAGCGCTTCGCATATGCCTAAGACTTGTTATTTTCAAATTATTTCGTAATTTTGCTAATCAACGAATAAACCAATACGATTAACCCCATTATGATATTCAATCCCATAATCGGCAAATTTGCCAAGAGTTTAATAAGCGTCTTCTCAGCTTTATTTTTTTCCTTCTCGGCCATCGCGAACAGCGACCAAGCGGAAGAACTTGTTATTTGGCTAAAAAATGGTGAAAAAATCCAGTTGAAATTATCTGACACGCTTAAGACCACGTTCGCCAACGGGAACTTAGTGTTAGAATCGGAATCAGCAGTTTTTCAATGGCCTATGGAATCAATTATCAAATATACCTACAATCTACCACCATCAAGCATTGAAACTACAAATGCTACTAACGATATTAAAATCTCATTCTTAAACGACATCCTTTCCATAGAGACAAACAGCCCTAAAATATCAGTTAAGTTATGGGGCATTGATGGTGTATTGATTGACTCCTGGGATTTGAATATCGAATCAAAGATGTCAATATCCTTTGCGGGTTATACCGCTGGTATATACGTCTTAGAAGTTAACGGATTCACACATAAAATCATAAAACGATGAAAAGAGCATTCATAATATTAAGCGCACTATTAGTCATTCCTTTTTGGCTTGCCAGCAAAGACGCTTTTTTCATCTACCGAAATGACCAAGAGTTCAACGTTTTCTTTTTTGAAAATGTCGACAGCATCAAATATAGTCACAATGACGAGGATAATATAGCCCGACATAATTTCGTTTGCCAGGAGATATTCACTCCTGACAG
The DNA here is from genome assembly GCA_910585755.1 of uncultured Muribaculaceae bacterium. Lineage (GTDB taxonomy): Bacteria > Bacteroidota > Bacteroidia > Bacteroidales > Muribaculaceae > UBA7173. The sequence goes on along the minus strand of CAJUFH010000076.1, from coordinate 2,204 downwards.
CACATACAGAATCCCCTTAGCAGCAATTGACAGTGTGGGATTTGTCACTCCTGAAACCAAATTTAAGCAGGATGTCAAATCCTTATCAGCTATGATGCCATACATAAAGAGCCATGACGGTCTGACTTTTACTATCGCAAACGACTGCCCTGAATCAATGACGCTCAAAATAGGAGACAAGGTCGCAACCGTTGATTATAACGCTCTTTTCCCGACTGGTTTTGCCGCACAAGTCTCAAACATATCTAAACGTTCCGACCAAACCACACTTATAGAGTGTGAAACGGTAGATTTAGCTGAAATATTTGATTGTTTCTATGGACTAAGCTCTGATTTACCCGATAGCAATAGACAAGCGAAAACAAAATCCGTTTCACCCAGAGCTATAGACGAAATCTTTGACAAGGTTTTTGATTTGGGCGAACATAATCTGCTGCATCTGACTAATTTCCCAGGCTTAACATATGAAAATTCGTTATCAATTCAGAATCCCTCGGAACTCACCCTCTCTATCCATCCGATTTTGAAAGCCTTGGGATATGTCATCGTAACTCCTGAATTAGGCACCCAAATAGGTGGGACTGTTGTTGGTACATTTAATTTGAAGGAAGAACTAAGCTTTTCTGGCAGCATAAGCTGGTCAGAAAGTATTAGTCACGCAATCGAATTGCCAATAATGGCTGTAGCGCCTTTAGTTGACATAAGCCTATACTTAGAGCCAGGGACATTTATCCGAACCAGCGCAATAGGAGGCCTTCAAATTGAAGCCGCACAACAATACATATCTTCTTTCAATTTCCAATTTAACAGCAAACTTGGCGATAATCCGTTAAAGACAGTCTTACCTAATGTAAGGCAGTCTGGAAGTTCGTTTGATGGGAGTATTTATCTGCATGGAGATGTAGACCTTGGCGCTTTTTTAGATTTCGGCGTAAACGTTATCCACCCAAATTTCACTAAGATAGCTCTCCATAACGAGCTAGGATTAAGATTTTCAGGTAATCGGACGATATTCAAATCAGATTTTTCTTCCGACAATACAACTAATACCGCCCTATATAAGCAATTGTCAGAAACCAAATACAATTTAGGCTGGTTTACAGAGTCTTCGATAACGGCTGCCATATGGCCTTATCAGGCAGACTTTCCTCTTCCAATAAAATCTTATCATCCAATTGCCGAAGTAGCTCATGTTCCTGTCTTTTCAAATGGGACTTGTGTATATTCGAGCGGCTTACTAACCACAAGTATGGATATAAATGGAGAAGTCTTTAGACCTGTCGATATTGGATTCGTCTTCCTTGACGAAAGCCACAATGAAGTTGGTCGTGTTTGGACTGACCTCAAGTACGATAACACAATTCATAAAGTCACATATAGATCAAGCATTCCTGACGGTTCCAAAGCAAAATATGTGGTTCCAATGGTTAGTGCTTTAAGCACCACAATGCTTGCTCTGCCAACCTTTGAAGTAAAACAGGAAAACTTCACATTGTCAGGAAAATGGAAACCAATAAGTTCTTCTGACGGATCTGTTGATTCAGCTTATTATCTAACATTTTATAGAGATGGCTCATATTTGGGGACCGATCCTGAAGACGGAGAAATATATGAAGAAGGATCATATATATATGATGGTACAACATTAAGCCTATATTGCGATGGAAACGATGACACCCAATACCAGATTTCCTTCCCATCCGATAATACTATGTTACTGACCTACATCCCAACCGAGGAAGGCGAAGAGACTTTTTTTACGGTTTATCAAAAAATCGTTGCCGAATCACTCGTAGGAATATGGGAACCATTTTCTGCCAACGAAGGATTGCAAGATTATTACAAAATGATAATGTATCCTGATAACACATACGAAGGTGTCTCGTGTTCATCCGGGAAAGTAGAAAAATGGGGTAGCTACTCGTATGGAGGTGGCTATTTGAACCTTGTTTATACTTCTGACGGGAATAGTTGGAGCAAAGATGCTATACTTATACATCTCTCACCAGACGGCAGCCGATTATACGGACGTGTAGGCAAAGATACCTGGGCTATTTATCAATACGCAGGCACACCGCCCAAAAAATAACCAACAAGGAAGATTACGCCTTTACCCGTGAAAGGTGGAATGAGGAGTTCAGTAGTTGCACCTAAAGTCAAAGTCGAAACGCAATTTTCCACCTGCGTAGCCCCATATTTTTTGA
>CAJUFH010000075.1 GCA_910585755.1 uncultured Muribaculaceae bacterium | reverse complement strand
AATCTAACCATTAGGCAATTATGAAATTGCGCTTTTTTGAGTGGCGAAGTCAGGACTGTTACTTTTGACATAGCTGTTGAGTGTTGATATGGTTTTGTGTTGGTTTATACTCGGTTTACAACATTGCAAATATAACGAAATATTTTGATATGAAATCGTTTTGAGGAAAATTAGTAAACATTTCCGATTTTTTTACTCTCCTCATAGGGCTTAGCCCCCCTTTCAGAACCCTGCCGTTGTGAAAAGTGGGTTGTTGGAGCACCACAGAAGGCGGTTTCGCCCCGATGACATGTCGCTTATGATTTTATCGGACGGTATCGCCGGGGCCGGCTTCGTCCCCCGCTCTCCGAGCCTGTCGGGAGAGATTTCAATCCTCAGCGCGTCCCATATCCCCGTCGCGAGTATATGGCCCAGGAATGTCGGGCCGGCTTCCACCAATACCGAGGTTATCCCGTCCATGAACATCGCGGCGAGGCGGTCCGCCCAGGGGGTGCGGTCGCCGTGGGGGATTATCACGCGTTCGGGCTGCTCAAGTCCTCCCTCCCAGTCGCGCACGTTGAGCCGGGCGTTGTCCGCCTCGACGGTCGCCGCTGTGGAAACAACCACCTGGTTTTCAGTCCGCAGCCGCATCGTTGAGAGCGTTGTCAGTGGAGTGGAGAACCGATAGGCAGGTTCTCCGGGCTGGCGCCGAATGTCCATAAAGCCGTCAGCCGACTGCGCCCATTTCAGTGTCACGAACGGTCGCCGCTGTTCCTGGGCGGTGAAAAACATGTTGTTGAGTCGTCGTGACTCTTCTGCGAGAACGCCGGTCTTAACTTCTATTCCGGCCTCGCGGAGTATGCCGATGCCGCGGCCGTTGACCTTCGGGTTAGGGTCTCCGGCGGCTATGACAACACGCTTGAAACGGCAGTCGCGTAGCAGGTTGGCGCATGGGGGCGTTTTGCCGTAGTGGGAGCAGGGTTCGAGCGTGACGTAAATCGTGCTTTCGGGTAGGAGCGCCCTGTCGGCATCGCTGACAGAGGCAACGGCGTTGACCTCGGCATGCCCCTCGCCGTAGCGGCGGTGCCATCCTTCGCCGATTACGCGTCCGTCGGGGGCGACGATTACAGCCCCGACCATGGGGTTTGAGCGGGTCAGTCCCCGTCCGTTCGCGGCGAGCTGTAACGCCCGCTTCATATATTCAATATCGTTCATGGGTACTTATTTGACGATTTCGGGATACCATTCGTTGCCATACCGGTCATAGGGGGCTACCGCGTACCAGTAGCCCGACGAGTGGGAGGGGGGGATGGTGAAGTCGTGGGTGTAGGTAACTCCGATTATGAACTCGGGCCGGAAGTTAACTCCGCTGGCAGCGAGCGCGTCAAGCGGGGAGAGTTTCGTCGGGACGGCGTAGACGACATAGCGCGTGTCGGGGTGGGGATACCAGTTTAGCCGCTCCCCGTCGCGTCGTAGTCCGCGGAGCGCGCCCGGATTCGGGGCCTCCTTCCAGGTCATCGGGGGCATCAGGGCAGGGCTGGCGAACTGGTTAGCGGCAAGGTAGTCCGTAAGGCCGGAGCATTTCTTTCCGGTCATGTATGAAACGGAATACAGCACATGGCCCGATGACGGGGCAATCTCCGTTCCGTAAATAGCGGCGTTATGCCGGCGGTTGGTTTCTACTTCGAGTCCCTGTTCCTTCCAGGCGGCGTTCCCCGCCGGAAGCGCCCCTATGTTCTGGCTGGAGAAGAAGTGGCGCCCGAAGCGGAACGCTGTCTCGCTCCACCATTTCGCCAGCGGCTCGTAGGGATTCGTGGCGTGGTCGGAAGCCCAGTATAGTTGCGGCGACACATAGTCGACCGTCCCTTCGGCGAGCCAGGGGAGGGGGTCGCAGAATATCCTGTCGTACATCCAGTCGTTTCCGACGGGGGGAGGGGTGAGTCCGTATTTCGCCGTTGCCTTTCCGTTGCCTCCCGCTACTCCCGCGGGGGAGATGCCGAATCTGACGTATGGTTTCTCCTCCTGGACCATGGCGTGGATTTCGCGCACTGTCTGGTGGACGTTCTCGCGCCGCTGGTCCGCCTCGGCCTTCGGGTCTGCTCCGGGCGTGAAGGGGAAGCGGTCAGGGTAGAAGTAATCGTCGAAAATCAGGCCGTCGACATCATATTTGCTGATGATTTCCCGGCATACTTCTACGACATGGCGCCGCGCATCGGGATTTCCCGGGTCGAGAATCGCCATGACGGCGGGTTGTGCCGCGGGTGCCGGACGCCGCTTCCGTCCTTTCTTGCCCTTCGCTCTCCTGGGGCGGGCGGGCTTGTCGCGCATGGTCAGCACCCAGCCTTTCTCCATCGGGTTGAACGTTCCCTTGCCCGACGCTATCCGCCTCGGGCGCGGTTCCTCGTTCTTGGTGACGCGGAAGGGATTGACCCAGGCGTGAAGCTCCATCCCGCGGGCATGGCACTCCCTGACGGCGAACTCCAACGGGTCCCAGGCCGGTTCCCCCTGCGGGTCCTTGCCGGTCAGGAACTCGCTCCACGGCTCGAGGGTCGAGCGGTAGAGCGCGTCGGCCATCGGCCTTACCTGGAAGAATACGGCGTTGAATCCGGCTCCTTGCAGGAGGTCCAGGATTTCGACAAGTTCCTTCTTCTGCGCTTTCGCCACGGCCTCCCCGGTCCCTGTCTGCGAGGGCCAGTCGATGCCGTAGACTGTCGCGAGCCACGCTCCGCGCATTTCGTGTTTAGGTGTCTCGCCGGATGAGGCAAGCCCCGCCCCGGCGGCTATGGCCGGGAGCAGGGCGAGCAAAAGGGTAGTCAGTATGTTGCGTAACATTTACTTAGGAAAGTGGGAGCTTTTTTCTGTCAATATATTTTTCGAGGGGTTAGTCCTGCGGGGCGATTCGGATTTCCGCTCCGGCCGAATGGGCGGCGATGCGCGGGTTGTACTGGCTCTGGGCCTGCGCGGCTCCCGAGGCGAACTCCCCGGACTGGGCGGCGAACAGCTCGTAGCTCAGGCGGTAGGTACCCTTCGGCAGATGGTCGATGAAGATGTTGGTTTGCGAGTCGCGGTTTTCGCGGTAGAAGCAGAGCCCTTCGGCCCATATCGGTTCGGGGAGCTGCGTTGCGGGTTCAAGTCCGGCGGCGCGCTTGTCGGCGATAACGACGTAGTCCATATCCTCCCCGACGGTGAGTGTCAGCTCGACGCGCACGCGGTCCCCTACCTTGAAGCTGTCGCCCGGCATCCATTCCGACCCGTTGAATGCCGAGAGGGATTTCCCGATCGAGAGCTGGTCGCAGGAAGCGGGGCGAAGCTCGCTCATAGTTGCTTCGCGCAGGGTTACAACCGCTCCGAACGAGGGGTAGTTGGCCTGGCGGTCGATTGTCAGCTCGGCCGGTTTAGCAAGATACCGTGCGATGGGGGCGGTAAAGGTGCCGGTCGCGGTCTCCTTGTTGGCAGGTTCGATTATGTTGTCGGCCACGCGGATCACGGTTCCGGCCGGATTGACGGTCCATTTCGTCCCCGACGAGAGAATCGACGCTATCACCTGCGAGGTGATTACGGAGTTACCCCAGTCGCAGTTCTGTTTCTGAAGTATCAGCCACTGGCGGATTCTGTCGATGTCGGCGGCGTTCGGTTCTGTCTCGGCAAACGCGTCAAGTATGATGGAGGTCATGCCGACCTTGTCGAGCGACCAGAACCACATGTCGTTGAGCTGCGCCCACCACATCCCCTTTTCAGGGCTTGTCGTGGCGTATTCGCGGAGCGACGAGAGGATCTGCCGGGCGGTGGCGTTGTAGCCGTTGCTGTTGAGAATCAGGGCGTCGACCGCCTTCCCTACAACGTTGTCATCCTTCCATCCGGCGATGCTCTTCTGAACCTGCGATTTCGTTACGTTCGCGGCGCCAGCGGAGCGGCGCACATCCTTGAAGCGGTCGCGCAGCAGGACGTAATGCGAATAGTCGGCCTTGGGGTACTTGGCGAAATCCCTGGCTACCTCGCGGTCCATATAGGCGCACGCGTCGGCTATCATCTTGTCAAGTTCCTTGTTTTCGGGGAGCCATCCGAGGCGCTTGAGGTCGCCGAGCATACCGATAATATTATAGGTGCACCATTCGGAGACGCGGGGATACTGCGTGGTCCAGTACCATCCTCCCTCCGGCGCGGCGGTCTTGCGCAGGTCGGCGATCGCCTTCTTGATTACCCCGGCGGTATTCTTGCTGTTGAGCAGCAGGGTGAGGCGCTGCATGCGCTCCGTGTCGGAGAGCGCCGCCTGGACCCACGGGGTGGAGTTCAGCAGCATCTCTTTCAGTTGCGAGTCCTTGTCGAGTTTCGACACCAGGGCCGAATCCCCTGGATTCTCGGCCCAGCGGCGCAGGGCGCGGGCTATTTCGGGATTGTCGCGCATCAGTCCGTCGGCGACGGCGGCCGACAGCAGCGCGGCGGCGGCTTCGTTGGAGGAGTTAATCTGCCCCTCGCGGAGTCCCGGAAGCGCCGAGACTACCTCCCAGGCGGGATTCTCGGTGAAACTCAGCATTACCCGCGAACCCATCCCTGCTTTCGGCAGCGGGAGGGTGAAGCGCGGTTCCCCGGGAGCGATGTAGAACATTTCCGATTCAACGACATTCTGCTCGGAGGGGAGCACGGCGATCAGGCTCTGCTCTCCGTCGGAGAAGTTGCCCGAGGTGGCCATGACGCGGAAAATCACGCCGGGCGCGTTACCCGGGGCGGTTACCGGTATTGTCAGGGTATGGGAGCCCTTCGGCTCGATGGTGACGGGTGTTTCGGTCTCGGTCAGTGTCTCCCCTGTTCCCGAAGCGGCTACAGATAGTGCGACGTTGACCGTCAGGACGGAGTCGGTGTTGTTCATGACGGTGGCGGCAATCGCGGCGCGGTCGCCGACGCGCAGGAAGCGGGGAGCGTTGCCGCTGACCATCAGCGGCTTCGAGGCTACGATGTCGGCCTGCGTTGTCGCGGAGAGCATCTCCCGGTTGTAGGCCAGGGCGCGCAGGAGCCAGGTGGTGTTCGCGTCGGGCACGCTGTATTCCGCCGTCAGCGACCCGTCAGGCTCGGTCGTGAGCATCGGGCGGAAGAACGCCAGGGGGATTTCCGACGGTCTGTAAGTCTCGGCTCGTTTCTCCGGCTCATCCCCGGCTCCGGCTTCTGTTGACGCCTCCTCGGCAACCTCCTTATCGCTACCAAGGTCGGCGGTGGCTCCCGCGGCCATCGCGGGGGCTGCCATCTTCTGCTCGTTGGTAACCACGGAATCGTAGAGAACCATTTCGTCAGCGGCTTCCTCTTCGATCGCCTCGGCCTTCATCATCCGCGCTGTCGTGCGCATGCCGCGGATCATTATGTTCGGCCAGCAGAACCGTCGGCCGTAGGTGTTGAACTCAGGAGCGTCTATGCGGGAAGTCGGCAGGCGTTTGAAGCTCGACGTATGGTTGAACCACGAGCTGTCAAACTCAAACCCGCTGAACGACGGTACCCGAGGATACGAGTAGAAGGAACAGAAGGTCAGGGGATTGCTTTGCAGCACGTCAATCGCCTTATTGCTCATGTCGAGTATGACGGCGCTCTGCGCCTCGGCCCCGTTTTCGGGGATTACGCGGAGGGTGAGCTTTTCGGTATCACCGGGTGTCACCTTGTCGCGGAAGGTCTCGATTTTTACCTTGATGGACTTGGTGGAGGAGGCGGACGCTACCGCAACCCGGCTGGAATAGCTCTTGCAGTCGCGGACGCAGTCAAGCCGGATGTTGAGCGATGGTTCCCCGCTCGGCAGAATGACGCTGACTGGGTGAACGCCCTGTTTCGGGGTAATCCACCGCTGTTCCATAATCCGTCCTTTCTCGTCGGTTAGGGTCAGCAGCACGTTGGCGTCAGCCGCGTTGCTACCTAAGAGGAAGGAGGCTTCCCCCCCTGCGGCTGCAACGACGTTATTCTCCGGCACCCACAGCGGCATGTCAACCGGGCATATGGGGGAGTCCGACCGGTAAAGCGTCACTTCGAGATTCTCTACCGGGTCGGCTGTCGCGGGGTTGACGGTCGAGAACGCGATTTTGTAGCGCCCCGCGGGGAGCGGCTTCAGCACCCCGGTAAGCGAACCGGTCGGGGTAACGCCGGTTACCGGCTTGAAGCCGGAAGTCGAGTCGGCGGCACTGATTGTGTAGCGCAGCGAGTCGGGCCGCGCCTCGCCGAGCGCGTCGAGCAGCTCGACCCTGGCGGCGATAGGCTTGTCGAGGTTGATCTGGCGCGGTATGCTGGTGCTGATGGCGTAGGATTTGCCTTTGGTGAACGAGGCATCGGCGGTCTGCGTCTCCCCGTTGGCCGAGGTTACTGCGATATCGCAGAGGAACAGCCCGTTAGGCGCGGGAGAGCTCTTTATGACGTTCGCCGGAATCTCGATTGTGAAATTCCCGTCCGCGTCGGTCGCGGCCTCGATGGAGCTGAAAACGGGGGATGTCCGGCTCCAGAACCATACCCCGGTGCGCACGCGGAGGTCTGTCTTTACTGTCGCGTCGGCTACGGGGAATCCGGCGAATGTCAGCGCCTTACCCTTTATTACCGCCGGCTGCGAGAGGTCCGCGGGGGGCGTTACCGGGGTCACTTCCGCCGTGAAGGTCGGGAGCTTGTAGTCGCTGACAGTGAACGATTCGGTAGCGATATGCTCGGTATCGGTTTCCGCCACGATTGTGAAGTTGCCGGTCAGTCCTTCGGCGGGGATGGAGAACGCGCCCTGTGCGCGGCCCCAATCGTCGGTGGTGAAGGTCTGCTTGTCACATTGCTGATAGTTGGCGTCGTTCAGTCTGACTTTCAGCGTGATTCCGGCTGCTGGGCGTTTCTGCCCGGCTTTATCGCGTTGGAATACGGCGATAACGAAATCCACCGTGTCCCCCGGGCGGTATAGACGGAGCGCCGTGTTGATGGCGCCGGTCAGGCGGCTCTCATCCTCCGATTCCGAGAATGATGTGAGGTTGAACACCGGGGAATAGCGGTCTTCCCCCCGGCGGAGCATGATGTTGCCGTATTCAGTCGACTTTATGTCGAGCACTCCGAGCGTGTCGGTAGCGCCCGGTTGCCGGGTGTAACCGGTGCGGCGGCTCCAGGGGCGGTACCATGCCTCGACTCCGCTCTGCGGCTTGCCGCTGACGGCGTCAACGGCTACCACCTCGCGCCTCCCGGCGGTCGCGACGGAGGCTCCCGAAAGGTTGGTGCAGCGCATGACCCTGACATTGTTCTCGACCGCCATTCCTTCGTAAACGGCCACGACGACATATCTTCCGACCTTGTCGAACGTGTGGCTCGCCTTGACGGTCTGGCGGAACGGCACCTCCCCGGTGAAGGAGACCTCTGTCGTGCTTGTCGGTGTACCCAACGCCCGGTAGTTCATATAGTTGTCATCCTCTTTTCCCGCCATGGCTTTCGTCACGTCGTAGAATTTTAGGGTCGCTTTTTTCAGGTTGCGGCCGCTGACCTCGATTTCAAACGGACGCCCAGGGGCGCATACCTCCGGGTAGCTCAGGCTGATGGACTTCTGCTCGATTTCGTTGAGGCGGTTTTTGGCCGCGTTGATGTCGTAATAACCGGGATGGGAGGCGACAAACGCTTTCAGCTCTGCGTAATAATCGGCGCTCTCGGCGCTCCCGTAGTCGGGATAGGAGGCCGCGAGCAGGTATGCCCCGGCATATTCCGAAGCCTTGTTCTCGCGGTAGAGGGTCATGAACTTGCCGTTAAGCGGGTTTTCGGAATCTTCCGTGTCATCCCCGAAGAGGTGGCGCCCGATATATTTCAGCAGGTCTACCTGCGTCATGGCGCGCACAGCCTCGTCTGTAGGGTGCGCTTCCGTCCAGGCGCGGTAGATGTTTAGTATGCTGTTCAGCGGCGAGTTGGGCAGGGAGGGATATAGCGCCCCGTCGAGCGGATGCTCCAAAAGCGACGGGTTGAGGACGCTCTCCCCGTTGTCAAACGGCATCAGGTTCTCCGCCCCCTCGCTGGCCGCGAAATCGAACAGGGTGGGGTAGAAGCGCGTTGCGGTCTTGCCGTATGTAAGCGCCGTCGAGTAGTCGGCCAAAGGGACGGCGAGCAACGCCTCGCGGCTCGCAAGTGCCTCGTTGGTAAGGGTCTCTACTTTTCTGAGGAACTGGTCGCGGCTCCATAGCGTGAAGTCCCCCGCCGGTTCCCCGCCGATAGTCGGACGGCGGTCGTACTTGTACTTGTCAGCGGTGTACGCGCTGCGGTAAAGGGTGGCTTCGAGTGTTTTCAGCATCCCCTTGGCCGCTGGGTCGGAGATGGCCTCTCCGGCTTCCGCGACACGCTTGATGGCCGGGGCCAGCGAGTCGGTGGCAATTGCTGTCTTGGCCAGGGCCACGCGCACCAGGGCGTTGACCGCCAACGGGCCGTTGTCGGCTTTGAGCGCCTTCTGCAGGTCGGCCTGCGCGGTTTTCTCTACTTTCTGCGGGAAAGCGAAGTCGGGCTTCGCGACCTGCGCGGATAACGGGTTGCTCATTATGAGGAGAAGGGTTATGGTCAGAAACAGTTTTTTTACCATGGCGTTTGCTCTGCTAATGGATTGTTGATGCCCTCTCTTACAAAACTTTGCGGGGATTCCGGGGGTAACATCCCGGAATCCCCGCTGGTCTTGATGATTTTTGAATATACTGTTTTATTATTGTTCTCTAATCGGTATAACGGCGGTAGGAGGCGAATGTTTACTGCTGGGCCTTCTCACCTGCCGCGCGGGCGTTGCCGCGGAGGCGGTTGTGCTGGCGCATCATCGTGCGGGCGAACTTGCGGTCGGCATCCTTCAGGCGGAACAACTGCTTGGGAGTGAGCACCTCCTTGAATTTTGCGGCGTACTCCCGCTCGATTTCAGCCTGTTTTACCTTCGTGTCGTACATCGCCTCGGTAGCCTTTTCGTATTCGAGGTCGGAAGCGTCGGCGGCCTGCGATATGCGGCGCTCCATCTGGCGGGTATCCTCGTCAAGGGCGGCGCACTCGTCCTCCATCGCCTCGTACAGCGGGAGGAACTTGTTTTGCTGCTCCTTGGTCAGTTCAAGCTCCTTTGCGAGGTAGTTGCGCTTGTACTGGCGCATCTCAGTCATCCATTGCTCGCGCGACGCCTTCCCCTGGGCCTCGGCCGAGGGAGCGGCGGTCGCCGCGGCGACCATCATCAGCGCTATGAGAATCAGCTTTTTCATCTGTGTCAAACTTCTGCTGTTTGTCCTTTTTGCTATCCGTTGGCGGCAGTCAGTCGTCCGTCGCTGCTGCCTGGCCGGCTTCTTCCGGAACAATCTCCTCGGAGATTACCTCCTCGACATCGATCGAGTCCTCGTACATCTCCTCCCATACCTCGCGGCTCGAAATGTCGTCGTTGATATAGTCGTAGATGAAGTGCTCGTCGCTCAGGGCGCTTGACAGCACCTTGTTGTTGTCGATTGACAGGTCGACGCCCGCCGAGGGGGTCATCATCGTGAACATCTTGAGCATGCACCATATCCCCGCGAACATCGCCGCCATATATACATATGGTCTCAGGCGCTGCCACGTTGTCTTCGGGCGCAGCACGACAGGCCGCTCCGCCTCCGGGTTTTCCGGAAGCCTTCCGGCCATCTCCTCGGCGAAAGACTCAAAGAAGCCCTCCGGGACCGTCATCCCGTCGCGCCTTCCGGCCTTCTCCAATATGTCGCTTTCTTTTCTCATCTCATTGTCTTTGAAGCATAAGCGGCCGTCCCTTCATCAGTCCGTTCCGCTCCGTTACATCCTTTTGACTACAACCCCTCCCAAAGGTTTAGCTCCACCTCAAAAAAATCTTCATCAAAAAAGATTCTTGTTTTCCATTGTCCCTTTTTCCTGCCTCTCTTGGTGTGCGAGGCGTAAGCCGAACGAAGAATTAACCTTTTCCGCGCAGCCTGTCGGGGTTGATCGAGCTTTAGCGAGCGGTGCTTCTGCCCCTCCCTTTTATTCCCTTGCGGCGAAGTAGGATTCGATTTTGCGGACGGCCAGGTGGTAGGAGGCTTTGAGGGCGCCGACACTGGTGCCGAGGATTTCGGAAATCTGCTCGTACTTCATGTCGTCGAAGTATTTCATGTTGAACACCAGCCGCTGTTTCTCGGGGAGGGTGGCGACTGCCTTTCGCAGCTCTTTGGAGAGGGCTTCCCCGTCGGTCCATTCGTCGGCTTCGATAAGGTCGGCCATGCGCCCCTCTTCGTCGTCAAGACTGACGCTCAACCGCTTGCGCTCGCGGGCGAGGTGCGTCAGGCTCTCGTTGATAGCGATTTTGTACAGCCAGGTCGAGAGGCGTGCGTCGCCGCGGAACTGCTCGATTGACTGCCAGGCTTTCAGGAATGTGTTCTGGAGGATGTCGGAGGCATCGTCGTGGTTCTGCACCATACGTCTGATCTGCCAGTAGAGAGGCTCGGAATAGATTTTCATCACCTCGTTGAACGCGGTGCGGCAGGTTGACGGCTCGCGCAACCTGCCGATAAGTTCCTGGTTCTCCTGAGGTGTTTCTTTCGACATCCCTGTTTGTCTGATTTCGTTTTTGATTCGTAGTCCTGGCTCAAAAATAATTCGCCCGACTATATAATATGCCTCAAATTTAACAAATTCCCCGCTAACGGCAAAGCCGCCGCCCCTTTTTTATATTTTATTAAGGTGCGACGGCTTTACTCGCCAAGCGATAATCGGATTAGCTTCCGGCAATTTTACCGCCGGATGGGAGGGCGCTGTCAGAACGGTTCAGATGGTAGGAGCTTGGAGGCGAGGCCGATGGGAGCAATCTAAAGATTGTGACCGAGGCCGAGCCTTCAAGCGACGACCC
>CAJUFH010000074.1 GCA_910585755.1 uncultured Muribaculaceae bacterium | reverse complement strand
ATATATCACTTCCACTCTATCCTTTTCAGGAGATTTTGCAGTGGCGGTATTATCCCCGCTACCGCACGACATAAGCCCTATCATAAGGGCGAAAAACATCAGTAACTTTTTCATGTGCATAAATGTATTTAATTGAGTTGTTATTTGCCGAACTACGAACATGATAAGCAAAAAAATAGTGCTTACGAGCAGCAGCTATTCTTTTTTGAGGGACAGCAGTCGTCAAGCATCTGTGAAAACAGTTGCCGTGCAAGTTTCCAGTTCTCTGCGTTGATGCAATACTTTACCTTTGGCGGCTCGATGGTGCCTTGTATCAGCCCTGCCTCTTTCAACTCGCTCAGATGTTGCGACACAGTGGCTTTCGCAATCGGAAGAACCTCGTGTATATCGCCAAAGAAACATTCGTTTCTCTGAGCGAGAAAATGCAGGATTGCTATACGGGTGGGATGCCCCATCGCTTTCGCAAACCTCGCAAGACGTTCCTGTTCAGGTGTTATCTCTAATTTTGACATATCATTCTTTGTTTGATGTTCGCAAAATTACAAACAATATTCGGCATTGCCAAATGTCACTATGCGATTTAATAGTTTTTCATATAGTTGAAGATTCTGATTTGGCTTCGAAACTCAAATCATTCTATACTTGGCATACAATAAAATCTATGGCTTGTTATATGGAATGATAGATTAAGGCGAGGAGTAGTTGGCTCAATTAAGGAAATATAACATTATCGGGAGGCCATTATTTGTTAATTTTGTAGAGAATTTATAAAAATGACGAATCAGCCGACACAAACCGCAAGCCAGCCGAACCGTAACGATCCGATGACGCTCGGGACGCTGCCGATAGGCAAACTCCTGGCGCAATATTCCATCCCGGCGATTATCGCCAGCGTGGCGGTGTCGCTCTACAACATAATTGATAGTATCTTTATCGGGCGAGGGGTAGGGCCGATGGCAATATCGGGCCTCGCGATTACGTTCCCGCTGATGAATCTCGTGGTGGCGTTCTGCACGCTGATTGCCGTCGGTGGTGCCACAATCAGCTCGATTTTCCTCGGGCAGAAGAATGTGAGCCGGGCCACGGACGTTGTCAACAACGTGATGGTGCTCTGCCTGATTCATTCGGTAGTGTTCGGTGGAGTGACGCTGTTGTTTCTCGACCCGATTCTGCGCTTCTTCGGTGCAACTGACGCGACCATCCCTTTCGCACGGGAATTTATGAGGGTGATTCTTTGGGCCACCCCCATTACATATGTGTTTATCGGGCTCAACAACCTGATGCGTGCGACCGGCTATCCGAAAAAGGCGATGGTATCGGCGCTCCTTTCCGTGGCCGTCAACGTTGTTCTCGCACCAATATTTATATATGTGTTCCACTGGGGCATAGCTGGTGCCGCGTTCGCCACGGTTTGCGGCCAGTCGGCAGCCTTTGTATGGGTGCTCTGCCATTTCTTTTCCAAAAAGAGCTTCGTTCATTTCGACTGGCATAACAGATGGTTTACCCCCGCGATCATGCGACGGGTGTATTCGATCGGGCTGTCGCCGTTCCTGATGAACGTGACGGCGTGTGTCGTTGTAGTATTTCTGAACAAGGCGCTGCTTGACTGCGCCGGCGCTGACGGGAATCTCGCGGTCGGAGCTTACGGGATTATCAACCGCACGACCATGTTCTTTATTATGGTTGTCTTCGGCGTGACCCAGGGCATGCAGCCCATCCTGGGCTTCAACTGGGGAGCGCGGAACTTTGACCGCGTCGACATAACGCTCTGGAGGGGCATATGGATAGGCGTGGCCGTGACAAGTGTCGGTTGGGCCGTTACCGAGTTGTTCCCCGACACAATCAGCTCTCTCTTCACGACAGACAAGACACTGACCGACATAGCCCGTGCCGGGTTCAGGATATATTTCATCTGCTACCCGGTAGTGGGCGCGCAGGTAGTCATTCAGAACTATTTCCAGTCGATTGGGCGTCCGAGTCTGTCAATCATGCTGTCGCTTACGCGTCAGTTGGTATTCCTGCTGCCGTTCCTGTTCATACTTCCCCATTACTATGGTGTCAAAGGGGTATGGGCGTCGATGGCGGGGAGCGACCTGCTCGCTTTCATTGTCGCGGCGATAACGCTTTGGATTACATTCAGAATCCGTAAGAAGCATATGTTGGCTGCCGCATAAGCCCTTTTCAAACCGCATCATCGCATTAATTTGTATGGAATCTCAGAAACAAAAATATATAACTCACGAATTGAGGGTAACTCCCGAGGTCGCTTATACGGAAGAGAGGCTTAAGACGGAGGTCGCCCGGTCTATGGGGGTTCATCCGATGAGAATTACGGGTATGCGCGTGGCGCGCCGGTCGATCGACGCTCGCCAGAAACGCGTGATGGTAAACCTGCTTGTCCGGGTGTGGCTCGACACGGTGCCGGAGGAAACCTCGCTTGTTGTTCCAGTAAAATACCGGCCCCTCGCGTCTGACGCCCCGCAAGCGATTGTTGTCGGCGCGGGTCCGGCCGGACTGTTCGCCGCCCTGCGTTTAATCGAGCTCGGGGTGCGCCCCATACTCCTTGAACGGGGAAAAAGCGTTGAGGAGCGCGGCGTCGACATGGCGAAAATCGCAAGAGAGGGGGTAGTCAATCCCGACTCAAACTATTGTTTTGGCGAGGGGGGAGCCGGAGCGTACAGCGACGGCAAGCTGTATACCCGCAGCAAGAAACGCGGCTCCGTGGAAAAGATTCTGAATGTCTTCGCCCGGCACGGGGCTTCGGAGGACATACTCGTCGACGCCCATCCGCATATCGGCACTGACCGGCTGCCGAAAGTCATTGCGGCCATAAGGAAGACGATTATCGACTGCGGAGGAGAAGTGCGTTTCTCTACGCGGGTTGACTCCCTGATTATCAAGAATGGCAGATGCGAAGGTGTCATCACTGCCGCCGGGGAGGAACTGAGCGGCCCGGTAATCCTCGCGACCGGCCATTCCGCTCGCGATGTCTATTCGATGCTCTCGAAGGCCGGAGTGGCGCTCGAGCCGAAGGGAATCGCCGTCGGCGTGCGTCTCGAACATCCGCAAAACCTTATAGACCAGTTACAGTATCATTCGCCGAAGGGTAGGGGGCGCTATCTCCCCGCTGCGGAATATTCGATGCTCACGCGTGTTGACGGGCGGGGTGTCTACTCCTTCTGCATGTGTCCCGGCGGCGTGATTATTCCGGCTGCAACCGGCGACGGGCAGCTCGTGGTTAACGGTATGTCGCCAGCTTCGCGCGGAGGCCGCTGGGCCAACTCGGGAATGGTCGTCGAGGTGCTTCCCGAAGACCTTCCCGACGGTGACGAGCCTTCGTTGAAGATGATGCGTTTCCAGGAGATGATCGAGGGGGCGTTTTTCCGCGAGAGCGGCGGCGCGCAGAACAGCGGCGCGCAGAGGATGAAGGATTTTGTCAATTCCCGCGACTCCGCCGACCTCCCCGCCACATCTTACGCCCCTGGTATCCATCCGGCCCGCATCGACAAGCTGCTGCCGATGTCGATTGCCGGACGCTTGCAGAAGGCGTTTATCGAATTTGGCCGCAAGCAGAAAGGCTTCCTTACCAACGAGGCGGTGCTGATCGGGGCCGAGACCCGTACGTCGGCCCCCGTGCGTGTTCCCCGCGACCTGGAGAACCTGCAACACGTTGGCGTTGAGGGGCTGTTTCCCTGCGGCGAAGGGGCCGGATATGCCGGTGGCATCGTTTCCGCGGCTATCGACGGCGAGCGCTGCGCCGATTCTTTGAAAACGCTGTATTATCCTGAGACTAAGTAATATTATGGGGCTGCCCGTTGTAATGGCAGCCCGCTTGACTTTAAAATCAATAATCAAATGAAAAGAGAAAAAGTAAATCTGCCGGTCGTGGAGCGCCAGATGTTCCCGAACAAGGCGCATTACATTGTCAATTACAACGGCCTCACTTACCGCGTCAGGCTGTTTGATTTCCAACGCAAGGAGCCTGTTCCGGCGAAAATAGCCTGTATTGTGTCCCACGAGGGGGGCAAGATTGAGGTTAAACAGGATCTTGAGCCGTTGCTCATGGCCAGGTACAAGGCGGGAGAGTCTTATGACTTCACGATAGACCTCGACCTTACCAAGCAGTCGGGGGGCTATTACAAGCTGGTCGACGGTTCCGGATTCTGGCTCCGGCTTTACCCATCGGCGACAGGGGAGAAATTCCACGCCGGGCAGAGAATCCGTTGCCGCATTATTTCCTCTAACCGATGCGAGGTGCGGCTCAAAGCCGAGAAGGTGCTTGATTTCGAGACCGCCGAACCGATGAAGCTCGAGACATTCCTCGGCGTGTTCGACCGGTTCCCGCTTATGCCGCGTCTGATAGTCCGACACTGGATTCTCGCCGACAAGGAGATTGAGGCGATGAGAGCCGACGGCAATCCGGAGTGGGTTTTCGCCCTTCTGCGCAAAGGCTGGGCGGCTCTCGAAAAACTCCCGGCGCAGGACATCGCTCCCGAGCGCATAGGCGCGTTCCTCGAGACATTCGCGGCCGCCGCTACATTCCTGCTCGAGGATTCCGACTACCTCAAACAATTCAGCGATTTCGCCAGGGTAAGGCTCCAGGACGAGCTTTCCGACTTTCTCGGCAGGAGCACGGATTTCGTGCGTGCGATTGAAATCAGCCGCACACCCGGAGCGCCCGACGCCTATATCCAGGATATATTTGCGAAGTTGCGCACTTCGGGCTACCTATACAAGCCGGAGAACAAGCTGCGCACATTAATTTATATCTACGCTCTCGACCCGGCGCAGCTCGACCACAATATGGCCGACTTCCTGAAGGTCATCCTCGCCGGAAATCCCGAAAGCTGGACTACGGAGCCCTTCAGCAGCGCCCTGCGCAGCCAGTTGCAGATTTTCATTGACTCAAACCATCAGTGGCTCGACGGCGTTTCGGCGGCAGACAACCCGGAGGAGCTTGACCGCCTGAACAAAATCCTCCAGGCGCTTGCCATACAGCAATTGCTCGCCCCGGATTCCGACGACCCGGACATTGTCGTGAACCGCTCCCGATTCTACCGCTATTACACCTACCGCCGCGCCAACGAGAGCACGCAGTTGCTCGACAATGCCCTGAATACCGACATAAACGGGACGGCGGGCATTCCGGGATGGTCCTGGAAGCAGATTGTCTCTATGGGTGATGCTGCCCAAAGCGCTTACTTCAAGGTGCTCCCCGCCGACGACACGCCCAGCACGTTTGAGACGCCCGACAGCCGCTCGCTGACTGTCGCCGGGGGAGAGCTGTCGCTCTCCGCTCCCGAACTTGTAAAGCCTGTCAATGTTGTGCCTAAGGCTGAGGATGGCGCCTGGCGCTCGATCAAGGTAAATCTGCCGACGCAGCTTCCGTCGGATTTGCGCAATCCGAAAACCCTTCCCGAGGCAAAAGCTATGTGGGACTATATTATTAAGGAATTCCGTCTCGACCCGTCGCAAAGGGGCACCACGGCGACAAAGCTACTTTCCTCTCCGGCATCGGAACCGGGGCTGCGGCTCCCCGATAGAGGCGACAGGGCCCTTATCGCCATTGACGGCGTTGACGAGGAGGAGCCGACGCGTCTGCGTTGCCATGTAGTAGAGGAAGGGCTGCGCGGCAACGGCTATCTCTACTTCAATTTCGCCGCATTCGCTAAAAAGAAACTTGTCGAAAGCGGCGAATTTGAGAAAATCTTCCGGAACAAGGCCGGAGAGCCGTATATCCTTGACGCGACGGTTAGCCGGGCCGATGAAGACGGAACCCTGCATTTCGATTTCGAGGAGGATGTATGGGCATTCCTGGAGGAGACGGTAAACGTCGACGATGAGTTTGACTGCGTGACAACTACCAAGCGCAACGCCCGCACGGGGATGCTGACAGCTTTTTCCGACCGTGGCTTTACCGTGTTCCTCGATCCTAACGGATTTGACATCGACCAGCGGCAATATCTTCGGGCGAGACTGGTTGACAGCGACTGGGGGAAACGCCGCCTGTACGCCGAATGTATCGGTACCGACCGCCCCCCTATGGACTACGCTTCCGGCTTGCGACAGCTCGTCCGCAATTATTCCGACGAGGAGGTGGAGTCTGTACAGCCGACAGAGGAGACCGCGGCCCCGACCGACACGCCAAACGAGGAGGTCATGGAAATGGCCGCCCCGTTGCTCCGCGAGGAAGCCGAGGAAATAATGCATACAGTAGCACGTGCGGCTACCATTGAGCGCAACCATATGTCCGCCTATGGCTACTTCTCCTTCGCTATACTCCTCGCAGGGATGCTTGGACTTGAGGAAATGGCTGCCTATTACGAGAAGCGCTGCCAGATGCTGCTCGTCCTGGACGCTTTCGCAACTAACGGGCGCGTGGGACTCGAATCGCTCGACTCGTTCCGCACGAGTACCGACTTCTCGCCGGAAGCGCGTCAGCTCAGGGCGCTCGCTCTGATGGACCGCCAGGAGATGCGCCAGGACCTCTGGGAACTATCCCGCGATCATTCCCCCAAGGTTGCGGCGGTTGCCGAACTCGTTATGGCTTACAACCTGCTTGAAGGCCATCGTCTGTCGAAGGAGCGCGACCTGATCAGAGACCGGATTTACGAAGAGCTGGGCCTCGAAATCGAACACGAGCCGATGCGAATAGCCGGAGGTGACGAGAAGGACAACGTCGAGTTCAAATCCTCGCTTATTTATCTCCAGAACGGCTTTAACCTCAACGTCGAGCAGCAGACCCGGGAGATAATCGAGGCAATCGCCGCCATGCTCAATACCCGAGGCGGATCGCTCTATATCGGAGTGAGCGACAACGGATATATCCGCGGCCTCGACAACGACCTCAAATATTTCTCGCGGTATACCGCCGGGGACATACATAAGGCCCGCGACCTTTTCAGCCGCCATATAACCCAGAACTTCGAGAAACTCTGCGGCACGAGCCACAACTTCTCCCTGTATGTCGAGGACGAATGGCACAGCGACGAGTTCGGCAAATATTACTACGAGCTCCGCATACAGCCCTGCCGCCGCGCGGTCGCTGTCGACGGAACTTATTACAAACGCGTCGGCCGCTCGACTCTTCCCGTTCACAAGCCCGACGAAAAAAAGTGGCTCGCCGACCGCCTCGCCGAATGATTACTCCTCTCTGCGGAAATCTCCATACCGTCGTATAACTCACTGGTACGTCGAGGAACGGGCCAAGTATCACGGCCATGGCTCCGTTGCCTCGGAATATCTGCTTGGAAAGCTCCCGGATGTATTTCTCAAACCCATTAAATCACTCAGGCGACAAGTCCTCCTAAACAGAGGTTTGTCGCCTGAGTGATTTAGTATTGGTAGGGTTATATCTTATTTTTTGATGGCGGCCTGCGTGTGCTGTAATTATATGTTCCTGTGCAATTTATCAATAATAATATTGATAATAACTCTTAGTGAGTTTGTTTGTAAATCTTGTTGCTCTGACAGAATTTTGTTGTTATTACCGATGGAAGCTGAATTCTATTCCCTCCAGCTACTAATGAATCTGCTTCTTGATGGAATATGGCAGAGAAATAGGCATCACTATTCTTATTGAAACTCTTATGTTGCCTATCTGCGTGGCAAGAAATAATTATGATTTTTCTGATAAAGTCGATGCCCATTCCGGTAGCTCAGAACTATATTGCTTGACTATTTGCCCATTAGAGAGACGAAATAATGCCCGTGCATCAGCATCATCGATGGAATTGTCATAAACATATAGCCTGTCTACAATAGGTGAGACGATTTTACAATTCTGAATAGATTTATTGTAACGAGAGATGATTTTAGAGATTGGCACATCATGGCCGCCTTTCATTACTCGTTTGGCAATACGAGCAGCATTGATTGATGGGTCAGAAGTTGATATAAAGAAAATGCGGATAAAGAAACCGGCTTGTTTTGCGCGGAGAACAAAGTCGATTTTATCCTGTGCGGAAAAAACAGTTTCAAAAACAAAACTCTTGTTCTCCGCAAGACATTTTTCACGGAGTTCTGCACAATAATTCGCTGCTTTCAATACGGCTTCAGAATCATTCCAATCGCCAAACATATCTTTGGCGACTTGGTCAGGATTGATATATGTTGTCCCTTCTGCCCACTCGTGATGTAGAAATTTTTGCGTGATGGAAGTCTTGCCAGACCCGTTGGGCCCGGCTATTATAATAAGTTCCGGCTTATGGTTAGTATTTTCCATTCTTTATCTCGTTAATGCGCTCAGCCCATTTTGCTTGCTGTTCTTCCATTCCTTTTTGTAAATCAGCGAAGTAGCGTTTACTTGCTTCTTCATTTGACATTTTTGCATCATCAGCAACCTCGCGCATTATCTGGGCAAGCATTTCGTCGGTCGGCTCCTTGCCGGAGTTGAACCGATAGGCATTCATTTCAGCTTCTGACATAAGCATTATAATTTAAGAAAGGCGGGGATTTCAGTTATTTGAAATCCCCGCCTTGTTAAACTTTGTATTTCAGACTAAAGGGATTAGTCCTCGATGGCAGCCTGCGCCGCGGCTACGCGGGCGATGGGCACGCGGTAGGGGGAGCAGGAAACGTAGTTCATGCCGAGTTTCGCGCAGAACTTCACGGAGGAGGGCTCGCCGCCGTGCTCGCCGCAGATGCCGACTTTGAGGTCGGGACGGGTTGAACGGCCTTTCTTGACACCCATTTCCACGAGCTGCCCGACGCCTTCCTGGTCGAGGACTTCGAAGGGATCGGTCTTGATGATGCCGTGCTCCTTGTAGTATTTGAGGAACTTGGGAGCGTCGTCACGCGAGAAGCCGAAGGTCATCTGGGTGAGGTCGTTGGTACCGAACGAGAAGAACTCTGCGACCTCCGCGATCTGGTTGGCTACGAGGGCGGCGCGGGGAACCTCGATCATCGTGCCTACGAGGTAGGGGAGGGACTTGCCCTGCTCCTCAAATACCTTGGCGGCAGTGGTGTTGATGATGTCGGCCTGGTTTTGGATTTCCTTCAGCGAGCCTACGAGAGGAATCATGATTTCGGGCTTCACATCGATACCGCGGGCCTTGACGGCGAGAGCGGCCTCGATAATCGCGCGGGTCTGCATCTCGGTGATTTCGGGGTAGGTGATACCGAGACGGCAGCCGCGGTGGCCGAGCATGGGGTTGAACTCCTCGAGAGCGTCAACCTTTGCCTTGACTTCGGCGAGAGTGATGCCCATTTCGTCGGCGAGCTCTTTCTGGGTAGCGGTCTGATGGGGCACGAACTCGTGCAGAGGGGGATCGAGCAGGCGGATAGTAACGCCGAAGCCGTCCATTGCCTCGAAGATACCTTCGAAGTCGCCGCGCTGCATCGGGAGCAATTTGGCGAGAGCGTGGCGGCGGCCTTCAACGTCGGATGCCAGAATCATCTCGCGGACAGCCTTGATACGGTCGCCTTCGAAGAACATGTGCTCGGTACGGCAGAGGCCGATGCCCTGTGCGCCGAAGTTGCGTGCCTGGCGGGCGTCGCGTGGGGTGTCGGCGTTGGTGCGGACCAGGGTCTTGGTGTACTTGGCAGCGAGGTTCATGATCGCGCCGAAGTCGCCGTCGAGTTCCGGCTCAACGGTGGGAACCTGTCCGTCGTAAACGTCGCCGGTAGAACCGTTGAGGGAAATCCAGTCACCTTCCTTGTAGACTTTGCCACCCATTTCAACGGTGCGGGTCTCGTAGTCGACCTTGATTTCGCCGGCACCGGAAACGCAGCACTTGCCCATGCCGCGGGCAACAACGGCAGCGTGGCTGGTCATACCACCGCGCATAGTCAGGATGCCCTGTGCGACAGCCATACCGCGGAGGTCTTCAGGAGAGGTCTCGATACGTACGAGAACGACTTTCTTCTTCTTCTCAGCCCAGCTCTCGGCATCGTCGGCGAAGAACACGATCTGGCCGGTAGCGGCACCCGGGGAAGCGGGAAGACCCTTTGCCATAACGCTCGCACGCTTGAGGGCAGCCTTGTCGAACACGGGGTGGAGGAGCTCGTCGAGCTTCTGCGGCTCCATGCGGAGGAGAGTGGTCTTTTCGTCAATTTCGCCAGCGCGGAGGAGGTCCATGGCGATTTTCACCATAGCGGCGCCGGTGCGCTTTCCGTTACGGGTCTGGAGCATCCAGAGCTTTCCGTCCTGGATAGTGAACTCCATATCCTGCATATCCTTGAAGTAATCTTCCAGCTTGTTCGCGATAGCGATAAGCTCGGCGGCGCAGGTAGGCATGGATTCCTCAAGCGAGGGATATTTCTCGGCGCGGACCTCTTCGGAGATACCCTGGAGGGCGGCCCAGCGGCGCGAGCCCTCGACGGTGATCTGCTGCGGGGTACGGATGCCGGCTACGACGTCCTCGCCCTGGGCGTTAATCAGGTATTCGCCGTTAAAGATATTCTCGCCGGTTGCGGCGTCGCGCGAGAAGGCAACGCCGGTGGCCGAGTTGTTGCCCATGTTGCCGTAAACCATCGCCTGCACGTTGACAGCCGTTCCCCATTCCTCGGGAATCTGGTTCATGCGGCGGTAGATGATGGCGCGTTCGTTCATCCAACTGTCGAAAACGGCGCAGATGCCGCCCCAGAGCTGGTCCCACGCGCTGTCGGGAAAGTCCTTGCCGGTGTGCTCCTTGACGGCGCCCTTGAAGAGAGCCACGAGCTTCTGGAGGTCTTCGACTGTCAGCTCGGTGTCGAACTTCACTCCCTTTTCTTCCTTGAGCTTGTCGATGATGGCTTCGAAGGGGTCTATGTCGGTTTTCGATTTGGGCTTCATGCCGAGCACCACGTCGCCGTACATCTGTACGAAACGGCGGTAGC
>CAJUFH010000073.1 GCA_910585755.1 uncultured Muribaculaceae bacterium | reverse complement strand
GGCCGGTGCGCCCGACGTTGACAACGAGTTCTACGCCCGGTTCCTGGAAATCGTGCGCCGCGAGATGGGGGCCCCGGAACTGAACGTCGACACCCTCGCCTCGAAGATGGGGCTCGGACGCTCGCAGTTCTACCGCAAGATAAAGGCCCTCACCAACTATTCCCCCGTCGAGCTGCTCCGCTCCCTCCGCCTCAAACAGGCACGCGAGCTCCTCGCCTCGACATCCCGCTCCGTCAGCGAAATCGCCTACGAAGTCGGATTCTCCACCCCCGCCTACTTCACCCGCTGCTACCGCGAGGCCTTCGGCGAGACCCCGACCGACCTCCGCGACCGCCTCGGCAACTAATCCGAGTGAAAAGTGAATGGTGAAGAGTGAAGATAAATCAAAGACGAGATTTCGTTGTACCCGGATGGGAGGGCGTTGTCAGAGTGGTTCAGATGGTAGGAGCTTGGAGGCGAGGCCGATGGGAGCAATCTGAAGATTGTGACCGAGGCCGAACCTTCAAGCGACGACCCAGATGGGCCGCTATGACGGCGCCCTCATGGTAAAAACTGTGCATTGTGTTGCAAAAATAGGTGGTCGCGCCATTTTTCATAAACGGCGCGACATTTATTCTACCCCCTCACCCCTATCTGTAATATCTTTGCGCCACAAACCCCTACCAATCGTAATAATCATGAAAAAACAAATCCTCAGCGCGATTTTGCTATTCTTCATGGCCATCGCCGCACTGGCGCAGGAAATAACCGTGCACGGCACGGTCGTCTCCGCCGCCGACCAGGAACCGCTGATCGGAGCGTCAGTCGTCTCCGACGCGACAAAGAAAGGTGTCTCGACCGACATCGACGGCAATTTCTCCCTCTCAGTTCCGTCAGGCTCGAAAATAACCGTCAGCTACGTCGGTTTCAATCCCAAGACCCTCCCCGCGGCCCCGTCCATGACCTTTGAGATGGAAGAGAACAACGCCCTGCTCGACGAGGTGGTCGTTGTCGGTTACCAGACTATCCGCAAGGCCGACCTCACCGGCGCCGTAGCGGTAATGGATATGAAGGAGCCGTTGAGCGAGAACTCCGGCAACATCATGAACTCCATGGCCGGCAAGCTCCCCGGCGTCCTCGTCGTCCCCGACGCAGCCCCCGGCGGCACAGGCTCCATCCGCGTCCGCGGTATGTCGACCGCCAATTCGAGCAACGACCCGCTCTATATCATAGACGGCGTCCCGACCGACAACATCAACATGATCAACCCCTCCGACATCGAGAGCATGCAGGTGCTTAAAGACGCTGCCTCCGCCTCGATCTACGGCTCCCGAGCCGCCAACGGCGTGGTAATCATCACTACAAAGCAAGGCAAGGGTGACCGCCTCTCCGTAAGCGTCAACTACGCCGTCAGCGCCCAGACTATCGCCAAGCGCTACGACATGATGAACGCCGAGGAATGGGGACGCGCCTACTGGACTGCCTCCAAAAACTCCAACATCACCCCAAGCCACGTCCTCTACGGCAACGGACCAGAGCCGGTGCTCCAGAAATACGTCAACGGGAACCCCAACTTCCCGACCACCGACACCGACTGGCAGGACGAGGTCTACCATACCGCCTGGACCAACAACCTGACCGCGACCGTGGCAAACAGCTCCGAGAAAGGCTCCGTGCTCTTCTCCGCGAACTACATCAACCAGAACGGTAACATCAAGAAGACCTTCTACGAGCGCTACTCCGCCCGCGTCAACTCCCACTACAACATCGGCAAGTACTTCACCGTCGGCGAGAACCTCGCCGTGGCCCGCTGGAGCAACCGGGGCATGGATGTCGCCGGCGACCGTGGAATCCCCTTCACCGCCATGAGCCAGCACCCCGCGCTCCCCGTGCGCGGCCTCAACGGCGAATGGACCCGCCCCATTTCCCTGATCGCCTCCGACCTCGCCAACCCAGTGCAGCTTATCGAAAACGCCAAGGACAACGTCAACACCTCCTGGCGAATCCTCGGAAACGCTTACCTCGAGGTAAAACCCATCGAAGGACTCTCCGTAAAGACAAACATCGGTATCGAGCACAGCCAGTATTTCAGCGTAAGCCTCGGCCGCGCCACCAACCCCGGCGACATCAACAGCGTCGGCAGCGCCTACGGACAGGGTGACACCTGGACCTGGACAAACACCGCCAACTACGTCAAGACTTTCGCCAAGAAGCACCATCTCAACGTCCTGATCGGTACCGAGGCCATCGGCTACACCTTCCGCGACCTTACCGGCTCGCGCCAGGGATTCGCCTTCGAAGACAGCGACTTCATGCAGGTCGGTGCCGGAACGGGCGACCGCGACGCCGGGGGCGGCAAGACCCAGTGGTCCGTGTTCTCCCTCTTCGGCAAGGCTGACTACAATTTCGACGACCGCTACCTGGCATCCTTCACAATCCGCCGCGACGAAAACTCCCGTTTCACAAAGAAGCACCGCGCCGGCGTGTTCCCCGCCTTCTCTCTAGCCTGGCGTCCGACCCAGGAAGCCTTCTTCCCCGAGAACAACATCCTCAGCGACCTCAAAATCCGCTACTCCTGGGGCCAGAACGGTAACGCGAACATTCCGCCCCTCTATCCCTCCTACTCGATTTACGTTATGAATACCGGCAACGGCGCTTACGACATCGCCGGCACCGGCAACCAGACTACCTCCGGCATAACACTCTCCGCGTCCGGCAACCCCGAGCTGAAATGGGAGACCACCGTACAGAACAACATCGGCGTCGACCTCCAGTTCCTTAACGGCGCTCTCAACCTTACAGCCGACTACTACATCAAGAAGACCCACGACATGCTGACCATTCCCCCGGCCCTCGATGTCGCCGGCGAAAACGCCGCCGTATGGCTCAACACCGGCTCGATGAAGAACAACGGATGGGAAATCCAGCTCTCCTACAACAGCCCCCGCTACGGCGACTTCTCCTGGAACGGCTCCGTCAACATCTCGCAGTACAAGAACAAGCTCGAGAAGCTCAACAACCGCCAGAAATTCATCGGCGGCGACCAGCGACTGATTCCCGGACAACCCATGGGCGTCTACTACGGATACGTCTGCGACGGAATCTTCCAGAACAAGGAGCAGGTTGCCAACCACGCGACTCAGACCGGAGCCGCTCCCGGCCGCCTCATCTACCGCGACCTCGACGGCAACGGCGTCATTGACGAGAACGACCGCTGCATAATCGGCGACCCGAACCCCGACCTCTCGCTCGGCCTCAACCTCGGCTTCAAATACCGCGACTTCACCCTCGACATGTTCTTCTCCGGCGACTTCGGATTCGACATCCAGAACCATATGAAGCGCCAGCTCTACTCGATGAGCTACTCCAACCTCGCGACAAACCGCGCGGCCGACATCCTCAACGCCTGGAGCCCGACAAACACCGGAAGCGACATCCCCGCCCTCTCGCTCACCGACGACAACAACGAGGCCCGCTTCTCGACCTACTACGTGGAAAACGGCTCCTATATGAAGATGAAGTACCTCAAGCTCTCCTACTCCCTCCCCGCCAAGATTATCGGCAAGATCGGAGCCACGAAGCTCGACGTCTTCGGGCAGGTTGAAAACGTGTTCACCATTACGAAGTACAAGGGTCTCGACCCCGAACTCCTTCCCGGAGAATACGGCGCGCGTATCGACAACGGCGCTTATCCCCGACCCCGCACCTTCACCCTCGGCCTCAACCTCCAGTTCTAACCATCCATTGCCTTCAAAATGAAAAACTTCAATAAATATATAAAGAGCGCCGTCGGCATCCTCGCAGCCCTCTCCCTGGGCGCGGCCGGAACCTCCTGCGACGACCTGCTCGACACCAAGCCCCAGGGCTCCTTCACCTCCGAACAAATCGGCGACGACGAGGCCGTCGAACTGATGACCGCCGCCTACGCCTCCCTGATGTGCCACTTCTTCGGAAACAACGAATCCTTCGCCGGCCCGATCAACAACTGGGTCTTCGACGTCCGTTCCGACGACGCTTACAAGGGTGGCGACGGTGTGACGATGGAATCATACCTCCACCAGCTCGAAGTCGGCAACGTTCAGAGCGACAACGATGTCTGCAACTTCAAATGGCGCAACAACTACTATTCCGTCAGCCGCTGCAACACCGCCATTCGCGCCCTCAAGAGCGCCGGTAACCTCTCCGACGACGCCCGCCAGTCATATATCGCCGAAATGAAGACCCTCCGAGCATACTTCTATTTCGACATGCTCCGCATCTTCAAGGAGTTCCCCTATTTCGACGAGACCGTCATCGACCCCAGCTCCTGCCGCGCCGACCAGTACACCCGCGACGAAATCGCCGGGTTCATCCGCAAGGACCTCCGCGACAGCTACGACATCCTCCCAGAGAACCAGGAGCAGGTAGGCCGCTTCACCAAGTATGTCGCCGCCGCGATCCTGGCCAAGGTCGACCTCTTCGTCCACGAGTATGCCGAGGCCGAGACATACGCCGGATACGTCATCGACTCCGGCAAGTACGACCTCTACCCCAACTTCCTCGACATGTCGAAGCCCGAGTTCAACAACCAGTACGAGGCCGTCCTGGCCGTGCAGTTCTCCTCAGCCAACAACGGCGCGCAGTACAACTACAACAACTGCCTCAACTGCACCTGGAGCGAGGGTAACCTCTACGGCAACGGCGACGACTTCTATCTCGGCTCCCAGAACCTGGTGAACGCCTTCCGCACCGACGCCCAGGGCCTCCCCTACCTCGACGGCTCCTTCAACGACGAGAATGTCGACGGCGCTGACTATGCCGGAAACGTTGACCCCCGCCTCGACTTCACTTTCGGACGCATCGGAATGCCCTGGCGCTCCCACAACTACAACGAGAAATGGTGCCGCAACTACGACCTCTACGGCCAGTATTCCGGCAAAAAGCCCTATCCCGCGCCCGAGAATCCCGCCGTCAAGCCCGGCATCGTGCCCTGGGGCGCAAGCTCCCTCAACATGCTCCTCATCCGCTACGCCGACGTCATGCTGATGAAGGCCGAGGCCCTGATCGAGCAGAACAAGGGTCTTGACGAAGCCCGCACCCTGATTAACGACATCCGCGCCCGCGCAAAGCGTTCCGTTGACCCCGACTATGCCCCGATTGACTGCAACCCGATGGTAGCCAACTACGCCGTCGAGGAGTATCCCGCGACCGGATGGAACCAGGACTACGCCCGCCGCGCCCTCCGCATGGAGCGCCGCCTCGAGCTGGCAATGGAGGGACACCGCTGGTTCGACCTCGTGCGCTGGGGAACCGCCGTCGAGACCGTCAACGCATACTACGCCTCCGAGGGCAAAATCCGCTCCTACTACGCCGGAGCCAACCTCTCCGAGGATGAAATCTACTTCCCGATTCCTGTCGGCCAGGTTGACAACGCCGGCGACCTCTACAAGTAACCAAACCCTTAAAAATTCAATTTTCGCAAGTTCAAATTGAAGTGAATGAAGTGAAAAGTGAAAATCAGGCTGCGCCTGAGTGAGACAATAGCCAGCATGATTTGAAGTATTCCCTTCACCTTTCACCCTTCACCCTTCACCATTTAAGGTGAGCAAGTTGAAAACTTGCGAGGCTTAAATTATAAAAGCGATGAAAAATATAGCGACAAAATGGTTCGCGCTCATGGCGCTCATATTCGGAGCCGCCATCACCGCCTGCTCCGACTTCGAGCCGACCGACCTGCCAAAAGAGGTGCCTTCTCTCGCAAAGGTCAGCAACCTGACGGCAACCCCTGTCGGACACAATATCGAACTCTCCTGGACACTCCCCAACGCCAAAGGTATCGAAGGCCTAATCCTGACCCACAACGCCGTGGCATCCTCTGCCGTCGAGCTTCCAGCCGACGCGACCTCCTACACCGTCGTCGGGCAGCCTATGGCCGAAGAACACCTCTATACCGTCAAAGTCAAGTACGAGGGTGACTTCGTTTCGGAAGGAGTCTCCGTCAACGCCGTGCTTCCGAAAGAGGAACTCCCCGACGTTACCGACCTCACCGCCTCTGTCGAGGGGCGCAAGGTAACTCTCGCCTGGACCCTCCCCACCGCCGAAGGCATTACCGCCGTCAACGTGATCCGCGGCGACAACGGAGAGGTTACCCCCCTCGCCGCCGACGCTACCGGCTGCGTGCTCGAGAAACAGCCTGTCGACAGCAAGGTAACCTACACCGTAAAAGTAATCTACGACACCTACTACCCCTCCGAAGGCACCTCCGTCGAAGCGACAATCCCCTTCATCGCTACCAAAATCGGATTCATGCTCCTGGCCGACACTCCCGCCGACCTCCCCGATGATGACGAACGCGCAGCCGCGGCCTGGTTCGCCGCCCAGGAAGGGACTGAAATGGTTAAACCCTCGCAGCTTGCGGCCCTCGATGCCGACATCGTACCGGTTCTCTGGATTATGGTTGACCGCGTCGGACTCCCCGTCGGATGGAAGAACCTCCCCTCCGAACTCGTTGCCGACGACGTGATCGCGGCCCTTAAGGAATACTCGGCCAACGGCGGCTCCCTCTATCTCTCCAACATGGCTACCCAGCTCACCGTGCCTCTCGGCTTCGTGCCTGACAACATGGCCCCGACCGTCTTCGGCAGCGGCAACGGCGGTTCCGGCGACGACGTATGGACTATCAACGCCTACCTCGGATGGGACTTCCGCGACGGCTCTGACCAGGGCTTCTACGACCGCACCGCCCACGCCATTTTCAAGGACCTCGTATTCGAAGACCCCAACAGCTACGGCTACAACAGCCTCCCGCTAATCGGCCCCGGCCAGCGCGAGGACCACAACTGCCTATGGGACTGCAATATCTACGGAAAGGGGAACCAGCCCGACGTAATCCGCAACTTCGAGGTTACGACAAACTCGATGGTGCTCGCTACCTGGGGACACGTCCGCGACCACTGCGTCGCAGGCCTGGTAGAGTTCTACGCCAACGCCGAGCACGGCAAATGCGTCGCAAACGGCTTCGCCGCCTACGAGTGGAACCAGAACTCCGGCACCAACCCCTACCAGCACAACCTCGAGCAGCTTACCTCCAACATCCTCAACTACCTGAAATAACCTGTTTCCAAATCATGTCGGAACCCGGGCGGCGCACCCGCCGCTGCCGCCCGGGTCTCCATTTAAACCTAAGACTATTAAACCTATAAGCAATGAAAAAACTTTTACTCTCCGCGGCAGCCGCCGCAATCCTCGCGTCCTCCGCATCCGTTTCCGCAAACTCCCGCACCGCGATTCTCGCCGGTGACATGGACAACTGGCAGGAAGCCGCCGCCGTCAGCCTCTTCAAGCAGCTCAACGCCGACGGCACCGTGATTGCCGCCGGAGAAACCGACAAAATATCCGCCGACAACCTCGACTGCATCTGGATCCACATCGACCGCATCGGTGCCGGCAAAGGTAATCTTCCCGCAGAGTTTTCCAACGAGGCCGTGATCGCCGCCCTCACCAAGTTCGTCAACGACGGCGGATGCCTCTACCTCTCCAAACACGCAACCCAGCTCCTCACCAAGATAGGCCGCGTCGACCCGAAATTCGAGGTCAACATCTACGGCGACGGTGACGGCGGAAAAGGAACCGATGTTTGGACCGTCAACGCCCAGATCGGCTACTGGTTCGTCCAGGACGAGAACTCCGACCACTACGATCCCTCGCAGTACTACGACCACCGCACCCACCCGCTCTTCGACGGCATGGCTACCAACAATGACTTCTCCTGCGAGACATTCGGACTCCTCGGGACTGGCGACGGCACAGAAATGCACCGCGAAGACCACAACTGCATGTGGGATTTTAACGCCTATCAGTATACTGCCGAAGGCAAAAATACCGTTGAGAAATTCGAGAACGAGAACAACGCCGTTGTTCTCGGTGCTTGGGGCCACGTCGTAGACCACGCTTGCGCCGGAATAATCGAGTTCCTCCCCCGCATCCTCTCCCGCGATGAGGCCGTAGCCCAGCCCGGCCGCATCATCGCCAACGGACTCGCCGCCTATGAACTGGCTCCCCGCTCCGGAGTCAACGGCAGCAAGGCCAACATCGAGAAGCTGACCGACAACGCGATCAAGTATCTCGCCAAGAACGCCACCACTACCGCCATCGCGGAAGTAGGCGCTGAGAACGCCGACGCTCCCCGCGAATACTTCAACCTCCAGGGAATCCGCGTCAACTCCGACGCCCTTATCCCCGGCATCTATTTCGTCCGCCAGGGCGCAAAGACCTCCAAGGTCATCGTAAAATAACCGCAATGAAGAAAATCAACCTCACCCTTACCTTTGCCGCGCTGTCGGCGGTCGCACAGACCGCCGCGGCCGGACTGGTGGCGCACTTCCCGATGGACGTGCGCTCCGGCCAGATTATGGAGACCGTCAGCGGCGAGCGTTTCGCCGTCCAGGGCAACTTCGCCCCCGAGAATGTTCCGGGAGCCGTCGGCCAGGCACTCCGTTTAGACGGGTACACCAGCCATGTCGACGCATCCCTGAGAAACATCCTTCCCGATGGGTGCAAGCGCATGACCGTCTCGATGTGGGTCGCCACCCCCAGCTACCCCATTATCCAGATCGATACCGATACCAGCGAGAAAACCCCGATCGCGACCTGCCTCGACGAAACCGCCAAGACCGGCTTCGGATTCTACCTTGGATTCAACGGCAAATACGCCTTCCGCGCTTACGTCGGCGGATGGCCTCTCGCGATCGAAGTCGACTCCCCCCTTCCGACCTACAGTTGGAACTGCCTGACAGCCGTAATCGACTGCGAGGCACGCTCGGCAAAGCTCTACAACAACGGGGTAGAGGTTGGTTCCGCCCGCGCCAACGGCACGCTCACTTTCTCACCCTCCCGCTTCTATATGGGCCAGGGAACGGAGTCGCGTATGAGCGGCCCCTTCGAGCTGATGTCGTTCAACGGCCTGATTGACGATATTTCCGTATGGGACGAGGCCATTGCCCCCGCCACAATCCAGAGCTGGAAGCCCGAAAACGCTCCCGACCTCGACATTCCCGCCTCGCGGTTCGCCGGGCAGGTGCTCCGGCCCCGCTTCCACGGCATGCCCGCCGCTGGATGGACCAACGAGTGCCACGGCATGGCATATTCCGGCGGCCGCTACCACCTCTTCTTCCAGAAGAACGCCGACGGCCCTTACATGGCGCGCCTCCACTGGGGGCACATCTCCAGCGAGAACCTCTACGACTGGCAGGAGGAGAAAATCGCGATCGCCCCCGGCGACCCCTACGACATAAAGGGATGCTGGAGCGGATGCGTCTTTACCGACGACGCCATAACCGGCGGACGGCCGAACATCCTCTATACCGCCGTTGACTACGGCAAAGCATCAATCGCCCAGGCATATCCCGCCACCGCGGCCCTCGACAACTGGACAAAGTCCTCCGCCAACCCGATTATTCCGGGACGACCCGCGGGACTCTCCGACGATTTCCGCGACCCTTATTTCTTCCGCAACGGAGATAACGCCTACATAATCGTCGGCTCCTCGAAGAACGGTGTCGGAACGACCACTCTCCACCGCTACAACCCCTCCTCCGCATCCTGGAGCAACAACGGCGACCTATTCTTCACCGGCGCCAACGCCGCCTCAGACGGCACTTTCTGGGAGATGCCCAACATAACCCTGATGCCCGACGGCCGGTGGCTCTTCACCGCGACCCCCCTCGGAACATCACAGGGTGTCCGCACTCTCTACTGGACCGGCTCCATCGCCGAAAACGGCACCTTCGTCCCCGCGTTCACGACCCCGAAACTGGTCGAAATGACCTCCCGCGACGGATTCGGACTCCTCTCCCCGACAATCTTCCGCCAGGGCGAGAAGACAATCGTCCTCGGAATCGTCCCCGACAAGCTCCCGTCGAACTCCAACTGGGAACTCGGATGGGCCCACTGTTACTCCCTCCCCCGCGAATGGTCGCTCGCAGCCGACGGCTCCCTCGTCCAGAAGCCTTTTGAAGGACTGAAAGGGCTCCGCGGACCGATAGCCTTCGCGAAAAGCGGTTTCGACCTTAACGGGACCCTCGACCTCGCGCCCGTCAGCGGACGCATGGTGGAAATCTGCGGCTCCTTCAAAATCGGCACAACCCCGTTCGGGTTCAACATCTTCAAGAACGCCTCCGCCCGGGCCACTATAACCTACAACCCCTCTGCCGGAGAACTGGTGGCCGATTTCAGCGCCCTGCGGCGCCTGGTAAACGACGGCGGCGCGTATGACGGCGTCTACCGCTGCCCCCTCCCGACCCGTCCGAACCTCGGCACCACCCTGAAGATCAACGTCTTCATCGACCACTCGATTGTCGACATCTTCATCAACGACACATACGCGACCTCCATCCGCGTATTCCCGACCGACACCGACGCAAACGGCATCGAAGCCTTCGCCGACGGCACCACACAGGTCCTCGACCTCGGAGCCTGGGTACTCGCCCCCGCCTCTACCGCCGGGATAACCGACATCACCCCCGACTCCCCCTTTGACCCCTCCGGCTCCGACCCCTTCGGTTCCGCAGGCTCCGACCCCTCCGCCCTGACCAACGTCTACAACCTCCAGGGCGCCCTCGTCAAAGCCGCCGTCCCCCTCTCCCGCGCCACCGAAGGCCTCCCCTCCGGCATCTACGTCGCCTCCGGCCGCAAGCTCCTCGTCCCCTGACCCCGCCTCCCAGCCCCGCTGATTCCCTCTCCCCGGCGCGAATCTCGTTTCTGCCGCGAATCCCCAACTGTTGGGGGAGTGAGCCGAAGGCGAGCGGCTTCCCCTCCGTCCCCTGCTCCCTCTCCTTCCCCTATTGGCAATTTATTATTAGGTAAGAAAGATGGCCAAGGCCGTATCAGCCCAATCTGATACGGCCTTAACTTATATCCCCCCTCAAAAGCAATCGGGCCGCAAGTCGTTGACTCGCAGCCCGATTCTCGGCGGAAAGACAGGGATTCGAACCCTGGGTACCCGTAAGGGTACAACGGTTTTCG
>CAJUFH010000072.1 GCA_910585755.1 uncultured Muribaculaceae bacterium | reverse complement strand
CGACCTCCACGTCCCGAACGTGGCGCGCTGCCAACTGTGCTACACCCCGATGGCAGAAATGGTTCATTTTACCGAGGTGCAAAGGTAGGGGTTTCGCCGGTTTCAGACAATATTTTCGACAAGTTTAACTTTCGTTAACCAATTAGCGGCCGCCGATCCTCGGCGAGCCGGAGGGGCGGCTCCAGGGAGCGCCATTATTAACATTAAGCCGCAGTTATCAACAAAAATGCTTAAATCAGTCTGATAACCGCCCCCTTATATTATTAAAGGCGTTAACTTTGCACCAAACAAACCTTTAGACTCTGATATGGGAAAGATTATCGCCATAGCCAACCAAAAAGGGGGTGTGGGAAAGACCACAACCACCATCAACCTCGCGGCCTCTCTGGCCATGGAGGGAAAAAAGGTGCTGATTATCGACGCCGACCCGCAGGCAAACGCAACCTCGGGCTACGGAATCGACCCCCGAACTATGAAATCGTCGATTTACGAATGCCTGGTCGACGACTATCCTATGGACGGGTCGCAGGTCGACACCTGCGTCGAAGGCCTGCAGCTCGTGGGGTCGCGCATAGACCTCGCAGGAGCCGAGCTGGAACTGATCCAAAAGCCGGAGCGCGAGAAGGTGCTCCGCCGCCTGCTGTCGCAGGTCGCACCCAAATACGACTTCATCCTTATCGACTGCTCCCCCTCGCTGGGCCTCATAACCGTCAACGCACTGACGGCGGCCGACTCCGTCATAATCCCCGTCCAGGCCGAGTATTTCGCCCTGGAAGGCATCTCGAAACTCCTGAACACCATCAGAATAATCAAATCCAAGCTCAACCCGGAACTCGAAATCGAAGGATTCCTTCTGACGATGTACGACGCGCGCCTGCGCCTCGCCAACCAGATTTTCGAGGAGCTGAAGAGCCACTTCGGACAGATGGTGTTCAACACCGTGATTCCCCGCAACATACGTCTCTCCGAAGCACCCTCCCACGGGCTTCCGGCGATACTCTACGACCCCGAGAGCCGCGGCGCGACATCCCACACGATGCTCGCCAAGGAACTGATCGCAAAAAACAAATCTCACTCCCATAAGTAACTGGTCGAAATTATTTTAATATTTGTCCGAGGAAAATATTCAAAAATTTTGCCGGAGAAATATTGAAATAATCAGACCCGTTAATGTAAAATAATTTTGAGCAGTTACTTAAATAACCCCATATGGCAACACCCCACAGAAGCGCCCTCGGCCGCGGCCTCGACTCGCTGATTTCGATGGACGACACCCCGGCCCGCGGCGCGTCGGCTATCAACGACATACTCCTGGAACAGATTTCCCCCAACCCCGACCAGCCCAGGACGACATTCGACGAGGAGGCCCTCGACGAACTGGCGGCATCAATCAGGGAACTCGGCATAATCCAGCCCCTGTCGCTGCGCAAGACCGGCCCCGACAGCTACCAGATTATCGCCGGAGAGCGCCGCTACCGCGCCGCGCTCCGCGCCGGACTGACCTCCGTCCCGGCCTACATCCGCCAGGCTTCCGAAAGCGAGCTGACCGAGATGGCGCTGATCGAGAACATCCAGCGCGAAGACCTCAACGCCATTGAAATCGCCCTGACATTCAAGAAGCTGATCGACCAGTACTCCCTCACCCAGGAACGGCTCGGGGAACGCGTCGGAAAGAAACGCGCCACGATTGCCAACTTCCTGCGCCTCCTGCGCCTACCCGCCGAGGTGCAGCTCGGCCTACGCGACCGCCGCATCGACATGGGGCACGCCCGCGCCCTGCTCGCCGTCGACGACCCCCAGGCGCAACTCCGGATTTACAAGCAAATTCTCTCCGACGGGCTCTCCGTGCGCCGCGTCGAAGAGCTCGCCAAAGAGGCCGCAGGGGAGCTTCCCGCCCCCAAAGCGAAAGATGAGAAACGCCAGGCCGCCGCGTCGAGCCACGACTTCGACCTGCTGAAAAAGCACCTCTCCTCGGCGTTCCAGACCCCCGTGCGCTTCTCCTGCGACCGCTCCGGCAAGGGCCGAATCACCTTCCAGTTCGCCAACGAGGAGGACCTCGCCCGCCTGATAACCCTCTTCGACTCCCTGCCGAAATAACTTCGCGAAAAAAATATCGCGAAACATTTGCCCCGGCCAAACTAATTCACTACCTTTGCACCCGGAAAGCCCGCAAAGGAGGTGTCCGGCTTGGAAAACGGCCTGTCACCGGCGAAGCGAGGCGGTTCATTCGATATTTCTCAATGGAGCGATGCTCGAGTGGCTGAAGAGGCACGCCTGGAAAGCGTGTATACGTCAAAAGCGTATCCCGAGTTCGAATCTCGGTCGCTCCGCATAAAGAGAGGTCTACCACCTCTCTTTTTTTAGGCACAGATTTCGTATTAAAGTGCGACTTTAAATAATTTAAAGCCACAACTTCAACAAACCGAAATATGAACGAATACATCAGCAGGTCGTTGTCTCGCACCATTTTAGAAGCGCACCAGTATTTTCCCGTCATTATAGTCACCGGACCACGGCAAGCCGGCAAAAGCACTCTGTGCAGGCATTTATTCCCTGACTATAAATACACTAATTTAGAGGATATCTCATTAAGGACTGACGCGATGAGGAATCCTGTCGGATTTTTAGACGCATTAGGAGAAAAAGTAATTATTGACGAAGTTCAGAATGTTCCGGAAATTTTGTCAATGATACAGGTCAGAGTTGACGAATTTAAGAATAGGAAATATATCCTTACAGGAAGCAGTAATTTCTCGTTGCTTCGAACAAAATCCCAATCTCTGGCTGGAAGAGCCGCTATTTTTACATTACTTCCTTTCGCTCTGACGGAAGCGAAAACGATTGTTGACAATCAAAGCACAGACCGGATCATAACCGAAGGCCTCTATCCTCGCGTTATCGCCCAAGGCGCACCTGTTGACCTTTATTATAGGGGCTATTATAACACCTATGTGGAAAGGGATTTGAGAGACCTGTTGAAAGTCAAAAATATAATGGCCTTCGATAAGTTCATGCGCCTTCTGGCCGCTCGTATTGGGTCAGAATTCAACGCGTCTTCTTTAGCTCGGGAAACAGAAGTTTCATCTGTCACCATTAAGGAATGGTTGTCGATATTAATGACCTCATACATCGCATTCCCCTTAATGCCCTACTCTTCAAATTATTCAAAACGCCTCACTAAGATGCCCAAGATATATTTCTATGACACGGGATTAGCGTGCTTTCTCTTAGGTATTGATAATTGGGAGGTGCTTAAATCGCATCATATGAGAGGGCCTCTTTTTGAGAATCTCGCTGTTTGTGAGCTTCTTAAAAAGAGATATAATGATGGAAAAGAACCTCGACTGTTTTTTTATCGAGATAAATCCGGCCTGGAAGTTGACGTTGTAGCCGAAGAGGGAGGAGGGCTCCATCTTTATGAGATAAAAGCCGGAGCCAATATTCGTTCAAATTATATGGACAACATGAGAAAAGTAAAGGAAGCGCTTCCCAATGTCAATGGCACCACAGTCATATACGACAACGATGCCAATCCTCCCCTCTCCATCAACATCCGCGAGATATAACAATATGACAATCCTCAAATTTATCTGAGGAAAACTTTCAGAAGATCACGAGTGCCCAACTTCACTTGCGAATCGTGATCGAAATTTGAGAAGAAGATCAACCGATCGCATTATTATCCAACCGCCCTACCCCGCCGGCGCAACCAACTGCCCGGCGGGGTTGTTGGTATTATATGATCAAGTTTTATTCGTGCGAGGAAGAGGGAATCGTCGAGAGGGAGGAATGGGACCCGCGCTACTGGATTAACGCCGAGGCTCCCGACGAGGCCGACAGGGGGACGCTGCGCAAGCTCGGCGTGCCCGAATCCTTCATGGAGAACCTCGCCGACATGGACGAACGCCCGCGCTTCGAGCGCGAGGACGGATGGCTGCTGACAATCGTCCGTATCCCCCACGCCAACCGGGCCGACAGTCTCAGCTTCACCACGATGCCCCTCGGGATAATGACCAAGGGGGAAATCATAATAACCGTCTGCGAGAACCCGACGGAACTGATTCCAGACTTCATCGACCACTGCAACCGCCGCCACATCTCGGTTGACAACCAGCCGGACTTCGTGCTGCGCATAATCTACGCCTCGACCTACTGGTTCCTGACCTTCCTCAAGCAAATCAACGACACGATGGAGGAGTACACCAACACCCTCATGCGCGGCGTCAGCAACGACATACTCCTCAACCTGATGGAACTGCAGAAATCGCTCGTCTACTTCAACACCTCCCTCCAGGGGAACAGCATGCTGATCCAGCGGCTCGACAAGGTTTTCGAGGCCGACTGCGACGCCGACCTCGTCGAGGATGTAGAAATCGAGCTGGCGCAGGCCTCCAACACCGTAAACGTCTATATGGAAATCCTCTCGAACAGCATGGACACCTTCGCCTCCGTGATTTCCAACAACGTCAACAACGTCATGAAGACGATGACGAGCGTCTCTCTGATACTGATGATTCCGACCCTTGTCGCGAGTTTCTACGGGATGAACGTCGACGTATGGTTCGGGACCGCGCCCCGCGCCTTCCTGTTCATCATCCTCTTTTCGTTCGGGGTAAGCGGCCTCGCCTGGCTCATCCTCCACCGCAAAGGGTGGCTCTGAACGAAGTAAGCTGGATCAAAATCCGATACGTCTTCGTTTGTGCCCGGACGTTTTTTTACGTATATTCGCATCGTTTTTTACGAAATCCAGAGTATGAAAATAATAATAGCCGGCGACGGCGAGACCGGAACCCACCTGGCGAGGATGCTGTCAGTCGAGAACCAGGACATAGTTCTCATAGGAGAGAACCGCGAGCACCTGGCCGAGCTGGACGCGGAAGGCAACTTCATAACCTCCGAAGGGAGGCCGACCTCGGCAGCGGCCCTGGAACGCTGCGGCGTCGGGAGCGCCGACCTGTTCGTGGCCGTCACCCCCGACGAGAACACCAACATCGTAGCCTGCGAGCTGGCCAGGGAAATCGGAGCGGCGAAGTGCGCCGCGCGGGTCGACTCCCCCGAGTTTACCGACGGCGTGTCGCTGGCGACCCTCCGGCGCCACGGGGTAGACCTCGCGATATGCCCCGAGAAACTCGCGGCCGGAGAAATCAGCCAGTTCATATGCCACAACTGGGCCAGCCAGTGGTTCCCCCTCCGCCGCGGAGAGCTGCTTGTCGCCGGAGTCAGAATGGAGCCGGGCGGAGAGCTGTGCGGAAAGTGCCTCCGCGACATCCCGTCCAACCCCCGCCTGTTCCACGTCGCCGCGATACGCCGGGGAGGAGCGATCATCATCCCGAGGGGCGACGACTCCCTTCTCGCCGGGGACACGATATATTTCGTTGTCAGGCCGGAAGACACCGGAATCCTCCCCCGCCTGTGCGGCCGCCGCGAGATTCCGGTCCGCAGGATAATGATTTCCGGGGGAGGACGCGTCACGGAAAACCTTCTCGAGATTATCGCCGGCGATCATTACAACATCACCGTAATCGACCCGGACAGGGAGCGGTGCCATGCCATCGCCTCGCGTTTTCCCCGGGTTGTGGCGGTCAACGCGGCCGCCAGCGACGTGCTGACCCTCAAGGAGGAGGGCATCGAGAAATGCGACATCTTCCTGGCCCTCACAGGCAGCTCGGAAACCAACATCGTCTCGTGCATGGTGGCCCGCGAACACGGCGCGCCCCGCACCCTGGCGCGCATCGAGGAGCTTGAATACATCCCCGAGGCCGAAAGCCTGTCGATTGACAAGATTATCAACAAGAAACTCATAAACGCCGGGAGCATCCTGAACGCGATTCTCGAGTCGGACAGCGCGACATCGCAGTGCGTATCGCTCGAGAACGCCGAAATCGCCGGCATCACGGCCCGCGACAATTCGCGGATAGTGTCCAAACCGATTGCCGAGCTGTCGCTTCCCAAAGGCATCACCGTCGGAGGGCTGATCCGCGACGGGCGCGGACAGATTGTCGAAGGGCGCACGCGCGTCGAGCCGGGCGACCACGTCGTAGTCTTCTGCGTCGCCGGAGCGCTCCCGAAAGTCAAACGTTATTTCTCATGAAAACCTCCCTGCGCTGGAACTCCGTCGTCCGTATTCTCGGGCGGCTGGTACTTGTCGAATCGCTGCTACTGCTCCTGCCGATGGGAGTATGCCTCTGCTACGGCGAGAGCGACTGGCTCGGGTTCGCCATCGCAGCCGCGGCGGCCGCGGCCTCCGGGGGAGCCGCCGAATGGGCCACACGTAACTCCCCGGCCTCGATCCGCGGACGCGAGGGGTTTGTCATAACGGCCCTCGTATGGATTGTTTTCGGACTTTTCGGAACGATTCCATTCCTTCTCGGAGCGTCGCCCCTCGGTTTCACCGACGCGATGTTCGAGGTAATCTCCGGCTTCACGACAACCGGGGCGAGTATGATTGTCAGCGTCGAGGCCGAGTCGCACGGCATATTGTTCTGGCGCGCGCTGACCCAGTGGATCGGAGGGCTCGGCATAGTGCTGTTCATGCTCGCGGTGCTCCCGGAGCTTAACCGCGCCGCGGGCATCTCAATGTTCAACGCCGAGGCCACCGGAATAACCCACAGCAAGCTCCATCCCCGCATCCGCGCTACGGCGCTTTCCCTGTGGGGCGTCTACTGCGCCCTGACGGTTATTTCCGTGGCGCTCCTGTGGGCTGGTCCCATGAATCTGTTCGACAGCGTCTGCCAGACCTTCGCCGCCGTCGCGACCGGCGGCTTCTCTACCCGCGATGCCGGGGTCGCCTACTGGGATTCCGACTATGTCCTTATAGTCCTTACAGCCGTGATGTTCGCCGCGGGATTGAATTTCATCGCCATCTACGGAGCCTGGCGCGGCGGAATCCGCGGACTCTTCAAAGACGAGGTTGTCAGGACCTTCACCGCGGCCGTCGTTGTCCTCTACCTCCTGTTCCTCCTCGCGGGGTTCGCGCGGGGCGAGTCGGCAGACGCGGGCTCCAGATTCCTGTACCCCCTCTTCCATATCGTCAGCGCCATTACTTCCACGGGGTTCTCAATCCCCGGAGCCGAGGAGTGGGGGCCGTTCTGCCTCCTGCTGACCATAGCGATGATGATATGCGGCGCGTGTACCGGCTCCACGTCGGGCGGCATAAAGATTGACCGCTTTATCGTGCTGAGGCGAAATTTCATGAACGAAATCCGCAAAACCGTCTTTCCGAAACGGGCTTATGTGGTGACCATCAACGGAAACACCCTCCCCGACGGCCTCGTGTCGAGAGTGACAGCCTTCGCGACGCTCTATCTCCTCACTGTCGCAGTCGCCTCGGCCGTCATAACCTTCTTCGGGTACACCCTTACCGATTCCGTCTTCATGACCTGCTCGTGTATCGGATGTAACGGGCTGGGCTACGGGGCGACCGGCGCGGAAGGCTCGTTCGCCTTGCTGCCCGATGCCGTCAAATGGCTCCTGATGGTCGTGATGCTCGCCGGACGACTGGAACTGTTCACCTTCCTGGTGCTCTTCATCCCCTCCTTTTGGAACCGCTGATACCCATAAGAGGGTGTGTCATAACAGCCCATCCGGGTATGAAAAGCGCTGTGTCGCAATATGAGACACAGCGCCATATGTTTGCGGAATTATCTCAGCCGGGATTGTCAGCGTACAGCGACCTTCGTCACGGAATCACCCTGGCGGCGGATATAAACGCCGCTGCCGGGATTGGCGACCCGCACGCCCTGGAGGTTGTAATACTCGACAGGGAGCGAGCTGTCAGCCTCGACGCCGTCAATGGCGCCCGTGCGCACATCTATGAAATTTGTCAGCAGGTAGAAGTCCGGGAAAAGGGGATTGGACATGACGCAGATAACGTGGTCGAAGTCCGAGAGGAACGTCGTCACGCCGTTCTCAATCGTGTATTCCGTGCCCTCGATCAGTTCCTCTCCCGTAAGGTTGTTCTCCTCGTCGAGATACGGCGAGTCGATAAACCAGCGGAACTCCGTAGGGGTTGTCCCGGCCACGGCCTGGGACGAGAGATCGACCCTGCCATCCACTACCGCGACTTCAATCTGCTTCTGATTCTTATAATTATAGACCAGATAACTCGACTTGGGCAGAGGGAGCGTCGAGAAGTCAAACTCGTTAGCGTCGATAGCGACAGCCCTGAGCCGGGTCATAGGCTCCAGGTCGATTGAATGAAGTCGGTTGTCGGTAAGCCACAATTGCTCCATCGCGGGAACATTCCCCAGGTCGATTGTTTCCAGGAGGTTGCCGGTCAGGCCAAGTTCCCACATTTCCGGATTGTCGAGCGTCACGCTCTCCAGGCCGCAGTTCGACGCGTACAGGCCTTGCAGCTTCTTTAAGCCGCTGACATCCAGCGATGAGATAGGATTGCCTTGCAGAGAGAGCGACGTAAGTCCGGGATACTTCGCGAGGAAGCCCGTGTTGTCGATCCGGCTGTTGTTGACTGTCAGCTCGCGGAGCGCGGGACTTTCCGGGAACCCGATTTTATCGACAGTAAGGCCGCTGCCATACAGACAGAACGCTGTCAGCCCCTTCATGGCGGACGCGTCAATGTCCGACAGAGACACGCCGGAAACCGACAGCTGGGTCACTCCCTCATCCTCGTCATAGGAGTAGAATTTCGCCGTCTTCCCATTCGCCGCGGGACCGCTGAAGCCGCTGTACGTGGTGCCAAGCACAAGCTGCTCGAAATCGCCCAGGCCGGTCCAGTCGATGTAGACGGTGGTTCCGCTGGTTTTTCCGGCCAAAGAGACAGAGGCCGTTCCGTTGGCCGCGGGGGTATAGGTCGCGAACACCCTGGTTGGCATCGGCGCGGTCAGCACGTCGGTTGTCCTTATGGCATTCTCGCCAGAGAGCTGCGGGAACGACGGATGGGTCATCTCGCAGAACACCAGCCCCAGGTCAGGGTTGTCGAAGAAGAACCGGCCGTCGGCGGCGCGGATTTCCCCGTCGGCAACCGGCGCGGAGGTCGCCGCCATCTTCCATAAGAAGCCGGTCCGCGCTCCGTCATTGTCAAACAGATACTGTGCGAGGCTGACTACCGGGGCCTTCTCGGGGAGCGGAACTACCTTCTGCGGGGCATATGTATATTCGGCGACACACCCTTCCGCCGGAAGGGTCGCGAAAGTGAAGCGGTTGCCCGACAGGTCAAGTTTCTTCAGGGGCACATAGTCAAGCAGCGTGATTCCCGTCAGCTCGTTGTCAGAGAAATCAGCCTCTTCAAGAGCCTCGCAGTCGCGGAGGTCGACCGACGACAGCATATTGCCCGACAGATTGAGCACCTTTACGTCCGACAGCTTCGTCATCCC
Organism: uncultured Muribaculaceae bacterium; assembly: GCA_910585755.1. Taxonomy (GTDB): domain Bacteria; phylum Bacteroidota; class Bacteroidia; order Bacteroidales; family Muribaculaceae; genus UBA7173. Next base: position 2,000 of record CAJUFH010000072.1, on the reverse strand, counting down.
GACTTCGGCAAGCCGGTTGCCGCTGAGGTTGAGGCTGACGAAAGGAGCAGCCTCGTAAACGAACGATTCAAGCCGGTTGTCGCTCAGGTCCACATCGTACAGCTTGTTCTTCATATACATCCCGTTGGCCCCCGTGAGGTCCACTTCGGAGAGATTGTTGCCGCTGAGGTCCAGGCGCGAGAGGTTAGCGTTCCAGGCCAGCGACACCGACGGAAGGCGCCCCTCGGTAATCGCCAGCTCCTGCAACGCGGAAGCGTTATCCAGGTTCACCGACAGCACGCGCAGGCCATCCATCCCGAGGGCCGTCATCTGCACCCCTTCGGGCACATAGACCGTGGTCGTGGCCCCGGCACGTTTGCCCGTGACATTGTTTTCCGAGGGCATCCCGTTCGTCTCGGCCTCGAAATCCTTAAGGTTCCCGTCCCCGAAATCCACCTGGAAGGTGACGGGGTTCCCGGGAGTCGCGCCGCTCATGCCGACCTTGAAGGCCAGCGAAGTGGAGACAGCGGAGAAATTGACGGTGGCACCGACCGACGGTTTCCCTATATCAGCCGGTTCCTTGATCATAAACAGTTCCGTCGCAAGCTGCGCGTCGGGAAGAGCGGAATTGCTGAATCCGACATAAACGCTGTCGGGATAGGCTTTAAGGAAGGTCACTTTCCCGTCGGCATAGCTGTAATACTCATCCTCTACAACCGTCGCGTCGGAAGGATGCTCGCGGTTGACGGAATAGAGCACGGCCGATGTCGAGGATTCGGGGCGCAGCACTTTCGCCGCCAGGTCGATTTCAGTCCCTACCGCGTGCTGCCGGGCGGTACTAATCGCGTTCTGATAATAAAAATACTCGCTGAACGTCTCCCTTACGGCCGGAATGGTGGCGAAATCCATATAGTTCATGGAAATATCTACGCTGACGAGAGCCGGATTGCTGTCGATGTTGATGGAGGTCAGCCTGTTGTGCTGGCAGCTAAGGTCTGTGAGGTTCGGGAGCATCGAAATGTCGAGCTGCGTCAGAGCGTTGCCGGCGCAGTTTAGACGCCGGAGGGCGGTATTGGCCGACAAATCAAGCGTCTCGAACTTGTATCCGCTGTTCATCGACCCGTTATGGCCGCAGTACAGTTCCGTAAGATACGGGTTATGGCTCAGGTCGAGGCTATTTACGCGGGTATCCCCCACGTTGAGGATGAGCAGTTTGGGATTCTTGCTGAGGTCGACGCTCTCGACATTCGTCGCGTCAATCGACAACTGCATAAGCTCGGGGCATTTCGACGTGTCGGCTCGCCGCAGCGTCGGGACGCTCCATACCTGGGCCGACACCAGCGCCGGATAGTCGCTGAAATTGAACGACTCGTCGAGCCCCCCGAGAAGGCTCATGTCGATAATCGTCAGTTTAGGCTTCCCCGGGCCTACAACCAGCGGAGACTCTCCGAAAGGATTGTCGCTGATATACAGCGCCTCCAGGTTCGCCATATGGCTGAGGTCGAGGCGTTTCAGCAGGTTATGGTTGAGATTTAGAATCGCGACCTCGGTCAAGGCCGGGAAAGATATGTCCGTTATATAGCACCCTTCGAGGTCAAGATAGTCAATCAGCGACGCGTCGCCGTATATCCTTACTTTTCCCTCGCTGCTGACCGAGCCGGTAACCGTAGTGCCCGTAATAGCCTGGGTCTCCTGGTCGAACACTGCCGGCCCGACCTCGACTTCGACCGAGCCGTAGCCGCAGTCGACATCTATATAGGTATCGGCTTTCGCGCCGATTACGAAATGGAAGGCGTTGGCTGCCGCCATATCCTCGTACAGAGTGGTCTGGAACTCAATAATCGGCTCTCCCGACGGGGTCTGCGCCGGAGCGGAGAGCGCCGTCCCGGCCGCCGCGAGCGCCATGGCGAGGAAACCGCGTATCGTCTTGTTCATATATATAGTTGCTTTCTGTTACTTATTTTATTCACTACTGTCCACTAAAAATGGACGGGTTAAAAATTAAATAAATTCGGTTCACT
>CAJUFH010000071.1 GCA_910585755.1 uncultured Muribaculaceae bacterium | reverse complement strand
TAACACTCCATTCGCCCGGATTTAACAAATGCACCGAAATTTCGGCTTGACCCCTTTTTATTACTTTAATATGAGTCTTCTCCAAGACATGGCAAAGGTAACGAAAAATATCGAATACGCATACCGAAATACATGAAATGGTAAATTCTTTATATGGTTTCGTCGCGTTATGGCGAAGTCTATGGCTAACTTCGCATCGTTGCCTGAAGAATTTCTTCTTTGGGGTGACATAAAAGGACGCCGGCTCTTGTTAATTCGCCAATTGCCTGAGAATACGCCCGGTGTGCTTCGACAGCTCATTCTTAATGGGCTGTCGTTTCTCAGAATTAATAGTAACAAAAGCTTTTTAAGTTTATGGATGAACTGTTTGTTCTTGGTGTCGTGATTAGTTTGGTAATCCCGTTGTTTTTCGCGATTTGCGGCTACAGCACTGCTCTTAAGAAGAACCGCGGCGGTTGTCTATGGTTCTTTATCTGTCTGATGACTGGGGTCTTCGGGCTGATAATTTTGTCCTGTTCTAAGAATCTGGAACATGACGAGGAACTTGACTTCAACGAAAGTGATACTTTGGGGTATTGGATGTTAGGACTTGCTTTGATTTGGTTCGGCTTGACATTTTGGTATGGCTTCGAATCGGCGAGACGGTTTCACGACCAACTTGTGTGGAACGCCCTGCTTCAATTTATGTGAAGTGCGGGGATTATTCGTATCTTCGCGCATACAACGAAATAGAGAACGCGACAGCATTAATGATACGGAATATTGTTTTTGACTTTGACGGGACGCTGGTTGATACGGCTCCGCTGATTGTGGCCACGATGCGGGCCGCGATCGCAGAGCTGGGACTTCCGGCGAGGACCGAGGCGGAATGCAGGGCGACTATCGGGCTTCGGCTGGAGGAGATTCCAGCCGCGTTATGGCCCGATAGGGACGACATCAGCGCGCCGTATGCGGCGACATACCGGCGAATTTTCGAGGAGCTGAAACGCCCGTTGAGCGTGAGTTGTTTTCCGGGGGTGGCCGAGACTGTGCGCAAGCTGCGCGCGTCGGGTTTCGGTATGGCGATCGCGAGCAGCCGAAGCCATAAGTCGCTTGACGAATACATCGGTCTGTTCGGTCTGACGAGCTGCTTTGAGATGGTTGTCGGCGGTGACGATGTCGCTAATGGCAAACCCGCGCCCGACCCGGTACTGGCCATAACGGACAATCTCGGATGGAACGTCGGCGAGACTCTTGTCGTCGGCGACGCGGTTTATGATATAGAAATGGGGCGCAACGCCGGGACGAGGACGTGCGCCGTTACCTATGGCAACGGCTCTCTCGCGGAACTGCGCTCCGTCGCTCCGGACGCTATAATCGACACCTTCTCAGCTCTCCCCGACATAGTCGCGGAATTCTGAGAGAGTGATTTGTTCTCGTAGTCGGGGTTAGCGGAGGCGCTGTCCGTGGCGATAGGAGTGCCAGGTATCGCGGGCGTAGCCGTGGTCGTCGCAGCGGAAGGTTTCTGGGGAGGCCCCGTCGACTTTCTTGCCGCGGAAGTAGACGTTCCATGTATCCTTGGCATACCCGTCACGCAAGAGCTGGAAGCTGTCAGAAGAGGCACTCTTGACTTTCTTGCCATCGAAATAGACATTCCAGGTATCTTTGGCGTAACCCCATCCAAGCGTTGTAAAGGAATCCGCGGATGCCCCCTTTATCACGCGGCCGAGATAGTACACGTTCCAGGAATCCTTGGCGTATCCCTCTCTCAGAATCCTGAAGGAGGAGGCTGACGCGCCTTTTATCTTCTGCCCGTCGAAGAATACGTCGTTGTCGCCTATAAAGTATGGCGACTCGCGACAGTCGCGGTAATCCCGGCACGCGTCGCCGCCGCAATTATACTCGTGGCGGCATCCCCCGCATCGTTCAGCGGCGTCGCCGCGCCCGCAGTGTCTTTGCGCTGTCGCAGTCAGGGCTGATGCCAATCCCGCGCAAAGAATGATTATCGCTGTCATATGTTTCATAAGCATCCGTTATATTAACGCCTTGATTTTAGCAATTGTGGAGTCTGGCAAAATGTCTATGCCGTAGAATAAATGGCTACTTTGATAACCGAGAAAGCCTATATATTTTAGGATAAGCTCGTATTTGCTTTGTGTTCTCGCCATGTCAATGCTGCCGTTATCATCAAAGCAGATAGCTTCATGGTGGGCGATGCGGTTACGGAAAGTCTTTATCTCTTGAAGCTCATTGAACACCGCCCTTTGTCCCAATCCGGCAGTGCGATTAGGGAATATGCGTAATAAGTTCTGACCGCCGAGTCTAAACGGCTGTCGAGTAAATAGGTGTGTCCAAAAGCCGAAGGATACCGAGGAAACAACGCGGTCGTTTGTATATCGCCCGTTTTGCCTAAGCGTAGCGATTATCCGAAGCACCTCTTTTTTCTGTGGTGCGTTTTCTATCATACCTCCGGGTCGCATTTGATTTTCCACCCATTCAGCATCATTGAATACGCTCTGATAATGAATGTTTATGGCATTACGAAGCACTACCTCAAAGATATTCAGTATGCCATAAAACTTTTGGCATAACTTCACGTTATGCCTGTAAAGTGTCAGTGCTTTGGACGTATTACCATCGCAGGCAATCAAATATTTATTGAGGCGAGCAGGAGAAAGAGCCTTTTCATACTCAGAATATTTCACTTCGTGATTTTTAACGTATTGCAATTTGCAAAATTACAGAATTAATTCTAACTTTGCAACGGAATCCCCCGAGTGTCCCTGTCTTCGGACAAACCTCGGGGTTTAGTTTTTTAAGCCGTTCCTAATTATGGTGGATTGAAGCGGTTGGCGGTCAGTCGAGGAGGAGGTTGGTGACCCCTTCGCCCCGGGTTATGGGTTCGGAGGGGGTGGTGATGGCGACATCGCGGAGGGTTAGGCTGTCGGTGTTGGCGAGGTGGAACCCGCTTTCGGCAGTAAATCGGGAGGAGGTTACGGAGATGTTTTTGAGGGGCATTTCGGGAAGGCCGTTGAAGAGGGCGGCCCGGCGCGCCGACCGGCAGTTGATATTAGAAAGGCGTATGTTGCGGAAGCAGGGGGTCTCCTCGGTAACTGGCGGGACGGGAGCACCGGGCTTGATGCCGTAATACAGGTCGAAAATCAGGGCTTCCCCGGCGATGTCGGTCATTTTCACGTTGTCGACGTGGATGTTTTCAACTACGCCTCCGCGGCCGCGGGTAGACTTGAAACGGAGTCCAACGTCGGTGCCGATAAACAGGCAGTCGCGGGCCACTATGTCGCGGCATCCGCCCGACATTTCCGAGCCGATGACGAAACCGCCATGGCCGTGGTAGACGGTGCATCCCTCAATCAGCACGTCGCGGCACGGGACACCCCGGTCGCGTCCCTCCTTGTCGCGCCCCGATTTGATGCAGATCGCGTCGTCGCCGACATCGAAGCGGCTGTTGACGACAAGCACCCGGTTGCACGACTCGACATCGAGCCCGTCGCCGTTCTGCGTGTACCAGGGATTGCGGATGTTGACGTTGTCGATAATCAGGTTTTCGCACAGCAGCGGATGGATGTTCCAGGCCGGGGAGTTCTCGAAAGTGGCGTCGCGGAGCAGGACGTTCTCGCATTCTATGAAAGACAGGAGAACCGGGCGCAGGAAGTCGTGGAAATATTCCAGTTCGGCGCTGTCGGCGTTGTGAATGCGGGCAATGAGCGATTTGTCCTCGTGGATTTCGCGGATTCGCTCGTTAGGGAACCATACGTCCCCTTTCTTGCTGACGCACCCCTTGGCTGTCAGCGCGGTCCATTGCGGCGCGGTGGTTTTCGCCTTTTTGACAGGGCGCCAGCACTGGCCGTTGCCGTTGAACGTGCCGAAGCCGGTTATCGCGATGTCGTGCTTTCCGCGGGCCGAGAGGGGTGAGACGGTGCGGTAGGTCGGTACTCCTTCCCAGTCGGAACGGGAAACCGGGTAATCGGCGAGGTTGTCGCTGAACAGCACGAGCGCCCCGCGGTCGAGGTGCAGCTCGACGTTGCTCTCAAAGCGGATGGGGCCCGTGTACCATATGCCGCCCGGGACGTTCAGCCGCCCACCCCCTTTTTCGGCGAGATGGACCATCGCCTTGGCGAACGCTTCGGTATTCATCGTTATGCCGTCGCCGACACCCCCGAAATCAGTCAGGGAAATCTCGTAAGCGGGAATCGAAGGCTCGGCGACCGGCGTGAGCGCGACGGGGAGCTCGCACTGGTAATATTTCGAGTAGTCTTCGGCGTTTATGGCTTGGGGTATAGCCGCCGCAAGGCAAAGGACTGCCGCCGTGCGTCCGAGAGAAGCGAGAATGGAACGGTATTTCATCATGGTATGTCAGAGTGCTTGCAAAAATTGTGAATCGATAGATATGCAAAAATACCTAACGTGTTCCAACAGGACAACCCCTCGGCGCCGAAACGTCAGAAATCACCCCGTTTCCCCCTAATTCTTCCCCCCAGTTAAGACAGCGACAGCGTGCGAGTTATATGGCTCGCACGCTGTCGCTGTCGTTCGGCGGTGTGGGGGCAAAGCCCGATTCACCGAGTATGATGGATTTAGTTTTTAGCGGGGGTGAGGTCCTTGGGGGCGGGGGTGGGGAGGATGCCGTCGCGGATCAGGAGGGCGTCGATTGTCGGGTCCTGGCCGCGGAAACGCTTGTAGAGGAGGGCGGGGTTCTCCGTGCCGCCGCGCTCGAGGATGTTGGTGCGGAAGGAGTCGGCCGTCGCACGGTCGAAGATGCCGTTCTCTTTGAATTTGGCGAAAGCGTCGGCGTCAAGCACCTCGGCCCATTTGTAGGAGTAGTATCCGGCGGCGTATCCCCCGGAGAAGATGTGGCTGAACTGGGGCGAGTGCATTGATCCTTCGACATCGGGGAAGATGCGCACCTGCTCGATCGCGGCGCTCTCGAAGGCCGCGGGGTCGTCGACCGGGGCGGTGATGGTGTGCCATGCCATGTCGGTATATCCGAATCCGAGCTGTCGCATGCAGGCGTATGCGGCTCCGAACTGCGAGGATTTCACGATTTTCTCAACGAGGTTGGCGGGAATTTTCTCGCCGGTCTGGTAGTGCTTTGCGAAGGAGTCGAGGAACTGCTGCTCGGTCAGGTAGTTTTCGTTGAACTGCGAGGGGAGTTCCACGAAGTCGCGGTAAACGCTGGTGCCGGAGAGGGAGCCGTAGTTGCAGCGGGTCAGCAGGCCGTGGAGGGCGTGGCCGAACTCGTGGAGGAAGGTTTCGACTTCGTAGGGGGTCAGCAGGGATGGCTTGTCGGCGGTCGGCTTGGTGAAGTTCATCACGATGGAGACGTGGGGGCGCTCGTCAACACCCTGCGCGTTGACACGCTGTCCCTTGAACTCGGTCATCCACGCTCCGGGGCGCTTCGATGCGCGGGGGAAGAAGTCGGTGTAGATCACGCCGATAAAGTTCCCTTTCTCGTCGGTCACGTCGAATGCCTTCACGTCGGGATGGTACGGCTGGATTGCGTCGTTCTGGGTGAACTTGAGGCCGTAGAGCTTTGTCGCGAGGCCGAAAACGCCGTCAATGACGTTGTCAAGCTCGAAGTAGGGGCGCAGCTCCTCTTCGTCGAACGAATAGCGGGCGTTCTTGAGCTTATTGGCCCAGAAGCTGTAATCCCAGGCGTTGATTGTCACCGGTTTCCCTTCGGTCTGGGAGGCGAACTCCGTCAGTTCCGCCAGTTCCTTGTCGAGGGCGGGGCGGTATGCGTCGCGGAGCTGGTCGAGGAGCTTGTAGACGCTCTCGGGGTTCTGCGCCATCGTGCGACGGAGGGAGTGCTCGGCGTAAGTCTTGGCTCCGAGGAGGTTGGCGATTTTCAGGCGAAGTTCGGAAATGCGCTTGATGTTTTCCATGTTGGAGAACTCACCCTTGGTGTTGCGGCCGGTATAGAGGCGGTAGAAGCGCTCGCGGAGGTCGGGGCGCTCGCTGTATTTCATGAACGCCATATAGGTAGGCTGCGCGAGGGTGAAGAGGAACTCTCCCTTGCGCCCTTTCTGTTCAGCGAGCTGGGCGGCTTCGGCCACTATGCCTTCGGGAAGTCCCGCAAGGTCGTCGGCTGTGAGCCATATCTCATATGTGTTCAGTTCTTTGAGCACGTTCTGCCCGAACTTGGTGGTCAGTTCCGACAGTTCCGAGCTGAGTTTGCGATACTCCTCGCGGTCGGCTCCCTCGAGATTGGCGCCGGAGAGCGCGAAGCTGTCGTAGGTCTTTTGCAGGAGGGTCTGCTGCTCGGGGGTGAGCTTCAGGGCGTCGCGTCCGTCGTAAACAGCTTTGACGCGCTTCCATAGGTCTTGGTTCAGGATTATGGAGGTGGAGTAGTCTGAGAGTTTCGGAGTCACGCGCATCGAAATCTCCATCATCTCGTCGTCGCTGTCGGCTTCGAGGAGGTTGAAGAAGATATTGAGCACGCGGTCGAGGTCTTCGCCGGAACGGTCGAGCGCCACGATGGTGTTCTCGAAGGTGGAAGCCTCGGGATTCTTGGCGATAGCGTCTATTTCCTTGCGGGCGAGCGCGATGCCGCGGTCGATAGCCGGCTCATAGTCGGCGTTGGTAATCTGGGAGAACGGGGCCGTGCCGTGGACGGTCTCGGTAAACGGCTTGGCGAACACCGCCCCCGGGGCGGAGGCCGCCTGAATGGGCGAGGTCTGGGTCATGATAGCGATGGCGGCGGTAAGCGCCGGAATTACTTTTTTCATATATTCTTGTGAGACTTATATATACAAAGTTAGTGCTTTCGCGGGGGTTATTCAAGAAAATGAAGTGAAAGATTGCTAAATCACTTCATAAACACCAGGTAAACGGCTCCGACAAGCAGCAGCATAGCCGCGAAGTGGTTCCATCGCAACTGGAAGTCGTTAAACGCTATGACGCTGAAAATCACGAACACTACCAGCGTTATAACCTCCTGCATTACTTTTAGTTGCATTAGCGAGAACGGCCCTCCGTTCCCCTCAAATCCGAGGCGGTTGGCCGGAACCTGGAAGCAATATTCAATCAGGGCGATGCCCCACGATACGAGTATCACGACGAAAACGGGCCAGTTGGCCGAGATTCCGCTGCTTTGCAGCTTGAGATGGCCGTACCAGGCGATGGTCATGAAGATGTTGGCTATGACGAGGAGGCCGATTGTTAATAATGACGGGTTCATTTCTTATTATGTGGTTTCGGGGCGGACGGATGCCGCTTGCCATATTCCGCAAGCGCTTTCCCGCAGCAGGCGTCAATATGTTTTCTTATAATGTCGAGGTTGAAACCGCGTTGTTTTCCTTTTTTAATTGTCGCTTTCGCACGGAGGGAGTTGGCCAGGTCGCATTGGGTAGAGCGCCCGTTCGAGGCGGCTTTCAGCGGAGCCGGGATGGAGTCGATGGTCGCGGGGAGAACGCTTGAAAGGGCCGGGAATCCGATGGCCGTCCACATGACGATGCCCTTCCCGGAAGTGTCGCCGGGGAGGGGGCCTTCGATGACAACGGAAGCTGTGGAATTGCCGCGGGCTATGCAGCTCCCTTTGTCGGGCATCGAGGCCCTTCCGCGGGTCAGTGGGTCGGAACCGTCGGGGAGCCGGAATGAGCGCGACAAGGTTTCGGTGAAATGCCAGGGCGCGAGTTTCCCCTTGGCGGTGATGGTGTCAATGATGTAGCGCTCGTTGTCGAAGCGTTCCGTCCCCAGTCGGTTGGCCGGCCCTCCGCTGAAAGAGAAGTTTGTGCGGAGCAGCATGCCGTCGGGTGCGTCAGATAGGTTGTAGCGTACGAATCCGTTGTCGTGCGTTTCAAAGAAAGCGCCGTTGCCTGAGGCGTCGACAGCTCCGAAATTGGCCTGGACACCGAGGGGGCGGGGCAGGGCGTTGAGCAGCGAGTCGAAATCTTCCAGTGTGCGGCAGACACCAAGCGCCCGGCTCATAAGGAACCCTTCGCGGTCTTTCAGCGCGGCCGTGTCGGGGGCGAGGTTATAGCTTGCCGTGTTCATTACCGCGAATCCCGCCGAGTTGAACCCGATCCAGGCCTCCTCGCGGCGGGTGTCCCCGGCGTTGAAGAGTGCGACATAGGCCATCGTGGAGTCTGTCGCCTCAACGCGGTCGACGATGTTGTCCTTGTGGCCGGAATCGCGGTGTTTCCAAAGCATCCAGCGCCCCGTGGCCGACGCGTCGGCGCTGACAAGAGCCGAAGTGCAGGCCATGGCGGCTACCGTCGCCATTAGAGCGGCCAGCAGGGCCGTCGTTCTCGATGCTTTGTGGGAGATATTCATATTTGACGCGAAATTACGAATTTTGTTTTGAAGATTCCCCGAAAACCCCTAACTTTGAGTTTGACATTCACTCGACATATGGCCCAGGAATCTGTATATACATTTGAAATGCCTATAAAGGTGCGCGACTACGAGGTTGACTCGCAGGGAATTGTTAACAACGCCAATTACCTGCACTACCTGGAGCACACGCGCCACGAGTTCTGCGAAAGCCGCGGGGTCAGTTTCCGCGACATGCAGCGCCGCGGGGTGGACCCCGTGGTCAGCAAGATAGAAATCAGCTATCTGCGTCCGCTGCGCCTGGCCGAGAGTATGCGTAGCTGCCTGTGGCTCGAACGCCGGGGCGCGCGGTTCGTATTCCATCAGGATATATTCAACGAGGCCGGGCAGCAGGTCGTGAAGGCGCTCGTTACGATTGTCTCCACCTCTAACGGCCGTCTTAGCCGCGGCGAGGAGCTCGCCCATGCATTCGCAGGTTCGATAACCAACACGGAAACAGCGAAATGATTATCCAGCCTTCTCGCCAACCTCAGTCGGAACTCTTTTACCGGGTGGCCTTCTCGCAACTCCGCGGGATGAACACCGGGCGTGCCGAACGCGTGCTTGAACTGTTCGGCTCTGAGCGGGCGCTGTTTGAAAACGGCGAGGAGGCGTTCCGCGAAGTCGGTAGCGGGCGCAGAATTTCCCTGTCGCGCTCCGACCTTGACGCGGCTCTCGCTGTCGCGAGGGAGGAGCTGCCGTTTATCGATAAGAACGGCATCCGATGTCTGTATTTCACCGACGAGGATTATCCTCGGCGTCTGCTCGCTTGCGACGACGCTCCCGCTATGCTTTATGTGAAGGGTGACTGCGACCTTAACGCGAGGCATGTCGTCGCTGTTGTCGGCACCCGCAACGCTACGGTCTATGGAGCGAAGTTTATTGACAAGCTCGTTGGCGACCTGGCGGATAAGCTTGACGACTTGCTGATAATCAGCGGGCTGGCTGTTGGATGCGATATTATGGGGCATCGGCGGGCGATGGCTCTCGGAGTCCCGACGGCTGCGGTAGTGGCTCACGGGCTTGACACGATTTATCCCGCCGAACACCGCAACGACGCTGCCAGGATGGTCCGTGGCGCGGGCGCGGTTGTTACCGACTACGTCCACGGCACGCGGCCCCACCGCGGCAACTTCCTGGCCCGCAACCGAATTGTGGCGGGGCTGTCGGACGCTGTCGTTGTCGTGGAGTCGGCATCCGACCGGGGCGGCGCGCTGAACACGGCCCATGTCGCCAGGGCATATGACCGGGAAGTGTTCGCTCTCCCCGGACGCACATCCGACCGATACAGCGCCGGATGCAACATGCTGATCCGCGAGCAGACGGCTGCCCTGATTGAGACCGCTGACGACCTGATACAAGCGATGGGATGGACGCCGCGCCCGGTGGAAGGCGCCCAGGCTGAGCTATTCTCCCCGCTGCCTGAAAGCCAGCAGAAAATTGTAGATTATCTGACCCACAACGGTGAGGCAACCGCCGACACGTTGCAGGCCGCTCTCGGAATCCCAACGGGGCAACTGATGGCGATGCTCGTCGAAATGGAGTTTGACGACCTGATAATGGCCCTCCCCGGGGCGCGTTACCGCGTTAACTGAACTTTCCGCCTCCCGAAGGCGTAACTATAAGAGTATGAAATTCAACAACAAAACACCATGGAAAAGAAAATCATAGCACCTTCCGAGCTGATTATCAACCCCGACGGCTCGGTGTTCCACCTCCACCTCCTCCCCCAGCAGCTTACCGACCGCATTATCCTCGTCGGAGACCCTGCCCGCGTCAACATCGTCGCCGAGCACTTCGATACCCGCGACTTCGAGGTCTCTTCCCGCGAGTTCCATACCATCGGCGGCACCTACAAGGGTAAGCCGATTATGTGCCTCAGCCACGGTATCGGTCCCGACAATATAGACATCGTGATCAACGAGCTTGACGCGCTCGCCAACATCGATTTCAATACGCGCGAGGTCAAGGACTCCCACCGGGAGCTGACGATGGTGCGAATCGGAACCTCGGGCGCTCTCCAGCCTGAACTGAAGCTCGGAACTCCCGTGATTGCCGAGAAGGCTATCGGATTTGACGGCGTGCTTAACTACTATGCTGGCCGAAACGAGGTGGCCGACCTGGAGTTCGAGCGCGCTTTCTGCGAGCATACGGGATGGAATCCCCTGTGGGCCAAGCCTTATGTCGTTGACGCCCACAGCGCCTTGGTTGATCAGATTGGATGCGACGACATGGTGCGCGGCAACACTATCTCCGCCGTCGGATTCTACGGGCCGCAGGGCCGCGAGCTGCGCCTCCCCCTGGCCAATCCCGACCTCAACCGACGCATCGAAGAGTTCCGTTTCGGCGACCGCAAGGTGACCAACTACGAGATGGAGTCAGCCCCCCTTCAGGGCCTCAGCCGCCTGATGGGCCACCGCGCCATGACCGTCTGCTCCATCATCGCCAACCGCATGCGCCACGACGCCACCCCCAACTACAAAACCGCCATCCGCGACCTCATCGCGACCGTCCTCGACCGCATCTAACCCTCTTCACAGCGTCTACGAAGCTGCTGCCGCATAAGCTGATTTGTGTAGAGACGCGGCGTGCTGCGTCAGGCTTGAAAAATTACTTATATGAAACGGGAGCGCTTTCCATGCAGTCGGATGCGCTCCCCGATTTATTTGAGCGTCTAATTGCTGTTTTTTACTTGACAGCAACCTTCTTGGCAACCTTGCCCTGACGGATAATGTAGAGACCGATGGGAAGATTCTCAATGGTGTCGGCCACCTTCACGCCATTAAGGTTATACACCTCAATAGATGCGTTCGGATCAAGCTCGGCAATCACCTCTTCGATGCCGGAGAAGTCACTCTCCTTAATGTTGACAAAGTACATCCATGGCTCCGTGCTATATACATTGTCAAGGGCGCCGACAGCCACATTAAGTGTAGCAGTCTTGTATATACCATCACTAAACAAGCTCTTACGTGCGCTGACAGGTTTAGTCGTGTCGTAGTTTACCTCGACTAACTCGTTACAACCGTAAAACGCTGACCCGCCGATAGTAGTCACCGAATTGGGGATGGTCACCGAGGTCAGGCCGCTGCAACCGGAGAACGCACTCGGGCCGATAGAAGTCACCGAGTTGGGTATGGTCACCAAGGTCAGGCTGCTGCAAGATTGGAACGCATCCTCGCCGATAGAAGTCACCGAGTTGGGTATGGTCACCGAGGTCAAGTCGCTGCAAGAACTGAACGCATCCCGGCCGATAGAAGTCACCGAGTTGGGTATGGTCACCGAGGTCAGGCCGCTGCAACATTCGAACGCACTCCGGCCGATA
>CAJUFH010000070.1 GCA_910585755.1 uncultured Muribaculaceae bacterium | reverse complement strand
TTTAGCCTGTTTAGACCATAAAAAGAGACTGCCCAAACTTGTTAGACAGTCTCATCAAAGAGGGAGCTTCGCTACGCCTGGTCGCAGACCCCGCACCGGAATATGTGTTTGAGTCAATCGCGGTGGATGGAATTCCCGCACAGGCTGTCGCTGGAGTATATGAGATTCCCGAGGTCAATGACGACCATGACATAAGCGTTGTGTTTGACAAATACCATACTGGGTTAGAGGAAATCCCTGATAACGTGCCGATAATTTCTGTATCTGCCGGAAATCTTACAGTTACCGGCTGCGCTAATGGATGCTCTGTCTACGACATCAATGGCAGGGTTGTCTATTCTGGCCAAGGTAGTTTCTCGATAACGCTGCCGAGCGGAATCTATATACTCAGGGATGGTGCCCGCGTGGAAAAACTCGTGATATGATAACGTGCGATTTCCTCTTAGGACTATTCGTAAACAAGTCTATCTCATTTAAAATAAGTTGAATAATAATGGTTAAAAACACTTTCGCAAACGCAGTGCGAATCATATGGTTACTTGTCGCGTCCGTATGCTGCCTGACTGCGGGAGCAGCCCTAAATCGACTCGCAGTCAAGGCTGCCGACAATTCAATTACCTATTTTGATTTGAGCGCGACCCCTCGAATCTCATTTACGCCGACAGAGATGGTTGTCACTACCGGCGACGGTGAGATTCTCTTCGCCTTGTCAAATCTTAAAAGTTACAGTTTTGAAGAGGACCGGAGCGGAATCGTCAATATATCGGATGATGAGACTTCTGTAAATGTCCGCCTTATCGGAAGGACATTGTTATCATCAGCAGCCGATGTAACTGTATTCTCGACAACCGGGCATACAATGATTTCGTCCCGGCAGAATCCCGATACGCCTGTATCGCTCGCCTCGCTCGCACCGGGTGTTTACGTCGTAAAAACAGGCGGCTCAACATTTAAAATCTCGGTAAAATGAAGTATTCAAATCTAATAATATCCGCTCTGCTCGGATGGCTGGGTATGAGTGCGGCTACGGCGCATCCGCTATATATCTATAGCTCCACTTATGGCGTAATCGCGTTAGATACCGAGAATATTGTATCCATCGATTATGTTGAGGCGACAGAGGAAACCCCTGCTGTTCAGAATTTCGTGACCGAGGATAATGTTTATTCCATCCCCGTTGACGAGATTGATTATGTCGGATTCGAGACACCTGAAAACGAGTTTGTATCGGGAGTCAATCAGACAGCTACTTTGTCTGATTATGTCGTTTCAGCTAACCAGCTGACTCTTTTCGTCCAAAAGTCGACCCCCTCTGAAATCATACCTTCCATCGGCCAGACTATCTTTGTCGAAGCTGACGGAGAAAAACTGACAATTCCGTTTGCCGGGAAAGTAAACGCTCTAATAGAAGATGCTGAGCGACTTATAATTGAATGTGATCCGGTTGAACTGACTGATATATTTGAGACCTACTACGGTGTCATAGGTGATGGCGGCACACCTGCCCCTCAATCGACGAAAGTTCTCGGACAAGCCTCGCACTCCGGTTCAGGAACATTTACTCCCGCGCCATCGAAGTTTGACTTGACAAAAGGATTGCTTGATTTCACATATGATGGTGATTCTCCGCTATCAATAGGAAGAGAATGTGGATGGGACGTTACAGTAGCGCCAAGTTTTCATTACAATGGCTATGTCGTAGTCCAACGCGGATATGGTGTCAATCTTGGCGTTGGAATCATTACTGACATATCCATTACAAATGAAATCAGAGTTGCAGGAACCATAGGACTTGGTAACGACCTGAAGCTATGGGGACAAACAATACCTATTCCTGAAGCATTGATTGACATATATATCGAGGTCGGCCTCGCCGCCAACGCTTCCTGTACAGCCGCTGTTAAGCATACCCTTGTAAACAACTATCGTCATTCATTCCGGTTTGACTGGTCGAGTAGGAATAAAAGAGAACTACGTCCCGTTTGTGATTTCCGAAAAACGGGGGAGAGCTATGAAGGGGAATTCACTGTCAGCGGTAGCGTGTCTGCCGGGGTATATGTGGAGCTTGGCGTGGCGTTTATTTGCACTTCAAGCCTTGACATCGCCAAAGCCGATGTGAGGTTTGAAACCGGTTTGGAGGCTAAGGGAAATTGGGTTCCGTCAAAAAGAGATGCTGCAGACGCTTTGACATCCCCGGATTATTATAGGCGTGTCTCTCAAGCAAAGATTGAAAAAGGAACATATAAGTCCGGCGCGGCAGAATTTCATCTGTTCGGTTGGAGTAAAAGTTATGATCAGACAATCTTCGAAATGTTCAACGGCTTCGAGCCATTTGAACAGTTGGATTTTGTGCCCTCTTTCAGTGATACCTACGCCGAGCGGTCTGGAAAATCCGCAGTTAGCGCAAGAACTATGGCTTCCGGTAACACTGTGCCATGTGATTTGGGCCTTGCTTTAATTGACAAAAAGGACAAGTCTGTTAAAAAGGTCTATTATCACTCTGATTACGAAGGCCCAAGTTCATCTGTCGCGACTTACTTCACAGGGCTTGATTCAAAGGGAAATTATACCGTCCGGCCTTTGGTTAAGACAATGGGTGTGGAGATGGTTGCGGAACCGTCATACGATCTTGAGGAGATTCCGATTTTCGGTAAGTATACCTGTGTTTGGAATACTACTCCCCCGAACGCTAAGTTACTGTCAATGTCGCTGAACGAGGACTATACAATGTCTCAGACATATTACTATGCTAACAGGAATGAGAATGTCACATATTCTTGCACTTTTTCGTGGGACGATGATATATTGACGATGTATAAGGATAACGGCGATGTTCAGAAATGGCATATTGACGAATTAACAGAGAATACTCTCGTAATCAGTCAGCCCGATGGATTTACTTACCATTTGGTAAGATGAGGTAATACACGAATATTGAGTGCGGCAGTACCCCGGGCATAAGGATTTCCAATGATGGAAGAAAGGTTATTGTACATTGACCTGAGGCTACAAATAAGGAGAGGAGGCTGATTTAATCAGTTTCCTCTCCTGTTTGTTTTGGAATTGTGGCGAGTTGGCTACAGAAGGCAAAAAAGACGAGGTCGAAAAAGACGAGGCCGAAGTTACATTCGCCCGCGGAGCGCCCGGAGGGTGCGGGTCTGTGAGTAACACCGTGTCGAACCCCGGAGGGGTGAGGCGCGGTGATTTGTGTCGGTGGGCTTGGTGGAAGCGCCCGGAGGGTGCGGGTCCGTGGAATCAGGGTGTTTAAGAGGGGATAGGAAGGAGTGGGAACACACGGATTTTTGGGTCGCAAGCTCCCCCACGGATGCGACAGATTTTCACAGATTTTTTTGTCGCATACTTTATACGCCGACTGCGGGTTATAGCAATAACCGTATGTTTATTTAACGAGCCTAATCCCTCCTTCACAAAAGGAAAATCTGTGTTTATCCGTCGCATCCGTGTTATAGCGCCTTGCGCTATCACCAAAATCTGTGTGCCCCTTATCTTCCTTAATCCTTTTTATTACCACGGGCCCGCGCCCTCCGGGCGCTCAGTCGGAGTGTGAGCTGAGGATTATCGTGCGGTATAATCGTGTGGAATTATTAATCGTGTGGGATATAATGGTTAAGCTCTTGTGGCCAAGTGAATAAATGACGCTTTCCCTTTTGGAAGGGTTACATGAGGTAGGGGCCGATGAGGGGGAGGCGGCGGAGGAGGGCGGCCGCTGGGAAGCAGACGGCGAGGGTCAGAAGGTAGGTTGCCCAGGAGGGATGCCAGCCAGGGAAGTAGGGATAAAGAATGTGGAAGATGAAGAGCCAGTGGATTAGGTAAACTCCGAAGCTGTCGAGACTCAACTCTCGTAATATGGCGTCAAACATAGCCGAGAGTTTACTGCGCATTGAGGCCGCGGATTGCCCTGAGGTCGGCAGGGCGGGGGAGGCGAGCTGCTTCCAGCCGCCAAAGAGTTTCCAGAAGAGGATGAAGAGGGGGATGCCGAGGGCGGCTTCGGCGCAGTTGGGGGTGACGTAATATGCTTCGGCGTATCCTTGCCAGCCGTTGTGGAGGCGCGTGTAAAGGGGATAGACTGTCACAATCAGCAGCGCCGGAAGCCATATTTTCCACGACGGGGGCCTGGGAATGGCGTAATGGACGAGATAAACTCCCGCGACGCAGTAACCCATGCAGTTATAGAACATTGCGAAGAACCCTGCGCTTATGTCGGTCTTTATGCCGAAATAGGGTATGTTGAGCGATATGAGCCAGACAAAAAGGTAGATTTCAATCTGCCGGCGCCCGGCCTGACGCAGCCAGGGGGAGATTACCGGGGCGAAGAGATAGATTCCGCCGATGGCGTAGCAGAACCAACCGGGCGGGAAGTTGGAACGGAACAGTATGTCGCGGAATGATTTGACGGTTTCCAGCAGCGTCCGCTCCCCCTGGAAATAGTAGACGGCGGCGTAGACGACCGACCATATTGCCAGCGGGATGAAAACTCGCTTGAGGCGCTTGCGGAAAAAGACTCCGAGGGTTTCGGAAACGGGCAGCAGGAGCGCTCCCGATAGGATGAACAGCGTGCTGATGAAGGCAACCATCGGGAGGTCCTTCCACAGGCGCTCCTGCATTTCTCCGGGGAGCGAGTGGCAGGAAATCACGGCGATTATGGCCACGACCCTCAGCAGGTCGAGCGCCGGAAAGCGGCGCCCCATCGACGCGAGCGCTTTCGGTTCCTCCCCCGGGAGGACAATAGCGCCGCCGTCAGGGGGCGCTATTGTCTTGTCGTTAAACGCCATGCGGGGCGGTTCAGAGGGCTATGAGTTCCTTGATTTTCTCTTCGAGGGTCTCGCGTTTCTGCGAGCCGGCGAGGCGTATCGCTGTCTTTTCGCCGTTTTTGAAGAAGAGGATGGTCGGGAGCGACATGATGCGGTACTCCGTGCTGAGGTCTCCTTCCTCGTCGACATTGTATTTGCCGATTACTACCTGGCCCTCATATTCCTTTGCCAGTTCGTCGATGATGGGGGCCATGCCCACGCAGGGACCGCACCAGGTGGCCCAGAAGTCGATGACCACCGGTTTGCCCGAATCGATTATCTCGCGGGCGTTTTCGTCTGTGATTGTTAAAGCCATAATGTGTTACTTATGTTGTTAGTTGTATGCTTTGTCGAATGAGTAGGCGACTTCGAGCTGGTCGAGGGTCTTGGCGAGCTCGCGGTCGAGCGGCACCTTGTGGGCCGAGGAGAGGGTGACGGTGCGTCCCGTGCTCGGATCCTGCATGCTCACGTTGAAATGCCCAAGTGTCGTGTCGTCGCCCGGACGGCGGTTGAGGCACTCTTTCAGCACGTCGGTCAGCGTCGGGGTGATTTCCGCCGGGGCGAGCGTCAGCTTCACGCCGTTAAGGAGTTGCCCCTTTATGTCGCTCAACAGTCTGATGCGCTGCACTTCGAGGGATATTTCCCCGTTGTAGCGCTTTTCAAACCGGGCGTTGACCACGATCGGGGTTCCCGGAACGCCGTATTTCGAGAAATCGACGTATTTCTGCTTGAAAAGGCGCAGTTCGGTGGTGCCGGAGTAGTCTTCGATCGACATTATGCCGAAGAATCCCCCTGACTTCGCCGGGCGCGACTCGAATTTCGTCACCATTCCTCCGAACACGATTTCCTTCCCCTCTTCGGGTTCCATCTCGTTGCGCTGCTTAATGGTCTGCATACCGAAGTGCAGCTCCATATAGTACGGGTCGAGGGGATTGCCGGAAAGGAACATGCCTACGAGGTCCTTCTCGTGTTGCAGTTTCTCGCTCTCGACCCACCGTTGTGCCGGACGGATTACCGGGCGTCCGGCCGTGTTAAGTTCCGCGTCCATGTCGCCGAAAAGTGAGGCGGTCATATCGCTTTGCGCTTTTTGGTACAGGGCGCCGTAGCGGAGCAACTGGTCGGCCAGGCTCTCCTCGCGGCTGTTCTTCTCGAAATAGTCCTCGCGCTTGGCTTCGGGGAAGCAGTCGAACGCTCCGGCGAGCGCGAGCGCCTCCATTACCTTGCGGTTGATGGCTTGGGCCGGGACGCGCTCCACGAAGTCGTAGATGCTCTTGAACGGGCCCCCCTCTTTGCGTGTCGCGATGATTGAGGCCACGACGTTGTCGCCGACCCCTTTGATTGCTGCGAGACCGTAGCGGATCGCGCCTTGCTTGTTCACACCGAAATCGTTGAACGACTCGTTTACGTCCGGGCCTTTGATTTCGATACGCATCGACTTGCATTCGTCCATGAAGAACGTCAGCTTGTTGATGTCGGAGCGGTTGCGGGAAAGGACCGCCGCCATATATTCAGCCGGATAGTTGGCCTTGAGATAGGCTGTCTGGAAGGCTACCCAGCTATAACAGGTCGCGTGGCTCTTGTTGAAGGCGTATGAGGCGAATTTCTCCCAGTCCTTCCATATCTTGTCGAGCACCTCTGGCTTGTGGCCGTTGGCCTGTCCCCCTTCCATGAACTTCCCTTTCAGGTGGTTCATCTTGTCGATGAGCTTCTTACCCATCGCCTTGCGCAGGGTGTCGCTCTCGCCGCGGGTGAAGTTGGCCAGCAGGCGCGACAGCAGCATGACCTGCTCCTGGTAGACGGTTACCCCGTAGGTGTCCTTGAGGTATTTCTCCATGACGGGGATGTCATATACAATAGGGGTCTTGCCGTGTTTTCGGGAGATGAACTCCGGGATATAGTCCATAGGCCCCGGACGGTAGAGGGCGTTCATGGCTATGAGGTCCTCGAAGGTGGAGGGCTGGAGCTCGCGGAGGTATTTCTGCATGCCTGCCGACTCGAACTGGAACGTCCCGATGGTGCGTCCGTCGCAGTATAGCTTGTAAGTCGCGGGGTCGTCGATAGGGATTTTCTCCATGTCGATTTTCACTCCGCGGGTCAGTTCGATATTCTTTACCGCGTCCATGATGATCGACAGGGTTTTCAGTCCGAGGAAGTCCATCTTGATGAGGCCGGTTTCCTCGATGACGCGTCCCTCGTACTGGGTCACGAGCAGTTTACCCTCCTGCTTGTCGACGGCGGTGCTGACCGGCACCCAGTCGTCGATCGGGTCGCGGCAGATAATCACGCCGCAGGCGTGGACCCCCGTGTTGCGCACGTTCCCTTCAAGCTGTCCGGCGTATTTCAGCACCTGCTTGGTCTCGGGCATCCCGAGCGCGAGTTCCTTCTTGAAGTCCTCGACGTATTCGTAGCAGTTTTTCAGCGTAGGTTTCAGCTCCTTGCCGTTGACTTCCGGCATGTGCTTGGGGATCATCTTCGTCAGGCGGTCGCTCTCGGGTATGGAAAGCCCCTCGACGCGGGCTGCGTCCTTGATGGCCGACTTGGCGGCCATTGTGCCGTAGGTTATGATGTGGGCGACCTTGTCGGCCCCGTATTTCTCGGTAACGTATTGCAGGACGCGGGCGCGGCCGTCGTCGTCGAAGTCCACGTCGATATCGGGGAGGGAGATACGGTCTGGGTTGAGGAAACGCTCGAACAGGAGGTCGTATTTGACCGGGTCAATCTGCGTGATACCAAGGCAGTAGGCCACGCACGACCCCGCGGCTGAGCCGCGGCCAGGACCCACGCTGACTCCGAGTTTGTCGCGCGAGGCGTTTATAAAGTCCTGCACGATAAGGAAGTAACCCGGGAAACCCATCGTCTTCATTATGTGCAGCTCGAACTTTATGCGTTCCTCCAGTTCCGGTGTCAGCGGGTCGCCGTAACGGCGGTGCGCCCCCTCGTAGGCGAGTTTTGCGAGGTAGTCGGCCTCGAACTTGATGCGGTAGAGCTTGTCGTAGCCGCCGAGTTTCTTGATTTTATTTTCGGCCTCCTCCTGGCTCATGACCACGTTGCCGTTCTCGTCGCGGGTGAACTCGTCGAAAAGGTCCTGCTCGGTGATGCGCTGGCGGTATTCCTCCTCCGTGCCGAACTCTTCGGGGATGGCGAAGAAGGGCATGATCGGGGCGTGGTCGATGTCGTAGAACTCTACCTTGTCGCAGATTTCGAGCGTGTTGGCAAGCGATTCGGGGATGTCTGAGAAGAGCTTTGTCATCTCCTCGGTGGTTTTCATCCATTCCTGCTTGCTGTAGAGCATGCGGTTCTCGTCGGCGAGCTTCTTGCCGGTAGAGATGCATATCAGGCGTTCGTGGGCTTCGGCGTCGTCCTCGTTGACGAAATGCACGTCGTTGGTGCATATGACCTTGATGCCCTGCTCCTTGCTGATGCGCATCAGCTCCTTGTTGACAGTCTGCTGCAGCTCGTAGGCTTCGTGGTTGGCACGGGGCACCGTCGCCTTGTGGCGCTGCAATTCGAGATAATAGTCGTCGCCGAATATGTCGTGCCACCATTTCACCTGCTTCTCGGCCTCCTCGATTTCTCCCGATGTGATAAGTTTCGGAATCTCGCCGCCGAGACAAGCCGAGCATACGATCAGCCCTTCGTGGTGCTTCTCGATTTCGTGTTTGTCGGTACGCGGATGGCTGTAGAATCCCTCGGTCCAGGCCTTGGACACGATTTTGACGAGGTTGTGGTACCCCTTGAGGTTTTTGGCCAGGAGTATGAGGTGGCGCCCGGTGTCGTGCTTGTCGGTATGGGTCAGCAGGTTGTCGTTGGCGACATACACCTCGCAGCCGAAAATCGGCTTGAAGATTTTCCCGCGCAGTTTCTCGGCCTCGGCGAGCTTTTCGGCGCGCTCCTCTTCGGTCGCGGCTTCGGCGGCCCCCTTTTCAGCGTCCTTGATCGCGCCTTTGGTCTTGCCGTTCTTTTTGGCGACGTAGTTGAAGAACTCCTTGATGCCGAACATGTTGCCGTGGTCGGTAATCGCGATACCCGGCATGCCGTCGGCCATGGCCTTGTCGACCAGCGCTTCAATCGAAGCCTGGCCGTCGAGAACGGAATACTGCGTGTGGACGTGCAGATGCACAAAACCTGCCATAATATATCGTCGCGCGGAGGCGTTGCCCCGCATTTAATAAAGGGTGAGTGAATAAGGCTGTCTGAAAGTTTTTCCAGGCATACTCTATTTTTCCCCAAAGTTACCCAAAATCCCGCAATCCGCCCCGTCCGCGATGTTAAAATCGCTCGGATTTGTCAATAACTTCGGAGTGTTGAAAAATATTTAGGCGAAAATCGCTGAAAAATTTGGGAGTCTCGAAAGAATCTCCTAACTTTGCATCCGCAAATCGGCAATGCGCCGATGATAGTTGTTTTGACAGGGTACCATGGCCGAGTGGTTAGGTAACGGTCTGCAAAACCGTCTACAGCGGTTCGATTCCGCTTGGTACCTCCATCCTGAACCCGCCCAGATGGGCGGGTTCTTGTGGATAAATTTGATTGCTTGCAACCACGAAAAAAAATGCTAAAAAGCTCCATGAATTATTTATTTACCTCAGAATCGGTCTCCGAGGGGCATCCCGACAAGGTGGCCGACCAGATTTCCGATGCCGTCCTCGACGAAATGCTCGCCTACGACCCGGCATCGAAGGTGGCGTGTGAAACCCTCGTTACCACCGGCCAGGTGGTAATCGCCGGGGAAGTGAAGTCGCAGGCCTATGTGGACCTCGCCGACACTGCCCGCCGAGTGATTAACGAAATTGGCTACAACGACTCGTCGCTCAAATTCGACGGCGAATCGTGCGGAGTCCTTTCCGCCGTCCATGAGCAGAGCCCCGACATCAATCGCGGCGTCGAGCGCTCGGTAGAGGAGGAACAGGGCGCGGGTGACCAGGGCATGATGTTCGGTTATGCCGTCGACGAGACCCCGCAGTATATCCCCCTGACCGTCGGCCTCAGCCACGCGATACTCAAAGAACTCTCGAAAATACGCCGCGAGGGCACGGAGATGACCTACATCACCCCCGACGGCAAGCGCAAGAGCTACCTCCGCCCCGACTCCAAGAGCCAGGTTACGGTCGAGTACGACGAGCAGAACCGCCCCGTCAGGGTGCATACCATCGTCGTTTCGACCCAGCATGACGACTTCATCCAGCCCGGCGAAGGGCGCACGCAGGATGAGGCCGACAGCGAGATGCTCGCCATTATTCGCCGCGATGTCGAGAAGGTGCTTCTCCCCCGCGTGAAGGCCGCTCTTCCCGAAGAGCTGCGCCCCCTTCTCGGCGACGACATCGTGCTCCACGTCAACCCGACGGGCAAGTTCGTGATCGGCGGCCCCCACGGCGATACCGGACTAACCGGACGCAAGATTATCGTTGACACATACGGAGGCCGCGGTGCCCACGGCGGTGGCGCTTTCTCGGGAAAGGATCCCTCGAAGGTCGACCGTTCCGCAGCCTACGCCGCGCGCCATATCGCCAAGAACCTTGTAGCAGCCGGCGTGTGCCGCGAGGCGCTGGTGCAGGTGGCCTACGCGATCGGTGTGGCGGAGCCTGTCAGTCTCTACGTGAACACCCGCGGCACGGCCAAGGTCGGAAAGACCGATGCCGAGATTTCCGCCATCGTCAAGGAAATATTCGACATGCGCCCCGCTTCGATTGAGAAGCGCCTGAAGCTCCGCGCCCCGATTTACCTCGAGACCGCGACATACGGCCATATCGGACGCACGCCCCGCACCGTCACCAAGCATTTCCATTCCCGCTACGACGGCGACCGCCAGCTGACCGTCGAACTCTTCACCTGGGAGAAGCTCGACTACGTCGACGCTGTCCGCGCCGCCTTCGGCCTCTGATTGGTCCTGTTTTAGGCTGAAACCATTAAAACGCCGTCCGACACCCGCCGGACGGCGTTTTCCGCATAAAAAAATCGGGCAGGATGAGGCGAAAAATTTGCGGAAATTGCGAAAAACGCGTAACTTTGCGTGCAATAAAGTTTTAAGTTTTATGTCCGATTTTATTGCTGACCGAGTGGCTATGGACGGTCTCACTTTCGACGACGTCCTCCTGATTCCCGCTTATTCCGAAGTGCTTCCCCGAATGGTCGACCTCAAGACCAAGTTCTCGCGCAACATCGACCTGAATGTCCCGCTGGTTTCGGCGGCGATGGATACCGTGACTGAGGCGAAGCTCGCGATCGCCATCGCCCGCGAGGGTGGAATCGGCGTGATTCACAAAAACATGTCTATCGAGGAGCAGGCGCGTCAGGTACACGCCGTAAAACGTGCCGAAAACGGTATGATTTACGACCCCGTGACCATCCAGCTCGGCGCGACCGTGGCCGACGCTCTCAAAATGATGGAGGAATACCATATCGGCGGTATCCCCGTTGTCGACGCGGCCGGGATGTTGAAAGGTATCGTGACCAACCGCGACCTCCGCTTCGAGCGCGACCTCAACCGTCCCGTCGACGAGGTTATGACCTCCGAGAATCTCGTAACTACCTCCCAGTCGACAAACCTCGAGGAGGCGGCCCAGATTCTTCAGCAGCACAAAATCGAAAAGCTCCCCGTTGTCGACCAGGACGGCCGCCTCGTGGGGCTTGTCACATATAAGGATATTACCAAGGCCAAGGATAAACCCAACGCCTGCAAGGACAAGCTGGGCCGTCTCCGCGTGGCTGCCGGGGTAGGGGTTACCGCCGACTCCATGCAGCGCGTCGACGCCCTCGTTGCCGCCGGTGTTGACGCCATCGTGATTGACACGGCCCACGGTCATTCCAAGGGTGTGATCGGAACCCTCCGCGCCATCAAGGAAAAATATCCCGAAATCGACGTTGTTGTCGGCAATATCGCGACCGGCGAGGCAGCCCGCTTCCTCGTTGAGAACGGTGCTGACGGCGTGAAGGTCGGAATCGGCCCCGGCTCCATCTGCACTACCCGCATTATCGCCGGAGTCGGCGTTCCCCAGCTTTCGGCCGTCTACGACGTGGCGAAGGCTCTTGAAGGCACCGGGGTGCCTCTGATTGCCGACGGCGGTATCCGTTACAGCGGCGACATAGTGAAGGCGCTCGCCGCCGGCGGTTACAGCGTGATGCTTGGCGGCATGCTTGCCGGAGTCGAGGAATCTCCGGGCGACACCATTATCTATAACGGTCGTAAATACAAGTCATACCGCGGCATGGGTTCGCTCGAAGCCATGGAAAAGGGTTCCAAGGACCGTTATTTCCAGGGCAACGAGACTGACACCAAGAAGCTCGTGCCGGAGGGCATCGCTGCACGCGTGCCTTACAAAGGCTCCCTCTACGAGGTGGTTTACCAGATGCTCGGCGGTCTCCGCGCCGGAATGGGCTACTGCGGCGCCCCCGACATCGACACTCTCCACAAGGCCCGATTCACCCGTATTACCAACGCAGGAGTGAATGAAAGCCATCCCCACGACGTGGCCATCACCTCCGAAGCTCCCAACTATTCCGCATCAGCTCGCTGATTAACAGGCAGTTATTGCTGGATATAAAAATATGTTAACCGGGCATCGTTTCTATAAACGGTGCCCGGTTTCTTTTCTGTGGCATTTTGCTTGCCAAAATGGGCTTGAAGTGGCACTTTGACCGCATTTGCCCCCGATTTGCGGCAAATAATGCAAAATAGTGTTAAAGTAATGCGTTTTTCTTGTCAAAATGTTTGGTGGCATTGCCGAAAAGCCCTACCTTTGCAATGTGTTTTTCATGGTATTAGATTTAAGGTTAACTAAGATTGGTT